>NZ_LT629783.1:2535000-2835000 GCF_900105835.1 Pseudomonas fragi
TAGGCAACAGGTACCGGTAGCGGAACGTTGACCCCTACCATGCCGACTTCAATCTCATCACAGAACAAACGGGCTGCTTCACCATCACGGGTGAAAATGCAGGTGCCGTTACCGTACTCGTGATCGTTGATCAGTTGCATCGCCTCTTCCAGGCTCTTGACTCGCACGATGCACAGCACTGGACCAAAGATCTCTTCTTTATAGATGCGCATCTCTGGCGTTACGCGATCGAACAGACAACCACCGAGGAAGAAGCCTTCTTCATGCCCCTTGATGCTCAACCCGCGACCATCAACCACCAGCTCGGCGCCTGCTGCAACGCCATCGTCGACATAGCCACTGACCTTGTCCCGCGCCTGTCCGGTTACCAGAGGCCCCATGTCCAGCCCGCAGGAAGTACCCGCGCCAATTTTCAGGGCCTTGATTTGCGGAACCAGCTTGGCCACCAGGGCATCGGCCACCTGATCACCCACGCACACTGCAACCGAAATGGCCATGCAACGCTCGCCGCACGAACCATAGGCCGCGCCCATCAATGCGCTGACTGCGTTATCCAGGTCCGCATCCGGCATCAATACCGCATGGTTCTTCGCCCCGCCCAACGCCTGCACGCGCTTGCCGCGCTTGGTGCCTTCGGCGTAGATGTATTCGGCAATCGGCGTCGAGCCCACAAAGCTCAAGGCTTTGACTTCCGGCGCTTCGATCAGCGCATCCACCGCTGACTTGTCGCCATGCACCACGTTCATCACGCCCTTGGGCAAACCGGCTTCTTGCAACAGTTGAGCGATCAGCAGCGTGGAGCTGGGGTCACGCTCCGACGGTTTAAGAATGAAACAGTTACCGCACACAATCGCCAATGGGTACATCCACAGCGGGACCATGGCCGGGAAGTTGAACGGGGTAATCCCTGCGACCACACCCAGTGGCTGGAAGTCCGACCAGGCATCAATGTTCGGCCCTACGTTACGGCTGTATTCACCCTTCAGGATTTCAGGAGCCGAACACGCGTATTCGACGTTCTCGATCCCACGCTTGAGTTCACCCGCAGCATCTTCCAGGGTCTTGCCATGCTCTTCGCTGATCAATTGGGAAATACGCGCTTCGTTCTGCTCCAGCAACTGCTTGAAACGGAACATGACCTGGGCACGCTTGGCCGGCGGTGTATTGCGCCATGCCGGGAAGGCAGCCTTGGCCGCATCAATGGCTTGTTGAATCGTCTCGCGACTGGCCAATGGAACCTGATGAATCACTTTGCCGGTAGACGGGTTGTAAACATCAGCGGTGCGGCCGGAATCGTTCAGCAACTCGCCATTGATCAGGTGTTGAATGGTGCTCATGGATGCTCCAGAAAAGTTGTCCACAGGCGCGAACGCTGCGCGCCTGGGTGAATGCCATAAGTGTCGCTTCTATATAGAAGGATCAGTCGATCTGGTTCAGTGCTTCGCCGACTGCATCGAACAAACGATCCAGGTCCTGCGGCTTGCTGTTGAACGTTGGCCCGAACTGCAGGGTGTCGCCACCGTAGCGCACGTAGAAACCGGCTTTCCACAGCTTCATCGCAGCATCGAACGGACGCACAATGGCATCGCCATCACGCGGCGCAATCTGGATCGCCCCCGCCAGGCCATAGTTACGAATGTCGATAACGTTCTTCACGCCCTTCAAACCGTGCAATGCATTCTCAAAATGCGGCGCGACTTCAGCCACGCTCTGCACCAGGTTTTCCTTTTGCAGCAAGTCAAGCGCCGCCAGGCCTGCAGCACAAGCCACCGGGTGAGCCGAATAGGTATAACCATGCGGGAATTCAACCGCGTACTCAGGCGTCGGCTGATTCATGAACGTGTGATAAATCTCGCTGGAGGCAATCACGGCGCCCATCGGAATTGCACCGTTGGTGACTTGCTTGGCGATACACATCAAGTCCGGGGTCACACCGAAGCTGTCAGCACCAAACATCGAGCCTGTGCGACCAAACCCGGTGATCACTTCATCAAATACCAACAGGATATTGTGCTGGTCGCAGATTTCACGCAGACGTTTCAGATATCCCTGAGGTGGAACCAATACCCCCGCAGAGCCTGCCATCGGCTCAACAAAAACGGCAGCAATGTTCGAGGCATCGTGCAACTCGATCAATTTGAGCAATTCGTCAGCCAGGGCAATCCCGCCCTGCTCCGGCATGCCGCGAGAGAACGCATTGCTGGCCAACAGCGTGTGCGGCAAGTGATCCACATCCATCATGGCCTGGCCAAACAGTTTACGGTTACCGTTCACGCCACCCAGGCTGGTGCCCGCAATGTTTACCCCGTGATAACCACGGGCACGACCAATCATCTTGGTCTTGGTCGACTGGCCTTTCAGGCGCCAGTAGGCACGCACCATTTTCACCGCAGTATCGGCACACTCCGAGCCTGAGTCAGTGAAGAACACGTGGTTCAGATTGCCTGGAGTCAGCTCGGTAATTTTTTCTGCCAGCTTGAACGACAGCGGGTGGCCGTACTGGAACGCCGGCGAGTAATCGAGGGTGCCCAATTGCCTGGCAACGGCTTCCTGGATTTCTGTACGGGTATGCCCTGCACCGCAAGTCCACAGACCTGACAACGAATCGTAAATCTGCCGACCTTTATCATCCGTCAGGTAACTGCCCTTGGCGGCCACGATAAAACGCGGATCACGATGGAAGTTACGGTTGGCGGTGTAAGGCATCCAGTGTGCATCCAGCTTGAGCTGGCTGGTCAGATTCAATTCGGCGTTCTCAGGCATGTTCATCAGCAAAACCTCGCAAGGCAAAAGCGGCGTGGGATGTTGAAAGCGTTGTTGCGTCTAAATTGCCACGGCTATAAAGTCGATGAAATCCAACTCTTCTAACCTTTAGTTAGGCGTTTACTAAACTATGAGCAGCCGTCGCCCCGATGCACTGGCCCAGGTCAGCGACTTTGATATTCGATTGCTGCGCATTTTTCGCAGCGTCGTGGAGTGCGGCGGTTTTTCGGCGGCAGAGACGGTGCTGGGCATCGGCCGCTCTGCTATCAGCCAGCAGATGAGCGACCTAGAACAGCGCCTGGGCTTGCGCCTGTGCCAACGGGGACGCGCAGGGTTTTCGCTGACAGAAGAAGGCCGTGAGGTCTATCACTCCGCGCTGCAATTACTCGGTGCACTTGAGAGTTTTCGTACCGAGGTCAACGGCCTGCACCAGCACTTGCGCGGCGAGCTGACCATTGGCCTGACCGATAACCTGGTCACCCTGCCCCATATGCGTATCACCCACGCCCTGGCCCAACTCAAGGAGCGCGGGCCTGATGTGCAGATCCACATCCGTATGATCTCGCCCCATGAAGTCGAACAGGGGGTGCTCGACGGCCGCCTGCATGTGGGCGTTGTGCCCCAGGCCAGCACATTGTCCGGGCTGGAGTATCAACCGCTCTACAGTGAGCGCTCGCTGCTGTATTGCGCCGTGGGCCATCCGCTGTTTTATGTTGACGACCGGCAGCTGGAAGACGCACGGCTGAACACTCAGGATGCCATCGCTCCGACCTTTCGCCTGCCCTCGGAGATTCAGGCCCATTATCAGGCGCTCAACTGCACTGCCAGCGCATCTGACCGCGAAGGCATGGCCTTTTTGATTTTGACCGGGCGCTATATCGGTTACCTGCCCGACCATTACGCCAGCCTGTGGGTTCAGCAGGGCCGCTTGCGGGCGCTGAAGGCAAAAACACGTTTCTACGACTTGAGCCTGGCTTCAGTGACACGCAAAGGCCGGCGCCCGCATCTTGTCCTGGAAAGTTTCCTTGAGAGCCTGGAAGCGACGCGTTAACGTGAAAAACTTCGCTACACACATTGCCCGGAGTGCCCATGCCCCTTGAAGTCCCTGCCCATGACGGCAAGCCTCCCAGCCGTATCCGGCAGAAAAACGAAGAGGCCATTCTCAAGGCCGCCGAAGATGAGTTTGCCCGCCACGGTTTCAGAGGCACCAGCATGAACGCCATCGCGTTGAGTGCCGGGCTGCCCAAAGCCAATCTGCATTATTACTTCACCAATAAGCTAAGCCTCTATATCGCTGTGCTGAGCAATATCCTCGAGCTATGGGACAGCACCTTCAACGCCTTGACTGCTGACGACGACCCGGCTCAAGCCCTGAGCCAATACATTCGCGCCAAAATGGAGTTCTCTCGCCGACAGCCCCAGGCTTCGCGCGTGTTTGCAATGGAGATCATCAGTGGTGGAGCCTGCCTGACCGAGTATTTCACTCAAGACTACAGAGCCTGGTTTCAAGGTCGCGCAGCGGTGTTCCAGGCCTGGATAGACGCAGGCAAGATGGACCCGGTCGATCCGGTCCACCTGATTTTCCTGTTATGGGGCAGTACCCAGCATTACGCCGACTTTTCGACACAAATTTGCCGCGTAACGGGGCGCAGGCACCTGAGCAAACAAGATATGCAGGCGGCCTGCGATAACCTGATCCGTATCATTCTCAAGGGCTGCGGCCTGACGCCCACAGTCTAAGCCTGGAACCGACATGCCTTCGACCCTCACGGGGCTTTGCGAGTACCGCGAAGAAATCCGTAAAAGCCGCTTTATTACTTACGCCGCCCCCATCACCAGCGCCCAGCAGGCCCTCGAATTTATCGAGCAATACAGCGACCTGAATGCGTCGCACAATTGCTGGGCCTGGAAGCTCGGGGATCAGTACCGCAGCAGTGATGATGGTGAACCCGGTGGCACCGCCGGCCGGCCGATACTCTCGGCCATCGACGCGCAGGATTGCGATCAGGTCGCGGTCCTGGTTATCCGCTGGTACGGCGGTATTCAGCTGGGCACCGGAGGCCTGGCCCGGGCTTATGGCGGCGGAGCGAACAAGTGCCTGCAAAACGCCGAAAAACTGCCGCTGGTCAGCCGCGTAGCGCTCAGTTGCTCATGCAGTTTCAGTGAACTTGCCCTGGTCAAACTGCGCATGGCCGAGTTGAACGGCGTGGTCATCGACGAAACGTTCACCGCCAATGGCGTGGATCTGCAACTGGCGCTGGTCGAAGAACAGATTGCCCCTGCACAGCAACAACTGGCGGACCTCAGCCGCGGCAGAATTCTACTGAAACGCCATGCCTTCAATGCTGACGAGTAAAAGTGCTATTTTCCTGCATCCAGAGTTGCCCACAGCCACTGTGCACCCGCCTGTGGATAACCTGAGCACATACCGCTACAGCCCCTGCCGGGCATGCGCTTCAGACACTTGTATGCTTTTTAACCAACGCACATCCGCTTTCTAGAGGACGCTACTCATGACTGCAAAACATGCACTGATCATCGGAGCTTCGCGCGGCCTGGGCCTGGGTCTGGTCAAAGAACTGCTTGCCGATGGCTGGACAGTGACCGCGACTGTCCGTGACCGCAAAAAAGCCGAAGCGCTCAAAGCCTTGGGCCCGGTGCGTATCGAGCAACTGGACATGGACAACCAGCAGGCGATCAAGGCCTTGAGCAAGACGCTGAGCGACGAAGTTTTCGACCTGATTTTCGTCAACGCCGGGGTCAAGGGCCCGGACGATCAGCTATCGGGGAATGCGACGTTGGCTGAGGTGGGCCAGCTGTTTTTCACCAACAGCGTGGCGCCGATCAATCTGGCTCGCGAGTTTGTCAGCCGGATCCGTAAAGACAGTGGCGTACTGGCATTTATGAGTTCGGTACTTGGAAGCGTCACCCAACCTGATGCACCGGAAATGGCCCTCTACAAGGCCAGCAAAGCGGCACTTAACTCGATGACCAACACCTTTGTGCGTTACGAATTGGGCGACAACAACCCGACCGTGTTGTCCATGCACCCGGGCTGGGTGAAAACCGATATGGGCGGCGAAGGCGCCGATATCGATGTGCAAACCAGCACCCGTGGCCTGGTCGAACAGGTCAAGGCATTTGCCGGTAAAGGCGGCCATCACTTTATCGACTACAAGGGGCAGACGATTCCCTGGTAGGCAGCCTGCGACAAATGGCAGGGGCTTTTTTACAAATTGTGTAGCCCCTCGCCTGTAGAATGTCGCCATCTGTACCCGATTTGATGAGAAAACCTTTTATGTATGACTGGCTGAACGCCCTGCCAAAAGCTGAACTGCACATGCACCTGGAGGGTTCCCTGGAACCTGAGTTGCTGTTTTCGCTGGCCGAGCGCAACAAGATCGCCTTGCCGTGGAACGACGTTGAAACCTTGCGCAAGGCGTATGCCTTCAACAACCTGCAAGAATTCCTCGACCTTTACTACAAGGGCGCTGACGTACTGCGCACCTCTCAGGACTTCTACGACCTGACCTGGGCCTACCTGTTGCGTTGCAAGGAACAGAACGTCATTCACACCGAACCCTTCTTCGACCCGCAAACCCACACTGATCGTGGCGTGCCGTTTGAAGTCGTGCTCAATGGCATTGCCAGCGCACTTAAAGATGGCGAGCAGCAGCTGGGCATCACCAGCGGCCTGATCCTCAGCTTCCTGCGCCACTTGAGTGAAGAAGAAGCGGAAAAAACTCTCGATATGGCCCTGCCATTTCGCGATGCATTTGTCGCCGTTGGCCTCGACAGTTCAGAAATGGGCCACCCGCCGAGCAAGTTTGTACGCGTTTTCGACCGTGCCCGTGATGAAGGCTTCCTGACCGTTGCCCACGCCGGCGAAGAAGGCCCGCCGGAGTACATCTGGCAAGCCCTGGACCTGCTCAAGATCCAGCGTATCGATCATGGTGTGCGCGCCATTGAAGACGAACGCCTGATGCAGCGCATCATCGACGAACAAATCCCGTTGACCGTATGCCCGCTGTCCAACACCAAGCTGTGCGTGTTCGATCATATGTCGCAACACAACATTCTCGACATGCTTGAGCGCGGCGTAAAAGTGACGGTCAACTCGGATGACCCGGCCTACTTTGGCGGTTACATGACCGAGAACTTCCACGCGCTGTACACCGACCTGGGCATGACCCAGGACCAGGCCAAGCGCCTGGCGCAAAACGGTCTGGATGCGCGGCTGGTCAAGCCGTAACAGGCTGCTTGCCCTGTGGGAGCGGGCTTGCTCGCGATTGGATCAACTCGACCCGGCAGATACACCGGGTTGTTTGCATCGCGAGCAAGCCCGCTCCCACAGAAAGCTGAGACTGCACCAGGGTCAGCCTCACAACAGTTTTAGTATTCTTCCGCGTACTGCTTGCTCAACATCCCACAGCGCTCACTGAGCATGTCGTGCAACAACCGCACCGGTTTGCTCAACTGCGCACGATGGCCACACAACAGATTCAGCGGCGCCCGCTCACACACCAGCTCCGGGAGTAATACCTTGAGCCGCCCGGCCTGCACATCCCCCGCCACATCCAGCCACGACTTGTAGGCAATGCCCTGCCCGGCAATCGCCCACAGACGCACCACATCGGCATCATCGCTAAAGCGGTTACCGCTTACCGTCAGCCCCAGTTCGCGCTTGCCGTCATTGAATTGCCAATGGTCATGAACCCGCGTGCCGAGCATGTACAGCAGGCAATTGTGTTGCAGTAGTTGTTCGAGCTGATGCGGCTCGCCCTGGCGCGCCAGGTAGTCGGGGGACGCGCACAGCACCCGGCGGTTGTTCGGGGCCACCGGCAGGGCCACAAGGCTGGAGTCTTCCGGCTCGCCGTAACGCAAGGCGACATCCACCGGCTGGCGGAACAGGTCGGCAATCCGGTCACCCAATAACAGGCGCACAGTGAGTTGCGGATGTTCGCGCTGGAATTCGTCCAGCCAGGGCAGTAACAGATTACGGCCGAAATCGGAGGGTGCTGACAGTTGCAGTACACCGCTGACCTGATCCTGCCCACGCGCCAGCAAGCGGCGCCCCTCATCAAGGCTGGCCAACGCCGTACGCGCATATTCAAGAAACCCTTCGCCTTCGGCAGTCAGGCGCAAGCTGCGGGTTGAGCGCGCCAGCAACCGTGCGCCCAACTGCGTTTCTATCCGCTTGAGGGCGGCGCTGGCCACCGCCGGGGACATGTCCATCACCCGGGCCGCCGCCGACAGGCTGCCCAAATCAGCCGCGCGCACAAACAATTGCAGATCATCGAAACGCAGCATGCAGAGCCCACCCGGCCATTATCAATAAAATATTGAAAGAGACTGCTGTTTTAGCCGGTTTTATCGCGCTGCGAAATAGCCAATTATCACAGCCAGTTTCTTACTCATCTTCAGGACATGTCCTATGAAAGCTGTCGCTTACTACCATTCGCTGCCAATTCAAGACCCGCTGGCCCTGCAAGATATCGAGTTGCCCGAGCCGGTGGCTGGCCCCCGGGACTTGCTGGTCGAGGTCAAGGCCATTTCCGTGAACCCGGTGGACACCAAGGTGCGTCAGAACGTGCAGCCCGAGGCCGACAGCGCCAAGGTACTGGGCTGGGATGTGGCCGGCGTGGTCAAGGCTGTCGGCAGTGAGGTCAGCCTGTTCAAGGTCGGTGACAAGGTGTTTTACGCCGGCTCCATTGCCCGCGCCGGGGCCAACAGTGAACGCCATGTGGTCGATGAACGCATCGTCGGGCACATGCCCAACAGCCTCGATTTCGCCCAGGCTGCAGCATTGCCGTTGACCGCCATCACGGCCTGGGAGTTGTTGTTCGAACGCCTTGGCGTCAGCGAGGGCAAGGCCGACGAGCAACAAAGCCTGCTGATTGTTGGCGCGGCGGGGGGCGTGGGTTCGATCCTGACGCAACTGGCCAGCCATCTGACCGCGCTCAAGGTGATTGGCAGCGCATCGCGCCCTGAAACCCAGGCCTGGGTCCGTGAGCTGGGCGCCGATCTGGTTATCGACCACAGCCAGCCCCTGAGCGAAGAACTCAAGCGCCACGGTATCGACGCCGTCACCCATGTGGCCAGCCTGACCCAGACCGATCAGCATCTGGACCAATTGGTGGAGGCCCTGGCACCACAGGGCAAACTGGCGCTGATTGATGATCCCAAGGCGCTGGATATCACCAAGCTCAAGCGCAAGAGCCTGTCACTGCACTGGGAGTTCATGTACACCCGCTCGCTGTTCCAGACCCCGGACATGATCGAGCAGCATCACCTGCTCAATCGCGTCGCCGGGCTGATCGATGCCGGCACCCTGCGCACTACGGTCGGCGAGCACTTTGGCAGCATCAATGCCACCAACCTGCGCCGCGCCCATGCGCTGCTGGAAAGCGGCAAGGCCAAGGGCAAGATTGTGCTCGAAGGGTTCCGGCAAGACGCATGACGGGACCCATACGGTCATTTTTTAACCGTCAGTCAGAGACTTGATCCCGGACATATTTGCCCCGGTCTTTCGGCTTACACTGGCCTCCTTTGCGAACCGAAGGAGGCCAGTCATGAAAATCCTGATAAGAGCGTTAGCAAGATCCCGCGACTGCAAATGGCAGGTTCAGATCGACCAGCAGGCCGTCAATTTCCGCAGCGAGGCCGAGGCCCGGGCCTTTGTCGACAAGCTGCAATCACGCCTGCAAGCCCCGCACCGCCTGCCCGAACGTTTGGCCGGCTGAGTCAGGCCGACTGCTCTGCGGCGATCCGCGCGGTGTACAAACGCCGGGTCGCCATTGCCAGGCCCACGGCCAGAAGCCCGCACAGGGTGATGACCATTGCCATTGGCATGGCGCTGCCGTCGTGCAATACCCCCACCAACGATGCCGCCCCCGCCGCCACGCTGAACTGCAAGCAACCCAGCATCGCCGAAGCGCTGCCGGCGCGCGCGCCCTGCCCGCTCATGGCGCAGGCCGAGGCGTTGGGAATAATGCAGCCCAGGCTGGCAATACAGATAAACAGCGGCACCAGCAGCGGCCACAGTTGTTCGGTATGCAAACTGCTGACTCCTAGCAAAACCAGCCCCGCCGCCAGATACACCCACACCATGCGCGCCAGCAAAAAGGCCGGGCCACGCTTGGCCAGCAGGCGGGCGTTCAACTGCGCCACCAGAATAAAACCGGCCGCATTGGTGCCAAACAGCCAGCCGTAATGCTCGGCAGGTACGCCATAGAGTTTGATAAATACGAAAGGCGAGCCGGCAATGTAGGCAAACATCCCGGCCATTGCGATCCCCCCGGTCAGGGCATGGCCCAGGAACTCGCGGTCCTTGAGCAAACGCCCGTACTGGCGCAATGCCCCCGAGAGCGGCTGACGCGGCACATTGGCCGGCAGGCTTTCAGGCAGGCCCAGCGCCACGGCGGTTGCGGCCAATGCGCTGAACACCGTCAACACCAGGAAAATCGACTGCCAGCCATACAGGTTGACCAGCAACCCGCCCAGCATCGGCGCCAGAATCGGCGCCAGGCCCATGACCAGCATCAGTTGCGAAAACACCTTGGCCGACTGAACGGCGTCGCATTTGTCACTGACAATCGCCCGCGACAGCACCATGCCAGCACAACCACCGAGCGCCTGGACAAACCGCGCGCCAATCAGCCACTCCAGGGTCGGGGCAAAGGCGCACGCCAGTGACGCGACAGTGAACAGGCCGACGCCCACCAGCAGCGGCACGCGCCGGCCGAAGCGGTCCGCTACCGGGCCGTAGGCCAGTTGCCCGATGGACAGGCCCAGGAAGTACACGGCCAGGGTGAGCTGGATTTGGGTTTCGTCGGTTGCAAAGGCTTGCGCCATCGCCGGGAAGCCCGGCAGGTAAAAGTCGATCGCCAACGGACCGAAGGCGCTCAGGGCGCCAAGAATCAAGATTGTTCGAAGGTTCATCAGGTATCCAGGGATCAGGCTGCGGTTAGCGCAGCCTGACAGTTTAGCCGTGGTTACCGGCCCTGAACATTAAGTTAGCGAGCTAGCTAATAAATCACCTTGAACCCGTCCTGAAACAACACCCCCGTAGCAGTTGCCGAGGTACGAGGCTGCGTTCGGCGGCGCGGCCGTCGTAAGTCTGACATCGCGGTGCGCCAGTCAGAGCTTGCTCTTAGCATTCACGACGACTACGTCGCCGGACGCAGCCTCGTTCCTCGGCAGCTGCTACATACAGGTTAGTGCGCCGTGCGCGCCTCAAAACCGGCATTGGTGATCACGTCGATAATCTGCAAAGGCGACACATTGCTGTCGACCTTGACGGTTTTGCTCGCCAGATCCACTTCAACCTTCGCGTCTTTATCCACCGTCTGCACCGCACGGGTCACCGCGCCAACACAGCCACCACAGGTCATACCGTCTACCTTGAACGTTTGCATGATTACGCCTCCTGTTTGAGATATGCCTACAGCTTCGACCTTGCCATCGTGGCAAGGTCAAGCCCGTTGTTTTACGCGCTGACTGGCAATCCATGCCCTGCTCGGCCAAGCTGCAAGCCTTGCGATTTGAAAACAGGATACTTAGCCATGCGCTGGACCGCTTTGAGCCTAGTCAGCCTTTTGGGTCTTGCCAGTGTGCCGCTGTGGGCAAATGCCGATCAGGACTACGGTGTGCTGATTATTTCCCGCGAGCGCCTTGAGGTGCCGACCAACTGCGAGGTGGGTGTGTATATCGACGATCAACTGGCCGGGCGATTGTTTCAGGAGCAGGCCCTGGCCTTTAACCTGCCGCCCGCCAGCGTCGATATCCGCCTCAAGCTGCTCCCCGGGCAAGCTCCCGGCTGCCTGCCCGGCATGCTGGTGCCGCCCGCGCAGCAGTTCACCCTCAAGGCAGGGGATGTGCGCAAATACCGCATCGCCCTGGGCAAGCAGGGTATGTACCTCAAGCCCGCCAAACTGGAATATTGAGCGGCAAATAACGAACAGCAAGAAGCCTTGACCTTGCCACGGGGTCAAGGTCGATTCTATGGATAGACAACTTCTTGAGGAGGACTGCTCGTGCCCACCCAATTCGATCTGCCGATTGACGGCATGACCTGTGCCAGTTGCGCAGGCCGTGTAGAGAAATCTCTGGCCAAAGTGCCCGGCGTGCGTTCGGTCAGTGTCAACCTGGCCACCGAACAGGCCCGCGTCGAAGCACCTGCCGAGAGCCTGCCAGCGCTGGTCGAGGCCGTGCAGCAGGCCGGCTACAGCGTGCCCGCCCATAGCCTGGAGCTGGATATCAGCGGTATGACCTGTGCCTCGTGTGCAGGGCGCGTCGAAAAAGCCCTGGCCAAAGTGCCCGGGGTCAAGAGCGCAAGCGTCAACCTCGCCACCGAGCGGGCTCACGTCGAATTACTCGGTCAGGTTGATCCCGGCCTGCTGATCAACGCGGTCACTCAGGCCGGTTATGGCGCCAGCCTGCACCAGAGCGAAAAAGCTGCCGAGGACGATCAGCAAAAGCGCCTGCACCGTGAGCGCTGGGCGCTGACCCTGGCGATCGTCCTGGCCCTGCCGCTGGTACTACCCATGCTGCTGGCGCCTTTTGGTATCCACTGGATGCTGCCTGCATGGGCCCAGTTTGTATTGGCGACCCCGGTGCAGTTCGTGCTGGGCGCACGTTTTTATGTGGCCGCGTGGAAAGCCGTCAAGGCCGGCGCGGGCAATATGGACCTGCTGGTCGCCCTGGGCACCAGCGCCGGTTATGGCCTGAGCCTGTACGAGTGGGCCATCACCAAACCCGGCACCATGCCCCATCTGTACTTTGAAGCCTCGGCGGTGGTGATCGCCCTGGTGCTGCTGGGCAAATACCTGGAAAGCCGCGCCAAGCGCCAGACTGCCAGCGCCATCCGCGCCCTTGAAGCCCTGCGCCCCGAGCGCGCCCTGCGCATGGTCGATGGCCAGGAACAGGACGTTGCCATCAGCGATTTACGCCTCAATGACCTGGTGCTGGTCAAACCCGGTGAACGCTTCCCGGTCGATGGCGAAGTGGTCGAGGGCCAAAGCCATGCCGACGAGGCCCTGATCAGCGGTGAAAGCCTGCCGGTACCGAAACAGCCTGGGGATAAGGTTACTGGCGGTGCCATCAATGGTGAAGGCCGGTTGGTGATCAAGACCCTGGCGCTGGGGACAGAAACCGTACTGGCGCGCATCATCCGCCTGGTGGAAGACGCACAATCTGCCAAAGCACCGATCCAGAAGTTGGTGGACAAGGTCAGTCAGGTGTTCGTGCCCGTGGTGCTGCTGATTGCCCTGGCCACGCTGCTGGGCTGGTGGCTGTATGGCGCGCCGATTGAAACCGCACTGATCAACGCTGTGGCCGTATTGGTGATCGCTTGCCCTTGTGCCCTGGGCCTGGCGACACCCACCGCGATCATGGCCGGCACCGGCGTTGCCGCCCGTCACGGAATCCTGATCAAGGACGCCGAAGCGCTGGAGCGCGCCCATGAAGTCAGCGCCGTGGTTTTCGACAAAACCGGCACCCTGACCTCCGGTACTCCGCAAATCGCTCACTTCAGCGCACTCGACGGTGATGAGGCACGCTTGCTGCAAGCGGCCGGCGCCCTGCAGCGCGGCAGCGAACACCCGCTGGCCAAGGCCGTGCTGGATGCCTGCGCGGCGCGTAACCTCAACGTGCCGGACGTTACCGACAGCCAGTCGCTGACCGGCCGTGGCATTGCCGGCACCCTGGAGGGCCGCCGTCTGGCGCTGGGGAACCGTCGCTTGCTGGAAGAAACCGGGCTGGCCCCAGGCTCGCTTGCCGCATCGGCCAGCGCCTGGGAAACCGAAGGCCGCACCCTGTCCTGGCTGATCGAGCAAAGCCCGCAGCCGCAGGTGCTGGGGCTGTTTGCCTTTGGTGACACACTCAAGCCCGGCGCCCAGTCGGCCATCGCCCAGCTCAATGCACGGCATATCAGTAGCCACCTGCTGACCGGTGACAACCGCGGCAGCGCCAAAGTGGTGGCCGAGGCACTGGGGATCAGCGATGTTCACGCCGAAGTACTGCCCGCCGACAAGGCCGCGACCGTGACCGAACTGAAAAAAACCGGTGTGGTGGCAATGGTTGGCGACGGTATCAACGACGCTCCGGCACTGGCCGCAGCCGATATCGGTATCGCCATGGGCGGTGGCACCGATGTGGCCATGCATGCAGCGGGCATCACCCTGATGCGTGGCGACCCGCGCCTGGTACCGGCGGCACTGGAGATCAGCCGCAAGACCTACGCCAAGATCCGACAAAACCTGTTTTGGGCGTTTATCTATAACGTGATCGGCATTCCGCTGGCGGCCTTCGGTTTTTTGAACCCGGTACTGGCAGGTGCGGCGATGGCTTTTTCCAGTGTCAGCGTGGTCAGCAATGCGTTGCTGCTCAAATTCTGGAAACCCAGGGACCTTGAATAAGGAGTTGTGATGAATATCGGCCAAGCCGCCAGACACAGCGGCCTGAGCGCCAAGATGATTCGTTATTACGAATCCATTGGCCTGCTCAAGCCCGCCAGTCGCAGTGATAGCGGCTACCGCCTGTACAGCGATGACGACCTGCACACCCTGGCGTTTATCAAGCGCTCGCGGGACCTGGGGTTTTCGCTGGAGGAAGTCGGCAAGCTGCTGACCCTGTGGCAGGATCGCCAGCGCGCCAGCGGTGATGTAAAGGCTCTGGCGCGCCAGCATATTGATGAGTTGAACCGCAAAATCGCCGAGCTGAGCAGCCTGCGCGATACATTGCAGGACCTGGTCGAAAGCTGTCAGGGCGACCACCGCCCTGACTGCCCGATTCTCAAGGACCTGGAGTCAGGCCCCTGCTGCGTCGTAAGGGCATGAACATCTGCATGACTGGCTGATAATCCTGTGGGAGCGGGCTTGCTCGCGATTCAGGCGCCAAGGTGTATCTGGCTGACCAGGGTGATGCCATCGCGGGCAAGCCCGGCTCCCACAGGGACGTTAATCAGAAAGCCGTCAGCAGCACTTTAGCCAGCATCAGCACGCCAATCACCGCACACAGCCCTGCGAAGCCCTGCTGTAGCCACTGGGCCGAGACATGCGGGGCGGTGACACGCCCGGCAACCATCCCGGCCAGGGTGGCGGCAATAAACATTACCCCTTCACTCGACAGGCTCACGCCCTGACTCATCAGGTTGCCCAAGGTGCCCAGCGAGACCAGCGCCACGACCATCAACGAAGTGGAGACCACCGCGTGGATGCGCACGTCACTGAATTTGCGAAACGCCGGCACGATCAAAAAACCGCCACCGACACTCAACAACCCCGTCAGCAACCCCGAAGTGGCACCAATCGATACCAGCGTCATGCTGCAGCGGGCATTCCAGGTCAGCCGCCCGGTAGCCGGGTTGAGCATGCAGTTTTTCTCCAGCGCGCCAATGCTGGCGTCTTCGCGTGCATCGGCTCTGGCCTGCATAAACATGCGCAGCGAAACAAACATCATCACGGCACTGAACATCAATACCAGCGCCTTGGCGGGCAGCAATCTGGCCAGGTGCAAGCCGATCGGCGAAGTGCTCGAACCCACGATTGCCATCAATGCAGCCGCCTTGTAACGCACCAGGCCCCTGCGCAAACCGTCCAGTGCGCCCAGTGCGGCCGCCATGCCGACCGCCAGCAGGGCCACCGGCGTGGCTTGCGCCAATGTCCAGCCAAGCCCCAGGGTCAGCGCCGGTATGGCCAGAATCCCGCCGCCGGCCCCCGTCAGCCCGAGCACCAACCCCACCAGCATGCCTAACAGAATAATCAACATGGTCAGGCTCAGTCCGGCTTGCAGTCAGTGAACCACTCGCGCCCTTTGAGCATGCCCTGCCAGTAGAACCACGGCAGCAATGTGGCCTTGAGCAGCCACGCTGACTTGCGCGGTACGGTGGGGTCCAGAGGGAAAGTGGGGAGCAGTTTGCCGCCATAACCGAACTCGGCCAGGATCACCTTGCCGTTTTCCACGGTCAGCGGGCACGAGCCATAGCCGTCATAGCGCTTGGGCAAAGCCAGGCCCTTGCGCAGCGCCAGAAGGTTTTCGGCCACGATGACCACTTGCTTGCGGGTGGCTGCAGCCGTCTTGGCATTGGCCGTATTGCACACATCGCCAAGGGCGAATATTTCGGGGTAGCGCGGATGTTGCAGCGTTGCCGGGTCGGTCTCGAACCAGCCCGCCTTGTCCGCCAGCTCGCTGCGGCGAATAACATCGGGCGCCTGCTGCGGTGGTACCACATGCAGCAGGTCGAACGTTTTGGCCACGCGGGTCAGGCCGCCTGCTGCGTCAGTCACATCAAACCACGCCGTCTTGCCCGGCCCGTCGACCTTGACCAGAGTGGACTGGAAAGCCAGTTGAGCGTTGTAGGCCTCAACGTACTTCATCAACGGCGGAACGAAAGCGGCTACGCCAAATAACACCGCCCCGGTCAGGTTGAACTCCACCGCAATCGAATCCAGCACACCGCGCTTGCGCCAGTGATCACAGGCCAGGTACATGGCTTTCTGCGGCGCACCTGCACACTTGATCGGCATGCCCGGCTGGGTAAACAGTGCCTTGCCGCCATTCAGGCTGCGCACCAGCTCCCAGGTGTAAGGCGCCAGGTCATGCCGGTAGTTGGACGTTACGCCGTGCTTGCCGAGGGTTTCTTCAAGGCCTTCGATGTTCTCCCAGGCCAGCTGCAAACCGGGGCAGACGATCAGTTGCTGATAGCTCAGCTCGCTACCGTCGCTGAGCAGCACAACCTTGCGCTGCGGGGCGAAGGCGCACAGTGATGCCTTGATCCAGTCAGCACCTTTGGGCATGACCGCAGCGGTGGGGCGAACGGTGTCTTTGATATCGTAGGCACCGCCCCCGACCAGCGTCCAGGCGGGCTGGTAATAGTGTTCGGTGCTGGGCTCGATCACGGCGATCCGCAACCCGGCGTCGCGCTTGAGCAAACTGGCCGACACAGAAATACCGGCCGAACCCCCGCCAACCACGACCACATCGTATTGCCTGGCCTCTCGTGGGGCCTGGGTTGCAGCTTCATAAAGCCTGGAGGAGCGGTTCCCCGTGCGGCAGTACGCCAGCACCGGCTGGGGCAGCTCGCTGAGTAATTGACGCATCTCTTGCGCCTGCCCGGCTGTGGCGCCGGTGGTCAGTACCGGCAAATACGCAAAGCTCAGCCCCAGGGCCTGCGCAGCCTGCTGCATCGAGGCGTGATCAGGCTGCTCGGGGCCACCTTCGAAGTCAGGTCGGTTGCAGATCACACTGGCAAAACCCAGCTCGGCCAATGATTGAAGATCAGACAGCTCGATCTGACCGGTCACGGAAAATGACGCGTCGATTCGCTTGATGCTTTGCTCCATTGAGCACTCCAGGCACAACAAAAATGAATGGATTGGGCGGGCGTTACTTTTTCAGTGCTTGCCCGCAATACAGCCCCGACAGGGTCTGCATCACAGAAACCACTTCAAAGCTGGCGAGTGAATAGAAAATATATTTCCCCATCCTTCGGGTATTGACCATGCCTTCATCGCGCAACACGCCGAGTTGTTGCGACAGTGTGGGTTGTCTGATGCCTGTCAGCGCTTCAAGTTCGCCGACATTGCGCTCACCTTGAGTCAACTGGCAGAGCAACAGCAGTCGATCTTCATTGGCCAACGCTTTGAGAAGGGTGCAGGCTTTGGAGGCAGAGTCGCGCAGAAGGCCGATTTCTTCGCGGGTTAGCTGAGCAGTCATGAAAAGCTCCGGGGCGTGATGGTCGACAGTCTACGACTCGATAATATATCTTTCAATATATTGATCATTCACTGACAACCACGAGGCCCCTCATGCACCCCGAAATTCAAGGTTTCTTCGACCCTGCGACGTCGACCGTGAGCTACGTGGTGCATGCCGCGGGCGCCGAGGAATGCGCCATCATCGACCCGGTGCTGGACTACAATGCCGCCGCCGGGCGCATCAGCACCGCCAGTGCCGACGCTATCGCCGCTTTCGTCCAGGCTGAAGGCCTGAAGGTGCAATGGCTGTTGGAGACCCACGCCCATGCCGACCACCTGTCTGCCAGCGCTTACCTCAAGCGCAAGCTGGGCGGGCAGATCGGCATCGGTGCGGCCATCACCCAGGTCCAGGGGGTGTTTCGCGATATCTACAACCTTGAGCCGGAGTTCAAGCTTGACGGTTCGCAGTTCGACCGCCTGTTTGCGCCCGATGAGCTGTTTCATATCGGCCGACTAGAGGTGCGGGCGCTGCATGTGCCCGGGCATACCCCGGCCGATATGGCTTACCAAGTCGAACACCACAGCCTGTTTGTGGGCGATACCCTGTTTATGCCTGATGTGGGCACCGCCCGTTGCGACTTCCCGGGGGGCGATGCGCGGCAGTTGTATCAATCGATCAAGCGCCTGCTGGCATTGCCGGAGCAGACCCGCCTGTATATGTGCCATGACTACCCGCCAGCCGGGCGCGAAGCCTGCTGGTCGACCACCGTTGGTGAACAGCGGGCACAGAATATTCATGTCAATGACAGCATCGATCTGGAGGGTTTTGTCGGCATGCGTACAGCCCGCGATGCCACCCTCGGGGTTCCGGCGCTGCTGATTCCGGCCATTCAGGTCAATATTCGGGCAGGCAACCTGCCGCCTGCTGATGACAGCGGCCTGTGCAGCCTGAAGATTCCGCTGAACCGGTTTTGACCCATCACACATTGTGGGAGCGGGCTTGCTCGCGATGGCATCACTGTGATTTTCCTGACAGACCGCGTCGCCTGCATCGCGAGCAAGCCCGCTCCCACCAGAACCCGGGCTGTTTCAGGGGCATAAAAAATCCGGCCTGAGCCGGATTTTTTACTTAGCCAATCACTGCATCCACGGGGGTGGCGGCTCTTCAGCCTTGCTCGGTGGCGCATCATCGGCAGCACGTACCGCCTGACGAAAGGCTTCGTCCAGGCGTGCCGCTTCGATTTCGCGCATCACGCCGCCGACATCTGCCAGCTCGTCCGGCTCGTCAAACTCGCCCGTCAACACACTGCCAGGGTGCAAGGTGGCGGCTTCGTAAAGCGCCCACATTTCCTTGGCGTATTTGGTCTTCTTCAGTTCCGGCGCAAAACGCCCGAAGTAGGAAGCCATGTTGCCCACATCACGCTCCAGCATGTTGAAGGCGTGGTTATTACCCGCCGCATCGACCGCCTGGGGCAAGTCGATAATCACCGGGCCGGTTGGCGTCAGCAACACGTTGAACTCGGACAAGTCACCGTGAACCAGCCCCGTGCACAGCATCAGCACAATTTGCTGGATCAGGAACTCGTGGTACTCGCGGGCCTGATCCGGCTCCAGCACCACGTCATTGAGGCGCGGAGCAGCATCGCCGTACTCATCCGCCACCAGTTCCATCAACAGCACGCCTTCGAGGAAGTCGAACGGCTTGGGAACCCGCACACCCGCACCGGCCAGGCGAAACAACGCCGCAACCTCAGCGTTCTGCCAGGCATCTTCGGTTTCTTTACGACCGAACTTCGAGCCCTTGGCCATCGCCCGGGCCTGACGGCTGTTGCGAACCTTGCGACCCTCCTGATATTCGGCGGCCTGGCGGAAACTTCGTTTGTTGGCCTCCTTGTAAACCTTGGCGCATCGCAGCTCATTGCCGCAGCGGACTACGTACACAGCTGCTTCCTTGCCACTCATGAGTGGGCGCAGCACCTCGTCGATCAGACCGTCTTCGATCAGGGGTTCTAAGCGTTTTGGAGTCTTCATCAGCTTTTATTGTGGGTCCTTTATTACCAAACACGCGAATGTCATTCGTTATACGGCAATCCACTCACCACGGGGAGAGGGCAAACGATTTGAATGATAGACGAGCAACACGTTTTGAGCACCGACTTAACCCTGACGAAACAAGTCGCCCGGAGTAAAACCGAACATCTTTTTAAACGCCGCGATAAACGCCGACGTTGATTCATACCCGCAAGACAACGCCGCCTGCGTGACATGGCCGCCCTCCTCCAGCACCCGCAGCGAAGACAGAAGCCGCGCTCGCTGGCGCCAACTGCGAAAACTCAAGCCTGTTTCACGCTGAAACAAACGCATCAGGGTTTTTTCAGACATGCCCAGACGATCCGACCACAAGCCCAGGTTCGCCTCGGCATCAGGGCTTTCGATCAGTTCGTTGCACAGCACCAGCAGACGCTCATGGCGGGGCAATGGCAGCGAAAAGCCGACCTCGGGCAGGTTTGCCAACTGGTCCAGCAGCACCGCCACCAAGCGCTGCTCGCAGCTGCCACCCTCGGGGTAGTCGACGGGCAGCGCGCAAAAACTTTTGATCAGCTCCCGCGCCAGTGGTGTGACTTCCAGCACCCGGCACTGCCCGGGTGCCCACTGGCAGTCCTCGCGACGCACATACAGGCTGCGCATTTCCGCACGCATCGAGGTGATCACTTCATGCTCCAGCCCGGCCGGAATCCAGATACCCCACTGCGGCGGCGCAAAAAAACTGCCCTCGTCGGTATGCACGCCCAATACGCCACTGATCGCGTACGAAAACTGCACCCAATCGTGCCGATGACGCGGCGTCCACGAGCCCGCGCCCAAGCTTTCGGCCCGGGCATACAGCGGCCGTGGCAAGGCATCCAGCAGTGGAATGGCGCGCGGCAGCCCACGTTGTCCGTTTGGCGGCATTGATTGGCCTTATATCGCAAGACGACAGATACCGCCGACGTTAGGCTAACTCATCAATTCTTACAATATTCCGGTACCGATAATGCCTGTGCTCAAACACCTCAAACGCATGTTCACCGACTGGTTTCTGTGCGGCATGCTACTGGCGACTTTTCTTGCCTATGTGTTCCCGCATTTCGGCAGCACAGGCGGTGCAATGCACGCGGAATGGGTAATCAATATCGGTGTGTTTCTGGTGTTTTTCCTGCATGGGGTCAACCTGTCCAGCGAACAGATCAGCCACGGCCTGAAGAACATCCGCTTGCACGTCATGGTGCAGGGCTTCACCTTTATCGTCTTCCCGCTGATCTGGGTGGTCGCCAACAAGCTGCTGGGCGCCCATATCCCGCCGCTGCTGATGCTGGGCTTCTTCTACCTGTGTGCCCTGCCCTCGACCATTTCCTCGTCGGTGGCCCTGACCGGCAGCGCAGGCGGCAACGTGCCAGCAGCGATTCTCAACGCCAGCCTGTCCAGCGTGCTGGGGATTTTCCTGACGCCGTTGCTGGTGAGCTTTGTGGTCGGCAGCGGCGCGGGGGGCATTGACCTGGGCTCAACCCTGCTCGACCTGTGTGCCATGCTGTTGCTGCCGCTGGTGCTGGGCCAGTTGGTACGCCCGCTGTGCGGACGCTTTTTTGCCCGGCACAAGCGCTACACCAACATCTGCGACAAGGTGGTGATCCTGCTGCTGGTTTACGCGGCGTTCTGCAACTCGATGGTTTCGGGCATGTGGCAACAGCAAGGCAGCTCGGTGATTCTCAGCGCCCTGATCGGCAGTGCGGCCCTGCTGGCTATTATTCTGTGGATGACCACCCGCACCGCCCGCGCCCTGAAATTCAGTACTGCGGATGAAATCGCCGCGGTGTTCTGTGCCAGCAAGAAATCCCTGGCCGCAGGGGCACCGATGGCGGCCCTGATCTTCGGCGCCAACCCGGGGCTGGGGCTGATTTTGCTGCCGATCATGATCTACCACCCGTTGCAGTTGATCGTGTGCTCGGTGATGGCTGAGAGTTATGCCACGCGCAGTCGCCAGGAGGCCGCAGAGCCAAACCCGGCAGTAGCGTCTGCCGGTCAAGCATAACCCTGCCCTTGTGGGAGCGGGCTTGCTCGCGATGCAGGCTCCCCGGTTTGTCAGGCATATTGAGGTGATGCCATCGCGAGCAAGCCCGCTCCCACAGACGGCTATCGCTCAATTATTGCCGTAACGCCCTGCCCGCCCGCTGCGCAGATCGAGATCAAACCTCGGCCCTGCCCGGCGGTGGCCAGCAGCTTGGACATATTGGTCACGATGCGCCCACCCGTCGCCGCAAACGGATGGCCCACCGCCAGCGAGCTGCCTTTGACGTTGAGCTTGCTGCGGTCAATCGCACCCAGCGGTGCATCAAGCCCCAGCCGGCTTTTGCAGTAAGGCCCGTCCTCCCAGGCCTTCAAGGTGCACAGCACCTGGGCGGCAAATGCCTCGTGAATCTCGTAGTAGTCAAAGTCCTGCAAGGTCAGGCCATTACGCGCCAGCAGCCGCGGGACGGCATATACCGGCGCCATCAGCAAACCTTCGGCACCGTGTACGAAATCCACAGCCGCTGTTTCACCATCGCGCAGATAAGCCAAAACCGGCAGGCCGCGCTCCCTGGCCCATTCTTCGCTGCCGAGCAAGACCGTTGATGCACCATCGGTCAGAGGCGTGGAGTTGCCCGCCGTCAGCGTGCCCTTGGCACTGCGCTCGAACACCGGTTTAAGGGCGGCCAATTTTTCCAGGGTCAGGTCGGCACGCAGGTTGTTGTCGCGGCTCAAGCTCATAAAGGGCGTGAGCAAGTCATCTTCCCAGCCCGCGTGATAGGCAGCCGTCAGGGCCTGATGGCTGTGCAGGGCCAGCTCGTCCTGTTCAACCCGGGGGATGTTCCAGGCTTGCGCCATCAACTCGCAGTGCTGGCCCATCGACAGCCCGGTACGGGGCTCGCCATTACGGGGGAATTCGGGTTTCAAAAAGCCCGGGCGCAACTGCAGCAGCGCCTTGAGCTTGTCGATCGGCGCCTTGGTGCGGTTGAGCCGCAACAGCCATTTGCGCAGCCCGTCATTAATTTCGATCGGCACATTGGAGGCGGAGTCCACGCCACCGGCAATCGCGCACTCGATCTGCCCCAGGGCAATCTTGTTGGCCACCAGTAATGCCGCCTCAAGCCCTGTACCGCAAGCCTGCTGCAGATCATAGGCCGGGGTTTGCGGCGACAGCCGTGAGCCCAGCACGCATTCGCGGGTCAGGCTGAAATCCCGCGAATCCTTGAGCACCGCCCCGGCCACCACTTCGCCCATGCGCAACCCGTGCAGGTTGTAACGCTCGATCAGCCCTTCCAGCGCCGCGGTCAGCATGTCCTGATTACTGGCGGTGGCATACGGCCCGTTGGCGCGGGAAAACGGGATACGGTTACCACCAATAATTGCTACACGACGCAGACTCATACGATTGCCCCTATTCTCTTAAATCCATTGATCGTTACTAGCGTAGGCCTTATCGCCGATAACGAACGACCACGGCCTGTTTGTGGTCAACCCTTTGAACCCCACCTGTCGGAGAGTGTTCCATGTCAGACCGTTATATCGACTTCGTCAACTCATCCCTCGGCCAGCGACTGGTCGGCGCGTTGGGGCTGCCGTCACCGGGACGACTGGAACGCTGGCAGGCCGGGCGGCTGCGCCCCGTCGAAGGGCCGCTGCTGATTGGCGGCGGCGCCCTGGCAGGCCTCGTGAACCAATTTGCCAGCAAACTCACCGATGCCGTATTCAGCTACGGCCCCGAACCCTTGCACGCCACGCCGTGGATTCCAGGCCAGGGGCCAAAGCTCAAGGCGGTGGTGTTCGATGCCAGCGAGCTGCTGCACACCGATCAGCTCAAGCAACTGCGCGAATTTTTCCAGCCGCTGCTGCGCAATCTCGAACATTGCACCCATATGGTGATCCTGGGCCATGCTCCTGAAACATTAAGCGACCCTTTTGCTGCCAGCGCCCAGCGTGCACTCGAAGGGTTCAGCCGGTCGCTGGCCAAGGAGTTGCGCAACGGCAGCACCTTGCAACTGCTGTATATCGGCGAGGGGGCCGAAGAGCAGCTTGAGGGCGCACTGCGCTTTTTCCTCTCGCCCAAAAGTGCCTTTATCAGCGGCCAAGTGCTGCGCCTGACAGCCTGCGCCAACCAGGTACAGGACTGGACCCGCCCCCTGGCCGGGCGCAAGGCGCTGGTGACCGGTGCCGCCCGCGGCATTGGCGCCGCCATTGCCGAAACCCTGGCCCGGGACGGCGCTGAACTGATCCTGCTGGATGTACCAGGGGCCAAGAGCGATCTCGATGCACTGGCCGCGCGCTTGGGCGGACGCAGCATCGCGCTGGACATCTGCGCCGCCGATGCCGCAGAACAACTGATCGGGCAACTGGCCGACGGCGTCGATATTGTGGTGCACAACGCCGGCATCACCCGCGATAAAACCCTGGCCAATATGACCCCGGAATTCTGGGACTCGGTACTCGCCGTTAACCTCAATGCTCCACAAGTGCTGACCAAGGCCCTGCTCGACAGCGGCACCCTGCGTGATAACGGCCGGGTAATCCTGCTGGCGTCCATCAGCGGTATTGCCGGCAATCGCGGCCAGACCAACTACGCCGCCAGCAAGGCCGGGCTGATCGGCCTGGCTCAAGCCTGGGCGCCGCTGCTGGGCGAGCGCGGCATCAGCATCAATGCCGTGGCCCCCGGTTTTATCGAAACCCAGATGACCGCGCATATTCCCTTTGCCCTGCGCGAAGCGGGCCGGCGCATGAGTTCACTGGGCCAGGGTGGCCAGCCCCAGGACGTCGCCGAGGCCGTGGCCTGGCTCGGCCAGCCGGGTTCTGGTGCGGTCAGCGGCCAGGCGCTGCGGGTGTGCGGGCAAAGCATTCTGGGAGCATAAGCATGAGCGTAAAATGGCTCGACCTCAGCACCCCGCCGCACTTGCCAGCGCTGTACGCCCACGCGGCCGCCCGCCGCAAGATCACCGGCAGCACCTTGCCAGAGCAAGGCTTGCGCTGTTGGGTCGAGGTTGAGCCCAAGGCCCTGGCGGCTTTTCGCGATGTTTGCGAGCTGGTGCCAAGCCCCTTGCTGCCGCCCACTTATCCACACATCCTGGCCTTCGGTCTGCAAATGCAGTTGCTGACGGCCAAGGACTTCCCCTTCCCGCTGCTGGGGCTGATTCATCTGACCAACCGGATCCGCCTGCTGCGCCCGATGGGCAGCGTGACGCAACTGCGCATCGGGGTATATGTACACAACCTGCAAAAACACCCCAAGGGCGCGACCTTTGAGGTGGTCACCCAGGTAGACGATCTGCTGGGGCCACTATGGGAGGCCGAAAGCACCCTGCTGTGCAAAGGCGTGGAGCTGCCGGGCGACCTGCCGCAAGTCACCGAACCTGCGCCGGTGGCCCTGAGCGAACTGACCCGCTGGTATGCACCCGCCGACATTGGCCGGCGTTACGCCAAAGTTTCGGGCGACTACAACCCCATCCACCTCAGTGCTGCCAGCGCCAAATTGTTTGGCCTGCCCAGTGCGATTGCCCACGGCCTGTGGATAAAAGCCCGGGCTCTGGCGGTACTCAATTCGCACCTGCCGGCGGCCAATGTAGAGATTGTCGTCGCCTTCAAAAAGCCGGTGCGCCTGCCCGGCGAAGTGATTTTGCTCAGCAGTGAGGCAGGTTCCAGTGGCGATTTTCAAATCAACGGGCATGACGGCCTTGTACACCTGATCGGCAACTGGCGACCAGTCAGTTAAACCGGCATCCCCTCCTTGTGTAGCAGCTGACGAGCGGAGCGAGGCTGCGTCCGGCTGCGAAGCAGTCGCAGATCCTGAGTACGAGGCTTGTCTGACACACCGCACAATATGACTTCACGACTGCTTCGCAGCCGGACGCAGCCTCGCTCCGCTCGTCAGCTACTACAGGGTAATGTGAGCCCGCGCCTTTCACTTGCACCAATCCCCGTTCGGTCGCAAGCTTTGCGCCTTCTGGAGAGCACGCCCGCAATGAACCTCGACGAAATCACCCGACGCATGCATCGCATCCGCGATAACAACGACTGGAAGCAGTTCCATAGCCCGAAAAACCTGGCCATGGCCGCCAGTGTCGAAATGGCCGAGCTGGTGGAAATCTTTCAGTGGCTAACCGAAGACCAGTCCCGCCAGCTCCCCGCCGACAAGCTCGCCCACGCCGGTCAGGAAGTGGGCGATATCGTGCTGTATCTGGTGTTGCTCTGCGCCGAACTGGGGCTGGACATGAATGAAGTGGTTCGCAATAAACTGGCTGACAATGAAAGGCGTTTCAATAAATGAGTGACCGTCACTTCGATCAACTGGCCACCCGCTTCGCCGAGAAAATCTACGGTGGCGCCAAGGGTGCGATTCGCCTGGCCGTGCTCCAGGCCGACCTGCAGGAAGCCCTGCCCAAACGCCCGCTGCGGGTGCTGGATATCGGCGCCGGGCTGGGCCATATGTCTTTGTGGCTGGCCCAGCAAGGCCACGATGTGACCCTGGCCGAACCCGCCGCGCCGATGCTTGAAGGCGCCCGCCAGCGGTTTGCCGAGGCAGGCCAGACTGGCACCTTTATTCAGGCGCCGTGGCAGGAGCTGCTTGGCCAACTGACCGAGCCCTACGATCTGGTGTTGTGCCACGCCGTACTTGAATGGCTGGCCGAACCCCACGCGATCCTGCCGGTGCTGCATCAGTTGACCGCCAAGGGCGGCTGGTTGTCGCTGGCGTTTTACAATCGCGACGCACTGATTTATCGCAACCTGCTCAAGGGTCACTTTCGCAAGATGCGCAAGAACGACATGGCCGGTGAAAAACAGAGCCTCACACCGCAGCAGCCCCTTGATCCACGGGAACTGGCCGCGGCACTCGAAGGCCTGTGGCAGGTCGAGAGCCAGAGCGGCGTGCGGGTATTTCACGACTATATGCCAGTAGAATTCCAGGCCCGCGCCGAGCTTGAAGCGCTGGTAGAAATGGAGCTGGCCCACCGTCGCCATCCTGCCTTTGCCGGGCTGGGACGTTATCTGCATTGGGTGTGCCGCCCGGTTTAAATCGCCCTGCGGGGGAGACCATCATGTATCGCCGCGTTGCCTTGATTGTTTTGAGCCTGGGGCTGGGCGCCTGCCAGAGCCCCAACCCTTACACCGCTAGCTCCATGCCCATGCCGCCGGCGCCGGCACAGGCCGCCAACACCCTGGACTTGAGCGCCTACCCGGCACCGCCACGGGATTACGGGCGTTACCAGAGCTGGGCCTGGCTCAATGGCCGCTTGCCGGTTGGCACGGCCTGGGCCGACTCGGCGCAAATCGCCGAAGCGGTGAACAATGCCCTGGATCAGCGCGGCTTGCGCCCGGCACAACCCAACCGTCCGGCAGATCTTTGGGTCAGTGCAGATTTGCACACCGAAAAACGCTTGCGCCAGGTGCAGGACGACTATGGTTACGGGGCTGGCTACGGCAGCGGTTACGGCCGCTATGGCAGTCAATATGGCATGTACAACTCCGTACCCGTCATCCGCACTTACGAAGTTGAGGTCATGGTGGTGCGACTCAACCTGTATGACGGCAAAACCGGCCAGCCGGTGTGGAGTTCCAGTGCCGAAACCAGCAGCAAAGGCAGCCTGAGCGAACGCAGTGACGCCCTGCGCGAATCACTGAACAAGGCAGTGCAGGCTTACCCTCCTCATTGAGTTTCAATCGTGAAGTGGAGAAATCATCATGCTTCGTCGCATTGCATTACTGGGCCTGGCCCTGCTGCTCAGTGCCTGCGAAACCATGCAGGTCAGCCATGATTACAACCCTGCTGTCGATTTCGCCCAGTTCCGCACCTGGGCCTGGAAAGACCCTGCCGTGCAATACCAGCCCAACAACCCGATGCTCAGGAGCGACCTGACCGAGCAACGGATTGTCCAGGCCGTGAGCAGCCAGCTGGACCAACGCGGCTTGCGCCCGGTGGCGGCAGGCAGCAAACCGGACTTGCTGGTGCAAACCTGGCTGATCGTGGCCAACCGCCAGGAACAGGTGGTGACCAACTACGGTTACGGTGGCCCCTGGGGCGGCCCGTGGGGTGGTTACTGGGGCGGCCCGTGGGAAGGTTACTGGGGCGCACCGATGTATAACGAAACCCGCAACGTGGTCTACCAGGTGGGCACCCTGCAGATCGACCTGATCGATGCCAAGGACGGCAAGCTGGTCTGGCGCGGTAGTGCCGAAAAAGCCATTGACAGCAGCCCGACCCCGGCCGAGCGCAGCGCGGCGATCAGCGAAGCGGTGACCAAGATCCTTGCTACCTATCCACCCAAGTAAGTTGCCCGGCACTCACTTGCTCACGATGTATATAAGTAAGTTGGTATTAATACTTTCGTGAGCAAGTTAGCGCCCTGTCTGTTTTTTTGATTAATCGTTCACAGCACGCCTATAAAACTGGCAACTGGCCAGCGCACTGATCACTTCTTGTCTACACTCGCTGAAACTTTGGAGAGTTAGCGCTGGGCAATGTTCCAGCATCAGGAGTGCTCGATGTCTCCCCAACTACGCGGTATGGGTTTTAATGGTTCCCGGCAACAGCGTGGTGCGATCGGCCTGATGGCTGCCGTGACCCTGGGCATGGTGCTGCTGTTTATGTTGCTGGTGGTCGACAGCGGGCGCCTGTACCTGGAGCAACGCAAGTTGCAGCGGGTGGCGGATATGGCGGTGCTGGAGGCGGTGAGTCGGGGCGGCAATTGCACCGGCACCAGCACGGCCGCGGGCTTCGCCAACCAGAGCGCCACCCGCAACAGCTTCACGCCCGGTAGCGTACAAAAAGTAAACACCACTTGCGGTACTTTGAGCACCAACAGCAGCCAGTTACGGGTATTCACTGCGGATGCGACCAAGTCCGATGCGATCCGGGTGATAGCCACCACCACCGTGCCTACCAGCGTGGCCGGGGGGTTGTGGAGCCTGTTTTCCAAAGGCGGATTTAACCTGAATACCAATTTGACGGCGAGTGCGGTGGGGAGCAATGGTGGGGCGCCGTTGGCGCAGTTGACTATTCGTAGTGCGCTTCTGACCATCGACAGTACGCAGTCTCCTATTTTAGATCAACTTGTCGGCGGGTTACTGGGCGGTTCAATAAAAGCAGGCATAGTGTCCTGGCAGGGGCTGGTGGATACAAATATAAATCTGCTGAGTTATTTAAATCAGTTGATTTCACTCAACGCCAACGCCGGCAACTTAGACCAGCTATTGAAAACTAACATTCATGTTACTCAACTATTAGATGCTGCCATTACCGTACTGCAAAAAAATGGCCCAACGGCCGACGTCGCAGTCAAGGGACTCACCGCAATACGCGCAGTCGTCAGCTCCACTCAAGTATTAAAACTGGGGGACTTGATCAATGTACAAAGTGGAACACCCAACGCCGGCCTCGATACAAACTTGCGAGTTTTTGATCTCTTACAGGGCATTGTTCAGCTTGCGGGACAACAAAGTGCTGCCACAGTCAATGTGCAAATAAACCCTTTCAATCTGGTCAACATCAACGTCTACACCAAGATCATTCAACCGCCTCAGCTTTCTGCCATTGGCAACCCAGCGCTAATACGAAACAACCCTACCGGCCCCAATCAAATATCTGTGCGCACTGCACAAGTACAGACGAGAATACAAATTGGGCTTCCCGTATTGAATGCGCTAAAGCCACTGACCGACCTGATCACAAATGCTTTATCCACCGTCACGGAAATTGTTGGCAAACTTTTAAACCTTAAATTAGTCGATGCCATCTCATGCTTGTTTAGCTGTGATTCAGTGGCCAGTATCAGCTTGGTAAATGACATCAATGTTTATATAGAGGCTGCCAGCGCCAACAGTTATGTAACAGACTACCGGTGCACAAGCGACACCTCTAAGAGTTTAACTGCCCAAGCCAACACCGCCCTGGCCAAAATCAGCATTGGTGCTTCGCCGTCAACGGGTATGTTGCCAACCGTTGACGTGGCAACCAACAGCTTCATCATTTCACCTGTGAAGCTTATAAATATCAACCTGAAAACCTGTGCACTACTTGGTCTTGGCGGGTGTTCAACAGGCGTAGGCGATGGAGGCAGTTTTAACTTACTGGTTCAAACAAACCTGTCGCCGACCACTCAAAGCCTGGATTACGCCTCTCCCACACTGTTGAATATCAATCAAGCCCCGTATTACAAAAAGTTCGGTTCAAACGCTAACGTGCTAACCATTGGAAGTGCCTCAGGCAGTATTGTGACAACCTCATATACTCCCCCTACGGGCAAATCAGTCACTGGATCCCTTCTTCAGGCAGTCGCCGGATTGATAACAACACTCACCACCGACATTGTGTCGGCCCTGAATAAAGTACTGGTTTCTCTGGTTAACCCGATCATCAACACCTTGCTAAGTGCTCTGGGCGTGAATGTAGCCGTGGCCGAAGTCGGCGCCAACCTCTCCTGCAACCAGGGTGGCCGCGCCCAACTGGTGCTTTGACCTAGATGGAGTGCAATACCTTGTGGGAGCGGGCTTGCTCGCGATTCAGGCACCTCGGTACATCTGATATACCGTGGTGATGCAATCGCGAGCAAGCCCGCTCCCACATCAAAAGCGCAGCGCTGAATTCAGCCTGCTACCACCGGCAACTCCACACAAAACCGCGCGCCGTGTTCAGTATTGCTCACGCTTAACCGCCCGCCCATGTTGTCGATAATGCCGTAACTCACGGACAGCCCCAGCCCCGTACCCAGGCCGATGGGCTTGGTGGTGAAAAACGGCTCGAAGATCCGCTCCAGCAGGCGCGGATCGATACCGCCCGCGTTGTCGTCAACCAGCAGACGCACGCTTTGCCCATCGGACTCAATACTCAGGGCTATCCAGGGGGCAAAATCCTGGTCGGTTTCACGTTTGCTCATGAGTGCATCACGGGCATTGACCATCAGGTTGATCAGCACTTGCTCAAGTTGGTCTACATGCCCGCGTACCTGTACTTCGCACACTTGCCCTTCGTTGCGCAATTCCACGCCCTTGCCGCGGAAACCTTCGCCGAGCAAGGCCACGGAACCTTCCATGGCCTGCGTCGGGTTGAACACTTGCTGTTCAATTTCAGAACGACGGCCAAACACCCGCAAGTGGTCCACCACCCGCGCCGCACGCTGGATCTGGCCGTCGATACGGGTGAGCTTGTCCTGTAAATAGTCGATCTGCGCATCGCCATTGCCCAGGCGCTTGAGCACGTTGACCACGGCCATGCGCATCACGTTCAGCGGCTGGTTGATTTCGTGCGCCAGCCCCGTGGCCATTTCGCCCAGGGTGGCCATTTTCGCGCTGTGGGTCAGTTGCTGCTGGGAGCGGCGTACTTCGGTGTTGTCGCGGCCCACGGCCTGCACTTCAAGCAAGTTGCCCAGTTCGTCGAAAATGCCCCGGTCGGACCACACCCACCAGGCATATTCTCGCCCCGGCAGTTGCAGGCTGATTTCCGCCGTACTGACCGGTGCCTGGGGGGTCAAGCTGGCAATACGCTGCACAAAGGCCTCGCGCTGCTCTGTGGATAACCAACTGCTCAGGTTGATGCCCGGCAGTTGCGCAGTGGTGCATTCCAGGTAGCTGGCCAACGGCTGGTTGCCGAAGGTCAGGGTCAGGTCGGGCAGGTAACGGCAGATCATGGCAGGCGAGTCTTCAACCAGAATCCGGTAGCGCTCCTCGCTGTTTTTGACTCGCTCGGCCGCTTCGGTGGCCTCGGTTATGTCCAGCCACAAACCGACCACTTCCACCGGCAAACCCAGGTCGTTACGCAACAGCTTGGCTTCATCCAGCAGCCAGTGATAATCGCCACGCCGATCGCGAAGGCGATAACGGTTGCGGGCGCTGCCTTCGCGCAGCAACTGCCGGGTACGGCCAAAAAACTGTTCGCGGTCATCGGGGTGGACCCATTCGATCAGGGTTTCGCTGGTGCATTCTTCCAGCGTCCAGCCCAGCAGGGGCTTGAGGCTGCCACTGAAAAATGCCGGCACCAGCGCACCTTCAACATAGCGCTGTACATAAATCACCGCCGGGGAACTGGCGATCAGGTTGTCCAGCCGCGCATGGGCAGCCGCGACCTGTTGCTGCTGGTTCTTGATATCACTGACATCCAGCATATAACCGACGATACGCCGCCGGGTGCCACTGCCCAGCATCTGGCCTTGAATCCGGTACCACCGGGCTGGTTCTGTGCTCCCGGATTGATGCAACCGGGCGAACAGCAATAATTCCTTGCCGTGCTCCAGCAGCTCATTGAAGCGACCGCTGAGTTCATCCCGATCCGCCGGGTGAAACAGCGCCAGCCATGCCTGACGGGTCATGGCCTGTGGCTCGGCCACCGCATCCAGGTTGATGGCCAGTTGCGGGGCCAGTTCCAGCAGTTCGCTGGTCAGCGACCACTCCCACCAGCCGGTGCCGAGCAAGCCTTGCAGGGCCTCCATGCGCTCGCTCTGCTGCAGGTGCTGCTGCTCACGCAAACGGTCCAGCAGCGGCGCGGCCAGGGCGGCGCAGACCTGCATCCAGTCGCTTTCACTCATTTGCGGGCCATGCAGGGACGCCGGATAAAACCCCAGCATCAACCAGGCACACAAACCCTGCTGGTCGCTGTAAGGCACCAGCACGCCGTCGGCATTGCCAAACAAGTCGTTTAACCGCGGGTTGCCGTCGCGCTCGACACGCAGGGGCGACGTTGCGCAAAGCGGGTCAAGCAAGCTGCCCAGGTTTTGCTCGGGCAGCCACAGTTGCGGCGCATCAAAGGCGTGATATGTGCTGTGCATGTACCAGGAAGCCCGCGGGTCTTCGCGCAGGGCCAGCGCCATGCACGGCACCCGGGCGTGCTGGGCGACGCTGCGCAATGCTTCGTGCATCACCTCGGACAGCCGCTGAGCACTGCACTGGCGCAATTGTTCGCCCAGGCTGAGGATCAGTTGCGTGCAGCGCTCGCGGCTGCGGGCTTGCTCGCTGCCAAGGCGCAGGTCACTGATATCCAGCAACTGCAAAAGCCAGGCGTCGCCCTGGGGCTGTACCCAACCCCGGGTATGCACCACACGCAGCCCCGCGCATTGAAAATCCAGGTCAAGGCTGTGGCCAACCCAGTCCGCCGGTACGCCCTCAAGGGCCAGGGTACTGCCCGGCACCAGATAGCTCAGGAGCAGGCGCGGCAAGCCATCACTGCTACTGCGGGCCAGGCCGTAGCGTTGCAGGCCGTGGATCTCAATGACGTGCCCCTGCTGATCAAGCATCAGCCGGATACCCGCATGGGTGCGTGATTGCGGATCGCTGGATTCAGGCAAGCGCTCGTCGGTCCGTCCCAACATGCGCCCGAACAGCCCGTCACTAGGGGACAAGTTGAGCACTCGATTCGGCTTTCAAACTTGTCGGCAGGTTAGGCACTGTGATGATTCCCAATTTGAGCACCGGCATGATGGAGGTCAACGCCGTGGCTGGCAGCGTGACGCTGGCGGTCAGCACCTTGGTTGTCGCGTTGTAGGTAGCCGCCGGGACCAGACTGCCCTTGACTGCCGTCGGCACCCAGCTCAGTTTCTCGTTCAGTACGTTCTTGGCCAATGTCTCCACCAGCCCGCCATAGTTGGCCGCCGTCGGGTCCACCGCCATGCTGCGACGCACCGCTTCGGCCGTTGCATTATTGAATGACTGCACCAGCAACAGCGGCAGGCTGTAGCTGACCACGCCGTAAAGCACTGCGAAAAAAATCACGAACACCAGTGCGAACTCAATCGCTGCAGCGCCCTTCTGCTTTTTGCCAAGTCTTGTTTTCATGACTGCGTCTACCCTGACTGTCGACAGTAATATCATCATAGAATCATTGGTAAAAAACGGAGGCTCTTTACGTGATCCAGTTAGCGGTTGTGTTGCTGTGGTTTGTTGCGTGCTCCATTCAAGACCTGCTCCAACGCCATATTTCCAACGTGCTGACAGTGGGTGGCGCAGCGCTGGCGCTGTTGTATCTGCTGTGGGCCGGTCACACCTGGCTCGGTGCAAGCGCAGCCGAAGGTGGCTGGGCGCTGCTGGTCGCGCTGGCACTGACACTGCCCGGTTACGCCCTGAACAAGCTTGGCGCCGGCGACGTAAAGCTGTTGATGGCCCTGGCGCTGGCAACCGATCGTCCGACAATTCTGGGGACCGTTATCGGTGCTGGCATCTGTAGTGGCATCTGGTGGTTTTTCGCGTCAAAAATACTGCCGTCAATAAATCAAAGAGTTAAGACGCTCCCATTTGCCAAAGACGTCCCAATGTCAAAAAAGCTTCCCTTTGCGCCCTTCCTTTTCGCGGGGTTTACCCTGACAATGGCTCTGCTTCGCTAGCCATTACGAAGGATTAATACCTTGTACATAGTCGTAAAGTAGGTCTACGTTTAATTCAATCGCCGCAAGTAAGTGGACCAAGATGTCCCTGATTGGTTTACCAGGAAGGAGAACCGCGTGAACACGTCCAACCCCCTAATAAAAGTGCTCGTGGTCGACGATCAACCATTGATTGTCGAAGAACTGTGCGAATTTCTAGAAAGCAGCGGTTACCGTTGCGTGCCTTGCAATACAACCCGTGAAGCCATCGATGCTTTCGTTGCCGATTCAGAAATCGGTCTGGTGCTGTGCGACCTGCACATGCCCGACAAGAACGGCATCGAACTGACCCAGCACCTGCAAAAACTGGCGGGCAAGCAGCGCGCCTTTGAAACCATCCTGCTGACCGGTCGTGCCGACAAACAGGATGTGATCAAGGCCCTGCGTATCGGTATCGCCGACTACTATCAAAAGCCGGTCGACCTCAATGAGCTGCTTGAGGGCATCCAGCGTCAGGAAGCCATTTTGCGTGAACGCCACAAAAGCGATCAGCTGGGCCACCTGAACCAGAAACTGCAGTACCTGGCCGAATCCATCGATGACCTGTATCAGGACATGGAATCCGCCCGCCGCCCTCCGCAAGCCGCCACCCACCCCTTGAACAATCAGGAATCAGGTGAAGGCCCCTGGCAACAGATCCCGACGATTTTCAAACAGCTGTCGCCACGCCAGCTGGACGTGGCCAAGCTGGTGAGCAAGGGCCAGACCAACTACCAGATTGCCTGCGACCTGGGCATCACCGAAAACACGGTCAAGCTCTATGTATCGCAAGTACTGCGCCTGCCCCATATGAACAACCGCACCCAGCTGGCTCTGGCGCTGTCGCCAAACGCCACCGCCCATCGGCAAACTGCGCATTAACTCTGCGATCACTGTGGCGGTGCGACCTGCTCGCGATACAACTGGCGCGACAGGCAAGTGACACCGCACCGTTCCCATCGCGGGCAAGCCCGCTCCCACAGGTCTTGCGCCGCGTACTGCCTGTGAGGGCCCGTTCTTGCAGGCAATGGCTTATTCCTGACTGGCTTTACCACCCTCTTTCTGCCCGTAGTACTCCGGAATCTCGTGTTTATAGCTGTCCAGCCAACGCTGCAGGCTGAGTTCACGCTCCGCCGGACTGGCCGTCTGGCGGATGGGCGACTGGACGCTGCCGCTCACCTGTAACTGCAACCAGTTCTCGGTTTGTTGCTGGTTTTTGGGTGTAGGCCCAGGCTCGATAGCCAGCGCACCCAACGGCAGCAGGGCCAGCAGCACCCCCACACGAATAGATAAAGTCATGGCAAACCTCCAACGCGTTATTTGACGACAGCCACCTGATTGCTGGCGACCTTGGCTTGAGCTTTCAAAGCTTGTGCCCGGTACTGGGCATCACTCACCTGTTCGGGGGTCAGGCCCGCGCGGGTTACCAGTTCTGCGGCCTGCTTCCACTGGTCCTGATAAATCAGCAGGGTCACCAGATTCAATGCCGCCGGCGATTCATCCTGCTTGAGCTCCAGCGCGGTCAAAAACTCGAACCGCGCCTCATCAACCCGCCGTTGATTGAGATACACCACGCCCAGGTCATTGCGGATCTTGGCATCGGTGGGCGCCATTTGTGCCGCACGCTCCAGATGGGTGATCGCCAGGGCATTATCGCCATGCCCCGCTGCCAGCTGGCCCAGACCATGCTCGCCTTCGGCTGCCAGGCACGAGCCCAGCAACCCCTGGTACAGCGGCCCGGCTTCATCGCGACCCAACTGGCGATAGATCCGCGCCTTGCGCAGCTGAACCTGCGCCGAGCCCTGAGGCAGGTTTTGCAGGTTGGCCAGGCTGGCGTGCAGCTTGCCTTCCTTGGCCATGTCATCGGCCAGGTTCAGTGACAGCTCCTGGTCACCACTCAACTTGGTACAACTGCCGCCCATGGCCATCCACGGCGGATTACTCTGACCTCCTGTCGCACAGCCGCCCAGCATCAGCAGCCCACACACGACGATGACAGCTTTCATGTTCATACCCCTGGTCAAGAGAGAAAGGCTCGCGAGATAGCGACAAAACTCGGCCCGGCCAAGACGATCATCAAAGCGGGGAACAGAAACACCATCATCACTACCGACATTTTGGCGGACATTTTGGAGATGTACTCCTCCATGCGGGTCAAACGACGGTCATCCAGCAGCTCCTTGAGTGCCTGCAATGACTTCATCGCGCCACCACCCTGCTGAATCAATTGCTGCAGAATCACGCAGGTGTCATTGAACTCGTCCACATCCAGCAGACTCGCGGTTTTGCTCAGTTCCTGGTTCAACTCCAGCCCCGAGTCGACCCGGGCCAGAACCACACGCAACTCACCGGTCAGCACCGGCAGCAAGTGCCGCGCTTCCTGGCTCAATACCCGCAACGCCTGTTCGACTGCCATGCCCGACTCAAACAGAATACGCAGCAACGGGATAAAGGTTGAAACTTCGATCGCCACTTCCTGCTGGCGCCTTTTTGCAGCATAGGCCAACAATCGCTTGGGGATCAGATAGCCCAAAGCCAGGGAGAACAGCAACACCACCAGCAGATTGCCCGAACGCGGGAAAAACAGCTCATGGCCCAGAAACACCAACCCGGCAAAGGCTATCGGCGTGCCGATCTGAAAGGCGGCAAACAGCGAGCGCTGACTGGCGGTACGCCAGCCGATGCGGTTGAGCAGGGTCTGGGTCTCGCTGTCCATCGACACCGAGCGCTGGCCAAACTTGCTGTTGCCCACCGCCCGCATCCACAAGGTGAGCTTGCCGGGGCCGGTCTTGTCACCTTCCAGGCGCTGCATGACCCGTTGCTGGCTCACGCGGTCCTGGACCACGTTATTGATCAGCAGCGCCATGGCGCCCAGCAGCAACACCACACAAATCAAAAAGGCCATGTCATACGCTCCGTACCATGCGCCACAGCGCCACACTGCCGACTATCTGCATGGCCATTGCCGTCAGGAGCATGTGCTGCCCGCCGCCGTCCTGCCACATCTTGAGCATGTAGCTGGGGTTGGTGACCATAAAGAATCCCACCACAAAAACTGGCAACGAGCCCAATACCAGCGCCGTCATCCGCGTTTCACCCGTCATGGCCCGCAGCTTGCGGGCGCCCTGTTCGCGCTCGCGAATCAATACGATCAGGTTCTCCAGCAACTCACTGGCGTTGCCGCCATAACGGTGGTTGACCTTCAGCCCCAGGGCAAACATGCGAAATTCATCGCGTTCATAGAGCTCGGCAAAATCGTTCACGGCTTCGGGCAGGCTCACCCCCATCTGCACGTTGCGCGACACCCGGCTGATGCTGCTCTTGAGCGGGTCACTGGACGCCTCGATGGCGGTCAGCACCGCATCGGCCAGGGTGCGCCCGGCCTTGAGGCTGCGCACACAGTGATCGAGCAACAACGGCAGTTGCTCAACCATGCGCCGAACCCGGCGATGGTAACGCCAGCTGACAAACAGCTTGAGCAGCACCGGCGGCAGCACCAGCAACGCGAGCAAGAACACCCAGCCTCCGATCAGGCCCGCCACAATCACCGCTGCGGCCCATAGCGACAGCCACACCCCCAGCCGTTCTGAAGGACGCCCCAACCCGGCCTGCAAAAAGGCCCGGTCGAGCCAGGCCAGCCCCTGGTGTTTCTCCGCCAATTGCGGCTGGCCTTCACCCAGACGCTCCAGAACACGGCCCGTGGTCGGGTCGGTCAGGGCGCGATACACCAGGTTCAACGACAAGGCGAACATCAGGAAACTGATGGTAAAAAGCAGTAAGGCCGGGTTCATATGCAGTGCCTCAGCCGTGGGCGTTCAGGACGGGATCACGACGCAACTTGTCGCTTGCCGGGTTCAAGGCTTCGCGCATAAAACCAAAGCCGGTGCGCTTGTCGAGACGGAACAGGGTGTTGGTCACGTACACATCGTCACGCACCCCCACCACTTCCAGCACCTCACTGACGCAACGGCGACCATCGGGCATGCGCGTCAGCTGGATAATCACGTCCAGTGCGGCGCAGATCATCTGGCGCAGGGTTTTTTCCGCCACCGTGCGCCCGGTCAAGCCCACCAGGGTCTCCAGTCGCAGCAGGGCGTCCTGTGCGGTGTTGGCGTGCACGGTACTCATGGAGCCATCGTGACCAGTGTTCATCGCGGTCAACACATCGAGCACTTCCACACCACGGATCTCGCCGAGGATGATGCGGTCCGGGCGCATCCGCAGGGCGTTGCGGATCAGGTCGCTGGATTTCACCTCGCCATGCCCTTCGGCATTGGGCGGGCGGGTTTCGAGGCGCACCACATGGGGATGGCCCAACTGCAATTCGGCTACGTCCTCGATGGTGACCAGGCGTTCATGGGGGTTGATCAGCTGGCTGAGGATATTGAGCAGCGTGGTTTTACCGGTACCGGTACCACCGCTGATCAGGATATTGCAGCGCTTGCCCACCGCCTCCTGAAAGAACTCATAGATCGCCTGGTCGATGGTCTGCATGGCCACCAGGTCGCTGCTTTGCAGCATGTCCTTGCGAAATTTCCGGATCGACAGGCACGGGCCATCCAGGGCAATGGGCGGAATGATCGCGTTGACCCGGCTGCCATCGGGCAGGCGTGCATCGACCATCGGCGAGGACTCGTCCAGACGCCGCCCCAGAGGCGCCAGAATGCGCTGCATCACCCGTTCCACATGATGGTCATCGATAAAACGCAGATCGCTCTGGCTGAGCCGCCCCTCGCGCTCGACAAACACCCGATGGGGGCCGTTGACCAGGATTTCAGTCACGGCCGGGTCGCGCAGCAGCACTTCGAGGGGGCCGAAACCGGTCAGCTCGTCGACGATCTCTTCGGCCAGCCGCTCCATTTCATAACGGGAAATGGCCAGGTGCAGACGCGACACATACTCGGCTACCCGCTCGGTAACAAACTGGGCCAAAGACACACGGGAGCCTTCCAGCAGGTTTTTCCCGGTTTCTTCAATGGCATCGATGATATAGCGGTGCAGCACCAGTTTAAGGCCGTCATGGTCCGCCCGGCCGTCTTTATACAGGCCTGAGCCAAACAGCTGTTCATTGCTCATTTGGCCCCCCACAGGCGGTTCAGGTTTAGCCAGGCACCTGACTTGGAAGCCGCTTGTTCAGGGACTTGCGAACGCAGGACCAGCCGCTCGCCGAGTTTTTTCAGGGCCTGGCTCAGGGCTTCGCGGGGGGCCAGGTCAAACAGGGTGGTGGCCTGGTTCTTGGCATTGATGCGCAATTCAGGGCTGGGCGGCAGTGTCGCCATCACTGGCAGGCCAAAGCTTTTACCCAGGGCATCGGCATTGGGCGCAACGCCACTCATGTAGCGATCGATCAGCAAGCCCGTATGCTCGAACTTCATGCCCTTGGCCCGCCAGCGGCTGAGCACGTCGAGGTTGCGGCGGCAATCGAGCACGCTTTGGTCGGTGTACCACAACAGGCTGTCGCAATGGGTGGCAAAGGTGCGCAGCGCTTCACTGTCAGGCTGCCCCGTGAGGTTAACGACAATATGCTGGAAGTGCTGGCGCAAGGCGCTGAGCAACATATACAGCTCGGCAGCACTGGTTTGCTCCAGTGGCTCGTCACTGTCGCTATGGGCCAATACCCGCAAACCACTGGCGGTCTTGGTAAAGGCGCTGTCAATCAAGGTGCTGTCCAGGCGCCGCAAATGGCGCAGGGCATCACCAAAAAAGAACGAGCTTTCCAGGCCCAGCACCGCCAGGCCATCGCCACGGGGTACGCCCAGGTCCAGAAACAGGGTTTTTTGTTCACTCTTTTGCACTACCAGCCCCAAGTGGCTGGCCAGCAATGCACCATCGGCATTGCATTGCGCACTGAACAACACGCTCAAGCCACCCAACTGGGCGTTGGGTGCCACGGGTGGCAGGCGCTTGCTCAGGCGCCGGACCAGCCCGGCCACCTCGCTGGAACGCGAACCGTAGGCGACAAAATCCCTCGCCCCGGCGCGCATGGCATTGAGCACCAGCTGGTTATCCATACCGTCGCCCAGGGCAACGATGGCCAGCATGGGCTTGGCTTCCAGCGCGCCTTCGATCAGCGCGCACTGGTTAACCACCTTGTCCCGATCCAGGCCCACAAATATCAGGCCAGCAAACGTCACATCAACCAGGGCCAGCAGTTCATCCAGGCTACTTGTGCCTGCACCCACCACTTGACCCAACGGCGCTAATGCTCCCTGCAGCCACTCAAGATCGGTGTTGTTGCGCGTCAGCGCGAGAAATGTCTGGCTTAGGCTTTGGCTCATTGAGATAACCCGCTGCGGCTATTGAATTTGCCGTTCTCAAGGAAATACAGGCGATACCAGTTGGGGTCGTAATTGCGCAATTGCTCCCCGGGCATCGTCGGCAGTGCCGCATTGACAGCCAGTGGCTGAACCAGATGCGGAGTGACGATCATCAGCAGTTCTTTCTCTTCACGACTGATATTGGAGTCGCGGAAAAAAGCGCCAAGAATCGGAATGTCGCCCAGCCCCGGGAATTTGTTGACCTGGGAACTGTTGCGCGAACTGATCAAACCACTGATCACAAAGCTTTCGCCATCGGCCAGGGAGATGCTGGTATCAGTGCGGCGAACCGTCAGGCCCGGTACCAGGGTGCCAGCGATATTCACCGCATTGGTGTAGTCCAGCTCGCTGACCTCGGGGGCCACCTTGAGCATGATGCGATCACGACCCACCACGGTCGGGGTCAGCGTGAGGCGGATACCGAACTCCTTGTACTCGATCGACACGTTATCGCTGCCGCTGCTGGGCACCGGGATCGGTACTTCGCCACCGGCCAGAAAGGTCGCGCTCTGCCCGCTCATGGCCACCAGGCTGGGACGCGCCAGGGTGTAGGCAAAACCGCTGCCTTCCAGGGCGTTGATCATGGCCCTGACCTTGCCGCCGCCAAAACCGATATTGAAATACTTGGCATTGGCCACTGGGCCACCGGTGATGATCCCTTCAGCGGTACTGAGGAATGAACCCGGCGAGCCGAACAGAAAGTTGCTGCCCATGCCGAAGATCGAAGTACTGGCTTCCTGCAGCTTGGTGCGGCTGACTTCGACAAAGCGGATATCGGTTTGTACCTGCACCGGCAAGGTCGGGTCTTCGGAAGGCGGCAACGCCGTACCGGTCAAACCCGAGGCGGCCTTGCCCTTGACGAACAGCATGGTCTGGTGCGGCTCTTTCGAGCAGGCGCTCCAGACCATCAGGCTGGTGGTGCCCGAAGCAATACCGGTGAGCAAAAAGGCGTTGGGACCATTGGAGCGAATATCGGCAATGGTGGGATCGCCCACGGCAATGCGCGAGATACTCACCGGGAAACCCATAGCCTTTTGGGCCCCCTGGGCCACTTCCAGTACCGACGGCAAGGCGTTGAAAGCCGCGCAGTTTTCGCCTGCGGCCAAGGCCATTTGCAGGGGCAAGCTGCTCAGCAGCAGCGTCCAGACAGCACGTTTATAAAGTGGAGCGCAACGGTGGCTCATGTTGGTTTTCCTTGCAGATAAGGATTTTTATTGGGCCTACTGCTGAGCCGTTTGATTGCCTCGGATCACTTCAATACCGCGCACCCGGGGGGCGACTGCGGGATTGCTGCTGACTGGCACTCTTGCCGGACTGGCCATGGCTAACTGGTTAAATTGATAAAGACTGCGTTTGGCATTCTCAAGGTTAGTCGCAGATTCCTGCTCACCCGCCCAATATTTGCTCAAACGTTGTTCATCGGCGCTGCGCACGGCCAGGCGCAGGGTGCCTGCCTGGGTCGCGAGCATCAGTTGATTAAGAAGCAGTTCAGGCACAGCCAGAACTGCGGAGCGCGCATTGATACGGCTTTGCTCTTGCTTGAGCGCTTCTTCGGCGTTTTTCGGTTGGCTGGCCAACTTGCCATCACTGGTCAAACCCAGCTCGCCCCCCACACTCAGCACCCGCACTGCCGGCAATACCACTTGCGCCGACTGCTGTGGATTGCCACTGTCCTGACGCAAGAACAACAGGATATCGACGTAATCGCCGGGGCTGAGCTGCCCTCCTGCAGCGCTCACTTCGTCAATCATCACCCCCAGTGCGCGCTCATCCGGGCGAATCATGCGGGCCAGCGGGCCACCCATTTCAAAACTTTGCTCGCTCAGCCAGGTGCCTGCACTCAGGCTGCGCCACGGGGTGCGCCCCACCGCCTGATCAATGGCAGTCAGGCTGCCAGCAGGTGCGGTACGGAGTTTTTCCAGGGTCAGATCATCGGCCGTCAAGGCCACATTCGGGGGGACATCACGGACCAGTACCACTACCGCCTGGCGGGTTTTGTCTTCAACTGCCGCTACACCTTGCTCTACCGACTGAGCCACCGGAACTTCGGCAACCGGCTGCTGTCGACTCAATACCAGCCCCCAGTAACCGGCGGCAATTGCCCCGACAAACAAAATGGCGGCCAGTATCAGACTGCGTCGATTGTTCATGCACAAACTCCCTTTATCACTGCGCACTGCAGACTAAAAAACCCATTCACAATCAGGCAGCTATGAACCTTTAATGCTTTTGCAACCATTCGCTATTTAAAAATAACTCAGGTAAAGCAAAATGCCATTAGCGAACTAAAAAATCTCTAGTCAATTGTGAATAGTTTGATTTGATACGCATTTTCTAAATACTCATTTGGATTAATACTTTGTGATTAGTCCAATGATACAGTTGTGGGAAATTCATTTATTGCCAATGCTGTGACTGCAGATGGAAATCACCCTGCACCCTTGTTACGCAGTGCCCGACCCGGCGCACTAAGGAGAAGTCAGATGATGTTAAATACTGTTCTGAAAGTGTATGTACCTGCACAGGTATTTGTAGCGCGCCAGGCCAAGTTGTTTGCAAAACGGACTGAAGGTGCCTCGGGTATTGAATATGCAATTATTGCGGCGATGGTGGCGGTGGTGATTGCGGGGCTTTCACCTGATGTACAAACAGCGGTCACAGGTATATTCACCAAAATCAAAACCGGTCTAAACCCTCCTGCCTGATATTTAATTGCGGAGCCATTACATTCACTCGTATAAAGAGTAATTAACATGCCCCTCTCCCCATCACGCCAACAACTACTCCTGGTGGATGACGAAGAGGACGCACTGCTGGAGTTGGCTGAGCTGCTGGAGGGCGAGGGCTTTTGTTGCTATACGGCAACTTCAGTCAAACTCGCCCTTTCGCAGTTGACCCAACATCCGGATATTGCGCTGGTCATCACCGACCTGCGCATGCCGGAAGAGAGCGGTATTGCGCTGATAAAGCGCCTGCGCGAGCACACATCGCGCCAGCATTTGCCGGTGATTGTCATTTCCGGGCACGCCGATATGGACGATGTAAGCGACCTTCTGCGCCTGCAGGTGCTGGACCTGTTTCGCAAGCCCATCTACCATGTGCGCCTGCTCGACACCCTCGAAAACCTCTTCCCTCAGCCCACACAATTGCACCTGGCCAGAACTTGACCTTTCTAATATAAAAGCCCGCACCTATAACTTATAGATGTGGGCTTTTACTGTCATGGCCTACAACTGATAACTAAAACTCAACGTATAGCGCGGCCGACGATTAAAACTGTCCAGGGCGATATCCGACATCGGTTTGGCAACTTCCAGGGCAATGTTGTAATAGCGCTTGTCACCAAAGCGCAACCCCAGTGCTGCCGAGGACATATCCGAGCCTTTGAGCGGCAGTTCGTTGTACCAGGCCTTGGCCCTGTCCAACACGGCATAAGGCTGGAGCAACTTCACCCACTCACCGTCGCGATTGAAACTGTAGTTAAGTTCGTAAGCCACGCCCCAACCCTTGTCCCCCGAGGCCTGGTCGTCCGGATAGCCACGGCCGAAGTTCTGCCCGCCGAATACCGCCCGCTCGCTGTCAGGCAGGGTGTCGTCACTCCAGTACAGCGCGCCCGAAACCACGCCCTGCCAGTTGTCGAAGTAGCCGTCACTCTGCACGCCCGACAGGCGCAAACGGAAGAAGTCCAGGTCGTACTGGGTGCTGGTCAGGTTGGTCTCGCTCTTGGCGCCCAAGCCATTGATGCCCTGATACAGACCCGCACTGACAATGCGCAACTGCTTGGCATCGGACTTGCGCCAGTCCCCTTCCAGGGCCACGGCCCGGGTGTTGGTTTTTTCGCTGATAGTCTGCCCGTAGCCGACGATTTCGTAGTCTGTATTGTCGTTCACCCCATACAGGCGGCCAGCGACACTGAGCCATTGATCCGGTGCGGCAATCAGTGGATGGCTGACGCCGATGGAGAAGCGGTCGTTCTCGCGGTGCGGCTTGAGTTCAAAGCCATCGGTGGTGGCAATGTTGGTGCTCGGGTCGCTGCGATAGCTTGAGCCATACAGGCTCAACTGCGTGCCTTCGGCATTCAGGTACTGGCTGTAATCGAGGCGGTAGTAGTGCTCCTTGTCATTGCCCGGCGGAAACAACCCGCTCAGGGTCAATTGTTCGGCCATCGCCGTTTGCGAGTTGCTGCTGGCAGAAAGCAGCGCCTGGGTACTGCTGCGGTTGCCTTCGACCAGGCTCATGCTGGTGGTGAAAGGTTTGCGGCTGGCACTGATATGCAACGTCGATGCGCCATCGGTGGTGCCCGGCGGCGGCACTTGCGCCTCCAGGGTCACCCCGGGAATGCGGCTGAGCAGCGTGCTGTAGCGGTTGAAGGTTTTACGCGTCAGCGGGCGTTCGCCCTTGAGCTTGTCGACCAGTTCATCCACAAACCCTTTAACCCGCCCGATATCGCCGTCAACCTTGTACTCGCTGATATAGCCTTCGACCAGCACCACACGCACCAGGCCCTGGTCGAAGTTCTGCTGCGGCAAGAACGCATAGGACAATAAATAGCCGTCATCCTGGTAACGCTTGGTGATCTGGCGCGTGGCCTCGATCAGTTCGGCCAGGGTGATTTCATGGCCCAGCAGCGGTTTGTAGACCGCCCCCAGCTCTGGCAGCGGATAAATCGTGCCCCCTTCGATCTGCAACTTGCGAATGGTCAGGCGGGTGCCCATTTCCAATGGCCGGGCTTGCGCAGCTGCCGGCTTGGGCAACTCCAGCGCAGGCGCTGCAGGGCGGTAGGCATCCACCGGCAGGTTGGGCGTGGGCAGGGTTTGCATGCTGTCGTTGCTATTTAGAAAGCGCGGAAGCGACTCGGCACCGGCATAGGGGGCCAACGCCAGCAATAGAAAGGGAACGCAATTACGCATAGGACACTCCATGTTCAACTACGGCGGCATAACGAGGGGCTTCATTTTTAGAATGCTTTGCGAAGCGGCCCGAGCATCAGTCCTACAACCTGCACATGAAAAAAGACGAGAGACTCATCTGAATCTCTCGTCCCAACCAAGCGTAGGCGCTGTAGGTAAGGCCGTCGAACCGGCCAGGTGCAATATTCTTCAGTTATTTCTTGCCCAGGTTACCCAGCCCGCCTACCACGCCCCCAAGCACCCCGCCCAGGCCACCGGTAGCCGCACCTGCTGCTGCGCCGCCGGCTGCGCCCACTGTTGTACCCGCAGTGTTGCTGCCTGAATCCACCTTGACACCCAGCAAGCCGCCAAGACCACCCACTACGCCACCGACGACACCACCAACACCCCCGGCTGCACCAGCACCTGCACCAGTTCCAGTAGTGCCAGCACCTGCCCCGACGCTGCCGCCAGCGCTTGCCCCCACACCCAGACCGCCCAGCAGACCGCCAACCCCGGCGCCTACACCTGCGCCTGCACCGGCCCCCGCACCGGCGCTCACACCGCCTGTACCAGCCCCGGCACCAGCACCTGCCCCGGCGCTTGCGCCCACACCCAGGCCACCCAGCAGACCACCCAGACCTGTCCCGGTACCCGTACCGCTACCCGTGGAGCCCGCTGCCGGATTGACGTAGCCGCCAGCCTTGTCAACCGCACCGCCCACACCGGTCAGCACGCCACCGACCAGAGAGGTCACCGGGTTGTCGCCACCGGTAGCCGTGACCTTGCCGCCCAGGCCGCTTACGGTGCCACCCACCTTGTTCAGCAAACCGTCCACCGGCGCCCCCAGACCTGTGGTGGTGCCCACTTTGCCGGTCACGTTTTCAACCAGCGAAATCACCGGCACCAGCACTTTGTCATTCACTCCGCCGGTCAATGCGCCCAACTTGCCACTGCTCACATCGGTGGTCAGGGTGTTGCCGAGCATGGTCACGGTGGTGCCCACTTTGTTGACCAAACCGCCGGTGGTGTCTGTCACCTTGCCAACCACGCCACCCACCAGCGGGATCTGGCTGATCGGGGTGTTGTCCAGCACGGTAGTCAGACCTGTACCCACTGACGAAACGCCTTTGCCTACATCACTAACCGCGTTGGTTACACCACCAACAGTCAGGCCGAGGGAGTTCTTGTCGGTGCCCAGCGACCCCAGGCCACCGCTAATGCCGTCAGTTACCGAGGTCACGGCATTGCCGGTGTTGGTCACCAGGCCGCCAGCCACGGTGCCCACTACAGGCACGGTGCTCAGGGTGCTGCCAACCCCGCTGACGGTGGTGCCCACGCCGCCAAGGGCGCTGCCGACCTGACCGACAACCTGGCCTGTGACCAGAGGCGTAGTACCTGCACCTGTACCGCCACCAGTGCCGCCACCGGTTCCGCCACCTGTACCGCCGCCAGTGCCGCCGCCAGTGCCGCCACCGGTTCCACCGCCTGTACCGCCGCCAGTGCCGCCACCGGTTCCACCGCCTGTACCGCCGTCAGTACCGCCACCGGTCCCACCGCCTGTACCGCCGTCAGTGCCGCCACCGGTTCCACCACCTGTACCGCCGTCAGTGCCGCCGCCTGTACCCGCGTCAGTCCCGCTATCACTGCTGGCTACATAACTCTTGTGGCCACCACCACCGCCGCTGCAGCCAGCCAGGCTGACAGTCATGACCAAGAGGAGAGCGGTACTGGTTTTCAGAAAAAGTTGAGTGTTCATGATTAAGTCCCTTGCACCTGTTACGCCTGAGTTCGAAGTTCCCTGCTCTGTGTCCGGGATACATTCGTCCGTTGGGTACATAACAACGCCGCGGGCCTGATCAAACAATTCACAACTTGGTATTAACCCCTTATATACAACGCCTGCACTCCCTCTTGAGGACTAATACTTTGGCGTTAAGTGCCGGTAAAAAAACTATATATATCAATGCCATTACTGCCCCCGGAAAACACCGCCCCCGGCGACCCTACTTTAGGTATAAGCCTAATTGACGGGTTTTAAGTTGATAGTAAGTGCGTAAAAACAAGCGCACAGGGGGGGAGATTATTCCACCACACTGAACTCGACCCGGGCGGTTTGCCCGCTTTCGTCGAGCACACTCAGCTCATAACGCCCCGGTTGTTCCAGGGGGGTGTTGAATACTTCTGGTTGTGCGCTATTGCCTATCGGTGCGCCGTTGATAAACCACCAGCGCCGACCGTCACCGCCCAGGGCCGATAGCGCCAGGCGCAGCACTGCCTGGCTGGCAGCAGGACGGCGCAGGCGGTCGCCATCACGCACGCCGACAATCGACAGCGGGGTTAGCGTATTCAAGGGTGGCGGCGGGCACTGCGTGGACGCGGCGGGCATACGCGCTTCACGCCGCTCGACCCGAGGCAGCCAGGGTTCAAGGGGGGCAGGCCACAATGCCACTTCGCGTTGTTGACCGTCAGCGCATTGCGGGCCAACGCGCAAACCTTGCGGGTTGACCCGGATCGTTTCACGCAGGCCCACACCCAACGGCTGATCCGCCGCCAGCAAGGTTGGCGGCGTGGTGTGATCCAGGGTCCAGGCAAAACGTTGCCGGCGACAATTGGGGTCATCCTTGTTCATCGGCTGGCCCAGCGGCCAGCAAATCGCAGCTACACCGACGCTGCCCGGCACTGCCTGCACCGGCGCGACAATGCCGCGCTGGCTGTCACGGTTGCTCAGCACATCGTGGACTTGCAGCATCAAGGGGGCTGCCGACGCCAGGCCAAACTGCCCGGGCACCGGGGTACCATCCGGGCGGCCGATCCATACACCGATCAAGTAACGCGGCCCCACGCCAATCGCCAGCGCATCACGAAAGCCATAGCTGGTACCGGTTTTCCAGGCCAGTTGCGGGCGCTGCACCAACTCGGCAGTCGGGTCGCGGTCCGGCCGCGCCTGCCCGCTGAGGATGCGCCGAATCACCCACGCCGCCCCCGGCGACAACATGCGCCGCTCGCGCAACGCGTCATCGGGTTGCAGGCGCAGATTGGCGCTGCGCCCTTCTCGCGCCAGGGCACTGTAACCGCTGACCAGATCTTCCAGACGGCTGCCTGCACCGCCCAAAATCAAGGCCAGATTGGGCTCGGCCAGTGCCGGCAGGCTCAAGGGCACGCCCCCATTGCGCATATCGGCGGCGAAGCGTTTAGGCCCGTAGGCCTCAAGCAATTGCACGGCAGGCAGGTTCAGTGAGGTCACCAGAGCAGCACTGGCCGACACTGGCCCGCTGAACCCCTGGGAAAAGTTTCCCGGCCGATAGTCGCCAAATCGTCGGGGCACATCCTGCAGCAACGACTCAGAGTGAATCAGCCCCGCATCCATCGCCATGCCGTACAAAAACGGCTTGAGGGTCGAGCCCGGCGAGCGCATGGCCGTGATCATGTCCACATGGCCGAAGCGACGCGCATCGTTAATGTCCACCGAGCCAAGGTAGGCGCGCACGGCCATGTTTTCGGTTTCGACCACCACAACGGCCGCCGAGGTGTGATCAGGCAAGCGGGCACGCCAACCCAGCAGCAAGTCTTCGAGACGGCGCTGCAAGCCGACATCGATCGTGGTGCGGATCAGCGGCGGGCTGCCGGGCCGGTTGAGGCGTCGAGCCAGCAACGGTGCCAGGCTTGGTTCAAGGCGCGGGGCCAGCAGCAGCGGCTCTTGCAGCGCCTCACTGACTGCCGTCTGCGGCCAAACCCGGTACTCCGCCAACCGGCGCAGCACCTTGTCCCGGGCCACTTGTGCGCGCTGCGGGTGACGGTCGGGCCGCAAGCGACTCGGGGCTTGCGGCAACACGGCGAGCAGAGCAGCCTCGGAACGGGTGAGCTGCTGCGGCGACTTGCCCAGATAGGCCCAACTGGCTGCAGCAACACCCTGCAGGGTACCGCCAAATGGCGCGCGATTGAGGTACAGCTCAAGAATCTGCGGCTTGCTCAGGTGCCATTCCAGCTGAGCGGTGCGCCATAGCTGACGCAGCTTGCCGGGCAACGTCCGCTCATGCGGGTCGAGCAGGCGTGCAACCTGCATCGACAACGTGCTGCCGCCTGACAACACCCGCCCGCCGCTAAGGTTCTGCCAGGCTGCACGGCCCAGCGCCAGCGGGTTGACCCCGGGGTGTTGAAAGAACCAGCGATCTTCGTAGGTCAGCAAGGCATCCAGATACAGCGGCGACACCTCACTGACCTGCACCGGGTAACGCCACACACCGTTGGCATCGGCAAAGCGCCACAGTGGCGTGCCGTCTTCGGCCAGGACAACACGGGCCTGGTCATCCCTGGGCAACGGCAGCGGCCAGATCCTGTCAGCCAGCCACAGCAAGGTACACAGCGCCAGCAAGCCGCCGGCCGTCCAACCCAGTATTTTTTTGATCCCTGGCGCCACTCAAACTTACTCGCTACGCAACTTGCGCGATGGATGGATGCCTAATGTGTATATCTGGCACAGTGGCCACCTTACTCATCGGAACATGACCATGCACGTCGAAAGTTTTATCGGAAATCTTGGCCTGTGGCTGGGCACGCTGGTGCGTTTTATCGTCGAGACCCTGAATGGCCTGTTCGGCGCCATCACCGAGGCGGGCAGCAACTTCGTCGATGGCATGGCCCGGGCGCTGGGCATGGACACCTCAATCATCAGCATTGCAGTGCTGATCATCGGCCTGCTGTTTTTGTACAACGCTGTTCGCTCCTTTATTCGCGCCTCGATTATCGGCGGTGTGATCTGGCTGGTGCTGGGGCTGTGGATTTTGAGCTGGATCATCAGCTGACCTCTTGTTCCTGTGGGAGCGATGCGTCAAATCTGCTGCCGCTTTAGCGTTTTAACAGGTACACCGGGTACATATCCGGCATCTGCGGTTAACTGAAATATTGGTTTCGCCCTACCATACGGCCGACTCGCCAAGGCTCGCCGATTCCCTCTCTCCGGCACTGTTATGGGGGCACGCCGCGACGGGCCATCCATGGCCCATCGCGGCTGGCGCGGCGTCCTGCCGCGCCCCCCCCCATAACAGCACCTGCGTTCGGCCTTCTGTGAGGGGCATTCGCGTCGCCTGCACAATCGAGTGGTCACAACAAAAGCAAAAGCAAAAGCAAAAAACTTAAACAACACCAATCCCTTGTGGGAGCGGGCTTGCCCGCGATGGCAGCACTTTGTCCCTCCAGATAGAACGAGGTGCCTGCATCGCGGGCAAGCCCGGCTCCCACAGGGAAATATGTCGGTCGCAAATCCTGCATTCAAACAGGCCGGCCGGTCGGCCGCCTCGACGGCTGTTGATCTACCCGCCCCATCGGGAGGCCGAGAGGAGGTTCTGCGCAGTGGGCCTCCCGGCATGGATGCCGGGAGAGCCGCGATGGGCCATGGATGGCCCGTGGCGGCGTGCCCACGGAGCGGGACCGGAACGAGGGAACCTGAGCGCAGCGAAGGCCGGACGCCAGGGGCAAGCCTTTTTGGTGGGCCTGTCCCGTGACAACGGACGCCAAGAAGCGATACTTAAATCGTTCTCTTGGAGGTTGCCATGTATCCATCTACTCGCCGTAACTATACCGATGAGTTCAAGACTCAAGCGGTTGCGCTGGCTGAAAGCGTTGGCAGAACCGAAGCGGCCCGCCAGCTAGAGATGTCAGTCAAAACGCTCGATAACTGGGTGGACGCCACGCGCAGGGGCCAACCGCTGAGTTCGCCCGAGCGCAAGCCAATTACGAAGGAAGACAGTGAGCTTGCCCGCCTGCGAGCCGAGGTTGCCGAGCTGAAAATGGAGCGTGAAATCCTAAAAAAGGCGGCGGTATTCTTCGCCAGAGAGTCCAGGTGAGATACGCCTTCGTCGCTGCTGAACGGACTCAATACCCGGTACAGGTGTTGTGTCGGGTGATGGAAGTCTCGACTTCAGGTTTCTACGATTACACGCACAGACAGCCTCGCCCTGATCCTGACGCTCAGATTCGCATTGCGTTGCGCAGTGCTTATGCGGCCAGTCGAAAAACCTATGGGCGGCCACGGTTGGTAGCCGCCTTGCGCCAGAAATCGTTCGCAGTGGGCCACAAACGGGTCAGGCGGTTGATGCGCGAGGAGCGGATACAGGGCAAGTCCAAAGGAGGTTTCAGGCCCTGCACCACTGACAGCTGTCATTATTTGCCGGTGGCGAGCAATGTGTTAGCGCGTCAGTTTTCTATCGATAACCCCACGCCGACCTGGGTCAGTGATATCACCTATCTCCCAACCAGAGAGGGTTGGTTGTATCTAGCGATAGTGTTAAGCATCCAGACCCGCCAGATCTTGGGCTACAGCTTGTCGGACCGCATGCCAGATGGTTTGGTCGAAAGCGCGTTTTTGAATGCCTGGAGCGCCTGTTCTGGCAGCAGTGGAGCAGTATTTCACTCCGATCAGGGCCGTCAGTACGCAAGCAGTAAGTTCCGTTTGACGCTGGCCAAGAAGGACTTCACCCAGAGCATGAGTCGAAAGGGAAATTGCTGGGACAACGCAGTGGCCGAGAGCTTTTTCGCTACGCTGAAAAGAGAGGAGGCTTTCGGGGTCTACCCCACAAAAAAACAGGCACAGCTATCAATCGCCAGCTATGTACATGGGTTTTACAACAGCAGTCGACTGCACTCAGCTCTGGGATATCGTTCTCCGAACGAATATGCAAAGAGCTTGAGGCAGAAGACTCGATAGCCAGCTTCTTGGCGTCCGCTGCAGGGAGACAGGCCCATGGTTACTTTTTCGGCGTCTGGAAAAAGTGACTCGCCGTAAGGGCGAAACCAATATCCCGTTTAAACGCGAATGCCGGATATGTACCCGCAACACCAGTTAAACCCTTCAGCAGCCACACGCCTAACGCCCCTTGATCACCATCTCCCCCACCGTATCCCCCACCGCCTGCCAGTTGGGCCGGTACATCGACTCCACTTGCGGCGGCGGTACCCGGTAGGTACCCGGAGTCACGGCCCGGGCCAGGTACAGCAGGTGCGTGGTGCCATAGCCATCCAGTTTCAGCGCCGCCACATAACGGTCATCCCGATATTCCTGATGCTGCACGCTGGCATTCTGCATCGACTCACGCCATTGCTTGACCTGGCTACTGGCGTTCTCAAGGCTCGCCGCGCTCTGGCCCAGGTTCTGGTTTTCCAGTTCCAGGCCCGCAGGCAGCAAGTCGACCACCAGCGCATCCGGTACCTGCTGCTTGGCCGTCACGGCCAGATGCACCAGCACCAAATCACCGCTTTTCAGTGCCTTGAGGTCCAGCGGCTCACCGTTCATTCCCAGGTAATCACGACGAATGCTCATGTTTTCGCCACCCGCGGCCGGGGCCTGCTGTGGATATCCGGAAATCGTCAGCTGTTGATAAACCGGCACGCTGCCTTCGTTGCGCAGGGTCACGGGCGAGGCCAGCAACGGCCCGTCGAGCTTGAGACCCGAGCTGGCGTTATTCAGCTCGCGGGTCTGGCCGCCACTGCTGAGCTGCGCTGACCAGTCAGCCTCAGGCTTGCCCAGCAGATCACGACCGGCGAGGAACAGCGAATTGCGCTCCTGAGTCGACAGCCACGGGCTTGCCGCCAGTTGATCGGACAGGTCGAACAGGCGTTGTTCACGCTGGCCGCTCATCAGGTTATTCTCTTCCAGCAAGGCCAGAATCAACGCCTGATCACGCAGCGGGCTGCCGTAGTCGCCCAGCCACTGATCAGCCTTGCGCGTCGCAGCCAGCCCCGCCACCAGCGCCTGGTCGGCGCGCGGCTGATCGCCCATCTTTTGCAGGGCAATCGACAACTGCACCAGCGGCAAGCCGGAGCGGGCATCGCTGCGCCGCTCAAAAATGCTGCGCAACGCGCCCAGCGGCGCCTGTTGACTACGCGCCAGCACCAGCGCCGCATAAGCCTGTACGGCAAAGCGGGTGTGGTCGAGGTTGTCGCTGTAGTCGGCCTCGATCAGGTTGCGTTCCTGCACATAACGCAGCAACCGTTCACTGGCCTTTTTCAACGCCTCGGGCGGTACCGCGTAGCCCTGATCGCGGGCGCGCAGCAGGAAGTCGGTGATATAAGCAGTGAGCCAGTACTCCTCCTGACCGTCCGCGCCCCACAGGCCAAAGCTGCCGTTGTAGCGCTGCATGCCCAGCAGGCGTTCGATGCCCAGCTCGATCTTGCGTTTGCGTTCGGTGTCCAGCTCACCTTCAAGGCCCAACCGCTGCAACAGTGCAGCATCGGCATACAGCGCCGGGTACAGGCCGCTGGTGGTTTGCTCGGAGCAGCCATACGGGTAAGCCTTGAGCGCACGAATCTGCTCGCCGAGGTTGAGCGGCGGACGGCTCGACAGGCTCAGCAGGGCTTCGCGCCCGGCCGGTTCAAAGGCTTGCAGCTCGGCGTCCGGCAAGCTCCACGGCTGCTCGTTGAGCACCGTACGGTAGTGCTTGAGCAAGGCCGGGTACGCCGGGCGCACGCCCAGCGTCCACTTGCGGGTAAAGGGTGCCAGGGTCTCGCCTGGCAGCTCCAGGCCGCTGACCGTCACCTTGACCTGACCGCTGCCATAACCCCCCAGCGCCTTGACCGGTATGTGCAAGGTGCTGCGCTGGCCGGGGCTCAGGGTCACGCTTTGGTTCGTATCCGCCAGCAGGCTCAACTGGCCTTCAGTATTGAGTTGCACGCGCAGCGTTTGCGCTTTGTCAGTGAGGTTGGACAGGTCCAGCGCCAGCCTGGTCTCGTCGCCACCGGCCAGAAAGCGCGGCGCGGCCAGCTCGGCCACCAGTGGCGCGGCGACCACGGTCTTGCCTTCGGCCATGCCGTAGCGATCGTCGGTCCATGCTTGTGCCATCAAGCGCAACTCGCCGTTGAAGTCAGGGATATCCACACTGACTACACCCTCGCCCTGCTCGTTGAGCGTCACCGGCGCGCTTTGCAGCGCCACGATGGTCACGCTGGTGGATGGCCGCTTGCCGCCCTTGGCCAGCGCTGCATCACCGCCGAACGCCAGGCTGGCAAGACGGCCCTGCCCGGCTTCGATCAATTGCCCGTAGATATCCAGTTGGTCGGCACCGTAAGCCTTGCGCCCGAACAGGCTGGTGAACGGGTCGGGGGTTGGGTAGTCAGTGATATTGAGCACCCCGACATCCACGGCAGCCAGCAACACATGGGCCTGTTTGGGGATACTGCCATCAGCGTTTTTAGCCGAAAACTTCACCGTCAGCGGTTGCTTGGGGCGCATTTTTTCAGGGGCATCGAGCGTAAGTGCCAACTTGCGCTGGCTACGGTCGATCGGCAGGTGCAGCACTCCGACAGCGCGCTTGGGCGTGATATTGGTCTTGCGCTCACCAGGGCGAATCACCAGCGCGCTGACATACAAGTCATGGCGTGCCCAGCTTGGGTCAAGCTTGATATCGAATGCCTTGCCCTCGGCTGGCACCTCGATCTCCTGCCACCACAACGGGCCATCGCTGCCTTCGACCAGCAAGTAGCCCTTGCCAGCTGCAGGGGGCGTCACGGTGACCTTGGCCGTATCGCCATCGGCATAGGCGGCCTTGTCCAGCGCCAGCTTGACCTGGTCAGGGCGCACGGCACCGCCTTCGGCGTTGTCCTGGGCACGATAACCGGCCCAGAAGCGCAGGCTGCTGATCAAGCCGGTTTGCGGATCTTCGACTTCAACACGGTAAGGGCCCCACTCCACCGGAAAACTGACCCTGGCGGTTGCGCCCGCCTTGAGGCTGAGGGTTTCTTCGTTGAGGTTCAAAAACTTCTCGTTGTAGTGATAGCTCCAGCCGTCGTTGTCCGAGTAGTTCCAGTAGTAATCGCGGCGTTCACGCACCAGGCGCACCTTGAGGTTGTCGGCCGCCAGCTTGTTGCCCTGGCTGTCAGCAACCAGCAGCTCGAACTCAGCCGGGCCGTCGCCATCGGTTTCAGTGCCGTCAAACAGGCCGCGCAGCCCCGGCAGACGCTCTGCCGGCCATACCGGCTGCACCAGGCGCCGGGTAATCGGACGCCCGCCGGACTCCTGCAAACTGGCCTGTACGATCAGTTGCAGCGGTGACTTGGCATCGCTCCACTGGCTGTCGATGCGCAGGGTTTCCTGGCCTTCGGCGTTGAGCACGCTTTCATCCAGCTCCAGATCCTGAGTCAGCTCCGGCTCTGTCACCGAACCGAACTGATAGCCCGGCAAAGCGCTGACCGCTTCGCGCAACGGCCGCACATAGACCTGACCGCTCAGGCGGTTACCGGCTGCCGGAGCGCCGTACAGGTAACGCCCGGTTACCTGTACCTCGGCGGTTTGCTCAGGGCTTAGCGGCGTGTCGCTGCCTTTAAGCTCCAGGGCCATGCGCTCCGGCAAGAAATCTTCGACCAGAAACTCATACAACTGCGGCTTGCCATCGCCAAAATCAAACACAAGTTGCCAGCGCCCGGTCGGCGCTTCGGCGGCCAGTTGCAGCGGGTATTGATACAGGCCCGAAGCGTCCGCTGACCAGACAAACTTGCGGCTGACCTGCTCGTCCGGGCGGCGCACTTCAACACTTACAGGCTGCGGCTTGACCGGATTGCCATCGCGATCACGCAGCAGGGCATTGAGCAGCACGGTTTCGCCGGGGCGATACAGATCACGCGGGCCAAATACAAAGAACTGCAACGGATGCGCCTGCGGGCCGCCGATATCGAATTCAGCCAGATCCAGCGCCGCCGTGTTCAAGCGCAACAGGCTGGTTTGATCGCCCTGGCGTGCTACCAGCACTTCGGCCTTGGGCGGCAAGGCCAGTTCGGCGTGACCGTCCTTGCCGGTCTTGCCCTGACCGAGCATGCGCCCTTTGCCGTCGAGCAACTCAAGTTCGACCCCGCTCAAGGCACTGCCACCTTCCAGCGCCTGGGTGAACACATCCAGGCGCTTCTGATAACGATGCACGGAAAGGCCGATATCGCTGAGGGTAAACAAGGTGGCAGGAGTGGAATAGTTGTAACTGCCCGACGCGGTCATCACCGCCAGGTACACGCCCGGTTGCTGCAAGGGCTTGATGCCGGCCGTTGGCAGGATCAGGGTTTCCCGGGTATTGCGTGCCGGATTCAAGTCAAAGCGCCCGGCGTATACCAGATCAGCCATGTTCAGCAGGTCTTTGGCTTCGTAGCTCTGCAGGCTGCTGTTGCGCCCCCACTGGCTGAGAAATGCCGGCAGCGACTCGGGTTTGACCCGGAAGAACTCGACATCGACCTTGTCGACGTTCAGCGCGATGACCGGCAAACCTTCCGCCAGACGCGTGGGCAGCAGATTGCCGCGGCTGGCGAAACCGACCGTAGGTTGCAGATCACGGGTTTCGAGGCGGCTGACGTACTCGGCGGCCAGTTTGGCGTCGTTGACCGCACGCAGGCCGGGGTCAACGGTGAGGATCAGTTTGCGCTGCGGCTCAAGGTGACGCAGGCGCAGCTCCATCAGGTTGTCCGACAGCTCCCAGGCGCCATCGACCTTGCCGGTTTTGGCGTCTACCAGGTGTAGTTTGTCGGCAAAGTTCTGCTGCGGGTCCAACGGCACCGAGAAGCTCACGGACAAGGTGCTGGCCCCGTCCAGTTGCACCTCGGAGACATCCACCACACTCAACTCGCGCCCGGCATAACGTTCGGCCAGCACCTTGACGTCCTGTACCGGCCTGGCCGGCTGGGTGGCGGTAACCTGTGGCGCGGCGGGTTTGTCGACGCTGGAAGAATCACAAGCGCTCAGCAGCGCCAGTGTGCAGGCCAGAAGCAGTCCTTTGTTCAGCATGGTGTGCTCGTTTACTGGGCAGATAAGGGCGACTATATAACAGCCGGTGGCGGACCACAGGCGCACTGGTCAGAAAGCCCCCCTCACCCTGGCCCTCTCCCGGAGGGAGAGGGGACTGATTGGGGGAAATTTTAGAATCTCTGCAATCTGAAAGTATTGAGCTGAACCCAGGATCGACTCGGCCAGCCCCCTCGCCCTTCGGGAGAGGGTTGGGGTGAGGGCAGGCTTTGCGGCTACAATCGCGCTCCCCAAAGGAGCCTGCATGTCATCTTCCCTTCTAGCCGACTGGCGCGACCGCCCGACCCATCGCCGGGTGTGGGCGCTGGCGGCACCCATGATCCTGTCCAATATCTCCGTGCCGCTAGTCGCGTTGGTCGACAGTACCGTCATCGGCCATTTGCCCCATGCCCACCAGTTGGGTGCCGTTGCCGTGGGCGCCAGCCTGTATATCTTCCTGGCCTGGATGATGGGCTTTTTGCGCATGGGCACCACCGGCTTCGCCGCGCAAGCCGCCGGGCGCGGTGATGGCACCGCTCTGCGCCAGATTCTCCTGCAGGGCCTGTTGCTCAGCGTGCTGCTATCGATGCTGCTGGGGGCCATCGCGATTCCTTTCAGCGGCGTGGCCCTGAGCCTGATGCAGCCTTCCACCGAACTGCATGCCCTGACCCTGGAGTTCTTCCACATCCGGCTGTTTGGCCTGCCCGCTGCCCTGGCCAGCTACGCATTGGTGGGCTGGTTTCTGGGGACGCAAAACGCCCGCGCACCACTGGCGATTTTGCTCACCACCAATCTGGTCAATATCGCCCTGAACCTGTGGTTCGTCCTCGGCCTGGACTGGGGCGTGGCCGGCTCGGCCCGGGCCTCGGTGATTGCCGAATGGAGCGGTGCCCTGCTCGGCCTGTGGCTGACCCGCGGTGCGCTGCGCCGATTCCCCGGCACACTGGTATGGGCCGCCTTGCGCGCCTGGCATAACTGGCAACCGCTGCTGGGGGTCAATCGCGATATTTTTATCCGCAGCCTGATGCTGCAACTGGTGTTTTTCTCCATCACCCTGCAAGGCGCCCGCCTGGGCGATGCCACGGTGGCGGCCAATGCGCTGTTGCTCAACGGCCTGCTACTGGCGGCCCATGCCCTGGACGGTCTGGCCCATGCTGTCGAGGCGCTGTGCGGGCATGCCATCGGCGCCCGTGACCGTGAGGCCTTGCGCCGTTCGATGGTGGTGGCCTGCGGCTGGTCGCTGCTGGCCAGCCTGGGGTTTGCGTTGCTGTTCATGTTCGGCGGGCATCTGTTTGTACAAATGCAGACCGATATCCCCAGCGTGCGCGAAACCGCATTCCAGTACCTGCCGTATCTGGCCCTGCTGCCGCTGATTGCGGTGTGGAGCTACTTGCTCGACGGCCTGTTTATCGGTGCCACCCGCGCCCGGGAAATGCGCGATGCGATGGTCATCAGCGTGGTCATCGCCTTCCCCGCCGCCTGGGCCCTGCACGGCTATGGCAACCACGGCCTGTGGATAAGTTTCCTGCTGTTTATGGTGCTGCGCAGCCTGACCCTGGCCGTGTATGCATGGCGCATGCAGCGCAAGGACCAGTGGTTCGGCGCCTGATCCTGCGGCCAAAAAAAACGCCGGCGCGTGCAATGCACGCGCCGGCGTTTTTCAGTCAGCACTGAGGCCCGGAGGCGATCAGTGGCTCGACAGGTACGACGAGCGGGTCAGGCCCAGGCGCAGTGCGTCAAGGTACTGGGTACGCTCCTTGGCACTGATGCTGGCGCTGGCCACTTTGTCACGGTAGTGGTTCATCAACTCCTCGGGCGACAAGTGCACGTAGCGCAGCATGTCTTCGATGGTGTCGTGGGTCTCGATACCGGCGTGGTACACGCTGCCGTCTTCGTTCTGGTAGATGTTCACCGAGTCGGTATCACCGAACAGGTTGTGCATGTCACCCAGGATTTCCTGGTACGCGCCCACCAGGAAGATACCCAGCAGGTAGTCTTCGCCTTCGTTGAGCCCGTGAACCGGCAGGCTGGTCTCGATGCTCTGCTCGTCGACGTATTGCTTGATCTTGCCGTCGGAGTCGCAGGTCAGGTCTTGCAGCACGGCACGACGCAGCGGCTCTTCGTTGAGACGATGCAGCGGCAGGATCGGCAGTACCTGGCCAATCGCCCAGGTATCCGGCAGGCTCTGGAATACCGAGAAGTTGCAGATGTACTTGTCGGCCAGCTTGTCGTTGAGCTCGTCCAGCACCTGACGATGAGAGCGCTGACGCGCTTTCAGCGAGTTGTGCAGGCGACGGCACACGGCAAAGTAGCACTGTTCGGCCAGGGCTTTTTCCGCCAGGGTGATTTTGCCATCGGCGTACTGGGCAGCGATGTCGCTCATGTAGTGCGTGGCGCGCCAGTAGGTTTCGGTGACCATCTCAATGTCGGTCGGACCCAGCAGGTCCACCAGCCACTGCACGGTTTCTGGCAGGCTTTCCTTGTTTTCGATGACCGGCACGTCGTCGTTGTGTTTCTCGACGTCAGTCACTTGCACCACCAGCATGGCGTGGTGCGCAGTCAGGGAACGGCCGCTTTCGGAGAAGATATGCGGGTGCGGCAGGCTCTGCGCGTCGCAGAATTCCTTGAGCATGCCCACAACCACACCGGCGTAGTCGTCCATGTCGTAGTTGATCGAACTGGCGTTGCGCGAGTGGGTACCGTCGTAGTCCACACCCAGGCCGCCGCCCACGTCGATATGGTCAACCGGCAGGCCGAGGTTGCGCAGTTCGCCGTAGTAGCGGATCGCTTCCTTGAAGCCGTGCTGGTAGTCCGCCAGGTTGGCGATCTGCGAGCCCATATGGAAGTGCAGCAGGCGGATGCCCTGATCCAGGCCCGCCGCACGGAAGCGCTCAACAACCGACAGCAGTTGCGCGGCCGACAGACCGAACTTGGATTTTTCACCGCCGGTGTCAGCCCACTTGCTCGACGCCAGGGACGACAGGCGCACGCGCAGGCCGACCTGCGGCTTGACCTTGAGCGAGGCCGCTTCTTCGATCACCAGGTCTACTTCGGATTCTTTCTCGATCACGATAAAGACGTTGTGACCCAGCTTCTGGCCCATCAGCGCCAGGCGGATAAACTCGCGGTCCTTGTAACCGTTGCAGACAATGGTGCCGCCCTTGGGTGCCAGGGCCAGTACGGCCAGCAGCTCGGGCTTGGAACCAGCTTCAAGACCGATCGACACGTTCTTGGTGGCGATGATGTTTTCGATCACCGCTTCCTGCTGATTAACCTTGATCGGGTAGAGGGCGGTGTACTGGCTCTGGTAGTCCAGGCGCGCGATGTTGGCATCGAACGCGCCGGTCAACTGGCGTACACGGTCTTGCAGGATATCCGGGAAACGCACCAGCAACGGCAAGGACAAACCGCTGGTCTTGCGCAGTTCGTCGACCTGCTCGTACAGATCGATGGGCGAGCTGTTCGGGCCGTTCGGACGGACTTCTACGCGACCGGCTTCATTGATCGCGAAATACCCGGCCCCCCAATGGCGAATCCCGTAAACACTGCGGCTGTCCGCAACTGTCCATTGGCTGCCATCGTCTTTGCGTGTGCGTCGTACGGACATCGAAGTCCCCTATAAATAAGTCAAATAGCCCAGCCTGAAAGCAGGCTGGTGCAGTCTAAAGTGTGAAAGTGACGATTAGTCAGACCCTGACAACAGCGCCGAGTTTAGAAACCGGTGATAACAGGCTCTGTGAAAACCATGGCAAGCGCGCCCTGGCCAGCCCGCGAGGGGCGCCGGAGCGGCGTTGCGGTGGCTTTCACAGAGGCTGCTAGCCGCCGGACTTCTTGGCCTTGAAACCGTGCTTGACCAGTTCGGCCAGCAGCAGCTCGACGTGATCGCCCTGGATCTCGATGATGCCGTCTTTCAACGCGCCACCGGTGCCACAGCGTTTTTTCAACGTCGTGGCCAGTTCCTTGAGTGCGTCTTCAGCCAGCGGCACGCCGGTGATGGTGGTCACCGTCTTGCCGCCACGGCCTTTGCTTTCGCGGCGCACGCGGGCGATGCCATCACCTTCGGGGATCAGGGTTTGTTTGCAGGTACAGGCGTCCACCGGCTGGCGACAGTCCGGACAGTGACGACCTGCGTCGGTGGAAAATACCAGGCCACCCAGGGCGGCGAAGGATGCGGCTTTTTTGGCCACCGGCAATCCTCATTCGGAGGACAAATAATTGGCCGGTGCCTGACGCTGTTGCGCCAAGGTGTACCGACCGCGAAGCCCCACTCTGGCAGGGGCAGCGCAACTCAGGGGGAAACCCGCCTGAGCCTGAAAAAGGTCGCGCAGTGTAACGACAAAATCGCTGCATCCCAATAGCCAATCGGCGGCATTTTCTAAAGCGCCAGCCACGAACTTGTGGGAGCGGGCTTGCTCGCGATGGGATCGCAGCGGTGCAACTGAAAAACCGGGTCGCCTGAATCGCGAGCAAGCCCGCTCCCACAGGGGGAATCAACGTCAGCCCTGGGCCAGATAGCGCTTGAGCGCATCCAGTGAGTCAGGGCAGTAGTCCCGTTGCATACTCAGGCGCAGCGCCTCGGCCACCGGCATAAAACACGCTTGCTGGACTTCTTCAGGCTGCACCTGCAACGGACCATCCCACACCGCTGAAAACACTGCGCACCACAGATGGTTTTGCGGAGCCTCGAAGTAAAAGCGCTCATGGGCCGTCAGCGGCACACCACGCACACCCAGTTCTTCGGCCAACTCACGGGCCGCCGATTCGGCGTAGGTTTCATCCACCCCGACCATGCCGCCCGCCGCCACATCCCAGAACCCCGGGTACAGCGCTTTGCTCAGGGTGCGTTGATGCACGCACAGCTCCCCGGCAGAGTTGAACAATAAAATGAAAGTGCCGCGCCCAATCAGGCCGCGCTCGCGCAGTTCATGGCGGGGCAGGCCGCCCAGCAAGCGATCATCGCGATCGACCCAGGCAACTTGTTCGACATCAGAGGCCGCACGGTGCGCAGCCTCCAAAGCTGAGATAACCATCGCTTAGCCTTGCGACAGCAGTTGGCGCAGGTCCATGACCGCGGCGTTGGCGCGGGAAATGTAGTTGGCCATGACCAGCGAGTGGTTGGCCAGCACGCCATAGCCGCTGCCGTTAAGGATCATCGGGCTCCAGACCGGTTCCTGCGCTGCTTCCAGCTCGCGAATGATCTGACGCACGCTCACCGTGGCGTTTTTCTTGGCCAGTACATCGGCAAAATCCACTTCGATGGCACGCAGCAGGTGCGACAGAGCCCAGGCCTGACCGCGTGCTTCATAGAACACGTTGTCGATCTGCATCCACGGGGTTTCGACCACTTCCTCGTCCACCACCGGCACCTGGCCCGGTTGCAGGCTTTCGGTTTTCAGCGCGCTGTTGAGCTTGACCCGGCCCACGCTGGCCGACAGGCGTTGCGACAGGGAGCCCAGACGGGTACCCACATCGCCCAGCCAGTTGTTCAGGTTATCGGCGCGGGCATAGAACAGGGCGTTTTTCTGATTCGGGTCAGACAGGCGCGCCTGATAACGGCTCAGGGAATTGATGCCTTCCTGGTATTCGGATTCGCTGGACGGCAGCATCCAGCTCTTGTTGTCGAAATTGAAACGCGGTTCGGCCTTGGCCAGATCCGCATCTTCAGCCGACTGTGACTGCGAACGGGCGAAGTCTTTGCGCAGGGCACGGGTCAGGTCGCGCACCTGTACCAGCACGCCGTATTCCCAGCTCGGGATGTTGTCCAGGAAGATGCCCGGCGGAAAACGGTCATTGGACAGGTAGCCGCCCGGCTTGTTGAGCAAGGTACCGGCAACGGTCTTGAGGGTTTCGACGGTGGTGAAGCCCGGCACCATTTGCTTGCCTTCTTTCTCGGCCGCCAATTGTGCGTTTTGCTGCACCGGGAACAGGTCAGGTTCCTGGCTCCAGTACCAGCCCAGGCCCAGGTTGACCACGATAAAAATCGCCACCAGCACCGCGATGGAGCGGCTCAGCAGGATGCTTTTGAAATAGCCACGCGACTGTGTTTTGGGCTCTTTGACCGATTCGCGGGCTGTGCCCTCACGTTTTTTCCAGTCCAGCATGGCTATATCCTTTCATCTGCTTGATTCAACGGTTCGACCACAACCCTAACCCATCGTGCCTTGCATGCACGCTTTTTATCTCAGGGGGCCACTACGCCCGGCACTATAGAACAAGCGCGCAGGTGATGGGCAATATGGCTGCCCCACAGTTAATTTCAAGGAGAAACTCGTACATTTGCAATGAGCTGCTAGCATAGAGCCATCATTCGACTTCAGCATGCTTCACTACCCAGCAGCCAGGTTATGACCGAGCAAGAAGACCCCAGTCGCGAGCGCCTGAAAAACCACTTTGCCCAGCGTGTCACCCACCAGGCTCGCCAGATTCTTGAGATCTGGCAGCGCCTGCAGACCAATCAATGGTCGCCTGCCGGCCTGGCCGAGCTTGATGACGCCAACCTGCGCCTGCTGCGTTTTGCCGAGCGCTTCGAGCAGCCGGAGCACTCCGAGCTGGCGCGGGCCATCGACCTGACGCTACGCGACATGGCCGCCAACCAGAGCCGCTTGAACAGCCCGATCATCACTGAACTCAACCGCCTGATGCAGCGCCTGTCACGCACCGGCCTGCGCCAGGGTGACCTGGCAGCCAATATCAGCCTGCCCCCCCTGCGCAAGCCGGTGTATATCCTGCTCCAGGACCTGGAGCGCGCCGACCGGCTGGCCCGCCAGCTGGAGTTTTTCGAACTCAGCGCCCAGGCCTTCAGCAGCCCTGCCGGGTTTCGCCTGGCCATGACCGAGCGCCACCCGGCCGCCATTGTCATGGACGTGGACTTCGCCGGGGCCGGCGTTGGCCTGACGCTGGCCGCAGAAGCCCAGATCGGTCTTGAGCAAAAACTGCCGCTGCTGTTTTTCAGCCTCCATGAGGCCGATACCCCTACCCGGCTGGCGGCCGTGCGCGCAGGCGGGCAAGGTTTTTTGACCGGCACCCTCGAAGCCTCAAGCTTGATGGAAAAAATCGAGGTGCTGACCTGTGTCGCCCAGTACGAACCCTTCAAAGTGCTGATCATTGACGACTCCCGGGCCCAGGCCCTGCATGCCGAGCGCCTGCTCAATGGCGCCGGGATTGTCACCCGCACCCTGATCGACCCGATTCAGGCCATGACCGAGCTGGCGGAATTCCAGCCCGACCTGATTATCCTCGACATGTATATGCCGGGCTGCACCGGCACCGAGCTGGCCAAGGTGATCCGCCACAACGACCGCTATGTCAGCGTGCCGATCATTTACCTGTCGGCCGAAGACGATATGGACAAGCAGCTCGATGCCATGAGCGAGGGCGGCGATGACTTCCTCACCAAGCCGATCCAGCCGCGCCACCTGATCACCACCGTGCGCAATCGTGCAGCCCGCGCCCGCCATCTCAAGGCGCGGATGGTGCGTGACAGCCTGACCGGGCTGTACAACCACACCCATATCCTGCAATTGCTCGAAGACTGCACCTTTCGCGCTCGCCGCGAGAACCGCCCCCTGAGCTTTGCCATGCTCGACCTCGATCACTTCAAGCACGTCAATGATGGCTATGGTCACCCGATGGGCGACCGGGTGATCAAGAGCCTGGCGCTGTTCCTCAAGCAACGCCTGCGCAAAACCGACTTTATTGGCCGCTACGGCGGTGAAGAATTTGCCATTGTCATGCCCGACACCGACCAGGAGTCGGCCCACAAAGTGCTCAATCAGATTCGTCAGCGCTTTGCCGAAATCCACTACCCGGCACAACCCGTGGACCTGTCGTGCTCCTTCAGCGCGGGCGTGGTGCAGATGCATGGCGATGCCGACAGTCTGTTGATGGCCTCCCAGGCCGACGAAGCCCTGTACCGCGCCAAGAACAGCGGGCGTAATCAGGTACACGGCTTTCACCAGACAAGGCCAATTGCCACTATTTGTTCGTAACCCGTCTTTCCGTCACACCGCTGTAACTTAAGTGCAATAACTTTTGCCGCTTCTGACTGTGTAGTAGGCAAAATCCCACATGCGCCTGAAGCTGCTAACCAACCTCAACACCCTGTTGCTGGTCGCCGTATGCCTGGCCCTGGGGGCAACCCTGTGGTGGTCGCAACAAGCCCTGGAGCGGCCGTTTCTGTTAATGGAGCGCTACTTGAGCCTGTCGCAGCAGTTCCAGAACAACGTGGCGCGCAATATCGAGGACTATCTCGCCAGTGGCGACGCCCTGCGTCTGAGCGATGCCAACAGTGCGCTGGACAGCCTCAAAAGCGAACTAGGCCCTTTGCCCCCCGCACTGGCCGATACGCTGCGCCCCAGCCTGGAAAACCTGAGCACCTACAGCAATACCGAACTGCTGGCCGCCGGCAAACTGGCCGGCGACCCCCAGGCCTTGCTGCTGCAGGCCGAGCGCGAGCTGGGTGCCAGCTTGGAACAACTGGGCCAATACGCCAGCGACGCCTCTTCCAACGAGGCCCGCGCCTACCTGCCCTTGCTGCTCAGCGCCTCGCAACACCTGGCCAAGCTGTCCCTGGCCCGGGACAAACTGGTGAGCAGCGGGCGCAGTGAACTGGCCGGCGACGTCGAGCGCGAACTGGACAGCATTGCGCTTCAGGCCAGGCAAATCGACGCCCTGCCCCTGCTCGGCGTGAACAGCACAAGCGCCTCGGGCACTGACGATTTTGCCGCGATGATGGGCCTTGATGCCACCGACACCGCCAAGGCCGAAGATGCTGGAATTGGCCTCAAGCGCGAACTCAACAGCCTGCTCAGCCGCTACCCCGCCGAACTCAAGCGCACCCAGAACCAGATCGAACAACGCAGCCAGCTCAGCGCCGCCACCCACCTCAAGCTCGATGCCGTGCAGCAGGCCATCGCCGAACTGGAGCCGGTGGTACGCGCCGAGCACGCGCACATCCAGAATGAAGTGCGGCTGATCCAGGGCCTGATGATTGGCCTGATCCTGCTCATCGCGCTGTTGATCGATACCCTGCAGCGCAAGCTGGCGCGGGTGCTGACCTACCTGGCGCCGCTGCTGTCGACCTGGGCCGAAGGCGACTTCAGCCGCGATATCCAGCTGGGCAAGACCAATCGCGAATTGCGTGACATCGAGTCCTCACTTAACCGCCTGCGCAGCTACCTGGTGAACCTGGTAGGCACCCTGCGCCTGAATGCCGAACAAGTGGCCGGCAGCAGCCAGACCCTGGCCGAGCTGAGCACTGGCCTGCACGGTGGCGCTGAACGCCAGGCCGCAGATACCGCGCAAATCCGCGACGCCCTGGGTGAACTGGAAGCGACCATCTCGCAAGTGGCGGGCGATGCCAGCCAGGCCGCCGATGCCAGCCGCAGCGCCGGGCTGGCGGTGGCCCAGGGGCAACGGGTGATCGGCCAGAGCCTGACCGGGCTGCATGCCCTGGTGGGTGAAGTGCAGGGCAACGCACAGACCATCGAACGCCTGGCCGAAGAGTCGGCCACCATCGGTGGTGTGCTTACGGTGATTCGCTCCATTGCCGACCAGACCAACCTGCTGGCGCTCAACGCCGCCATCGAAGCCGCCCGTGCCGGCGAAATGGGCCGTGGCTTTGCCGTGGTGGCTGAAGAAGTACGCTCGCTGGCCCAGCGTACTGCAGGGGCCACCAACGAGATCCAGACCCTGATCGGCGGGCTGCAACTGGCCGCCCGCCAATCGATGGAAGGCATCCGCGCGCAAGTGACCCACGCCCAGGCCACCGCCCAGCAAGCCCAGGATGCCGACGGCGCGCTGGATGAAATTGTCGGCGCCATTGCCACCATCTCCGATACCGCCGTGCGCATCGCCGATGTGACCGCGCAGCAGACCGGGGCGGTGAGCGAGATTCGCGACCACAGCGAACGCATCCATGTGCTGGGCGACGAAAACCTGCAACGCATCGGCATTGCCCGCGACCAAAGCCAGCAACTGCTGGAGCTGGGTTCGCAGCTCAACACCGCGGTACAGGCCTTCCGGGTGTAACCCCGCACACCCTGTGGGAGCGGGCTTGCCCGTGATTGCATCTGCGCAGTCATGCAGGAAGACCGCGCCGCCTGCATCGCGAGCAAGCCCGCTCCCACCCCCCACCCACGACAGGGGTTGCTGCACCCCATCCATTCACCGCGCTATCATGCCCGCACGTTTGCTTTGCGAGATTCCTATGCGCCGCCTGTTTCTGCTCCTGTGTTTGCTGTTTGCCATGCCTGCCCTGGGCGCGGGGTTGCTGGATAACCGACCCAGTGCAACCCTGGGCGCAATCAATAACAGCAGCGACTTTTTACCGGTACGCGAAGCGTTCAAGCTCAACCTGATCAGCAGCACTCCCGAGTCAATCAAGCTGCGTTTTGTGCCCACCGAAGGCTATTACCTGTATCGGCACCGGTTCGCCTTCAAGACCGAACCCGCCGACATCGCCCTGGGCACCGCGCAACTGCCCCCCGGCGAAGCCAAGCACGATGAATACTTTGGCGATGTCGAGGTCTATCACGGCATTCTCGACGTAGATATCCCGCGCCCGGCCAACGATTCGCGCCCCTTCACCCTGGTGGTCAGCTACCAGGGCTGCGCCGACAAGGGCCTGTGCTACCCGCCTGAGACCGAACGCCTGAGCATTGATGGCACTACCGTCACCAGCACCGGCACGCCGGCAAAAGCGTGGAACTGGCGCGAACTGGCGCTGTTTTTCCTTGCCGGGCTGGGCCTGACCTTTACCCCTTGCGTATTGCCAATGCTGCCGATCCTGTCGGGCGTGGTGCTACGCGGCCAGGTGGGTGGGTTGCGGGGCTTCAGCCTGTCGCTGGCCTATGTGCTGCCAATGGCGGCGTGCTTTGCCCTGCTGGGCGCGTTGATGGGCATGTTCGGTGCCCAGCTCAATCTGCAGGCGCGCCTGCAGTCGGTGTGGGTGCTGGTGCCCTTCGCGCTGTTTTTCGGGATTTTCGCCCTGGCCATGTTCGGCGTATTTGAGCTGAAACTGCCGCAAGCCATCAGCAATCGCCTGGATCGTGTCGCCAACCGCACCCAAGGTGGTTCGCTGTGGGGCGCAGCGGTGCTGGGCGTGGTGTCCAGCCTGCTGGTATCACCGTGCGTATCGGCGCCGCTGGCCGGGGCGCTGCTGTATATCAGCGCCAGTGGCGATGCGTTGGGGGGCGGCCTGAAGCTGTTCGCCCTGGGCCTGGGCATGGGTGCGCCGCTGTTACTAGTAGCCACTGGTGGCGCGGCCTGGCTGCCGAAAAGCGGGCCGTGGCTGGTCAGTGTAAAAAATGCCATCGGCGTGCTGCTGCTCGGCCTGGCCATCGGCCTGCTTAGCCGCGTGCTGCCCGGCCCGGTCACCCTGCTGTTGATCGGCGCACTGGCCGCAGGCGTAAGCCTGTTCCTGGGCACCCTGGAGTTCACCCACAAAGCCCCGCGCCAGCGTCTGGCTCAGCTGCTGGGCCTGTTTTTGCTGGTCTACGCGCTGGCCTGCTGGTACGGCGCCCTGAGCGGGCAAAGCGATCCGTTCAACCCCATCGGCAACGTACAACCGGCTGCCAGCGCAGTAACCGGCAACGCACAACCGGCAGGCCAGTGGCTCACCGTCAGCACCCCGGCCGAACTGGACAGCGCACTGGCCCAGGCCAGGGCTGCTGGCCAGCCACTGTTGCTGGACTGGTACGCCGACTGGTGCATCAGTTGCAAAGTGATCGAGCACGAAGTCCTGAACAACCCCCGCGTGCTGGAGTTGCTCAAGGGTTACCGGCTGGTGCGCTTCGACATCACGGCCAGCAATGCCGAGCAACGTGCCCTGCTCGATCAGTACAAATTGTTCGGCCCGCCAGCCCTGATGTTCTTCGGCAAAAACGGCAGCGAAATAAGTGACCAACGGGTCATCGGCGAGATCAATGCAACGGACTTCGCCGAACGTGTCGCCATCGCGAATGACCAGATCTAGAGCACCAGTCACAAACTTTTCGCGAACATCGGTCATCGTGCTGGCTATTGCAGTTAACTGGACAGCGAATCCGCTTTTCGGCATAGTCGCCCGGCACTGACAACTGCACACAGATAATAAGGAACAGCAGATGGCGACTTTCCTGGTACTGCACGGCCCCAACCTGAACCTGCTCGGCACCCGCGAGCCGGGCGTCTACGGCGCGACAACCCTGGCGCAAATCAATCAGGACCTGGAACAAAGAGCCCGCGATGCCGGCCACCATTTGCTCTACCTGCAAAGCAATGCCGAGTATGAATTGATCGACCGCGTACACGCCGCCCGCAACGAAGGGGTGGATTTTATTCTGATCAACCCGGCGGCTTTTACTCATACCAGCGTGGCATTGCGTGACGCGTTGCTCGCGGTGAGCATCCCATTCATCGAAGTGCATTTGTCCAACGTGTACAAACGCGAACCTTTCCGCCATCACTCCTACTTCTCCGACGTTGCGGTAGGCGTGATCTGCGGCCTTGGCGCCAGCGGTTATCGACTGGCCTTGGAGGCCGCCCTGGAACAGCTTGAACTACAAGCTAAACGCCCCTGACAGACCCATTGGGAGTTGACGATTCATGGATATCCGTAAAGTTAAGAAACTGATCGAACTGCTGGAAGAGTCCGGCATCGACGAGCTGGAAATCAAGGAAGGCGAAGAGTCCGTACGCATCAGCCGCCACAGCAAGACGCCTGCCCAGCAGTACTACGCACCAGCGCCGATGCAAGCGCCTGCTGCAGCGCCGGTTGCTGTTGCTCCGGTTGCCACTGTGACCGAAGCGCCTGCCGCGCCAAAACTGAACGGTTTTGTGGTCAAGTCGCCAATGGTCGGTACGTTCTACCGCACTCCGTCGCCAACTTCGCCTGCCTTCGTTGAAGTGGGCCAGAGCGTCAAGGTCGGCGACACCATTTGCATCGTTGAAGCGATGAAAATGATGAACCACATCACGGCCGAAAAAGCCGGTGTTATCGAATCCATCCTGGTAGAAAACGGTCAGCCGGTTGAATTCGACCAACCGCTGTTCACCATCGTTTGAACCACGGGGAGCCAACGATGTTGAAGCCTCAGAAGCTGGAAAAAGTCCTGATCGCCAACCGTGGCGAGATTGCTTTGCGCATCCTGCGGGCGTGCAAGGAAATGGGGATCAAGACTGTCGCGGTGTACTCCACTGCCGACAAAGAGCTGATGCACCTGGGCCTGGCAGACGAAACCGTCTGCATCGGTCCGGCACCGGCCAACCTGTCTTACCTGCACATTCCGGCCATCATCGCGGCCGCGGAAGTGACCGGTGCCACGGCGATTCACCCGGGCTACGGCTTTTTGGCTGAAAACGCCGATTTCGCCGAACAGGTCGAAAAATCCGGTTTTGCCTTCATCGGCCCGAAAGCTGACACCATTCGCCTGATGGGCGACAAGGTTTCGGCCAAGCACGCCATGATCGCAGCTGGTGTTCCGACCGTTCCAGGTTCTGACGGCCCGCTGCCGGAAGATCCTGAAACCGCCCTGCGCATTGGCCGTGAAGTCGGCTACCCGGTGATCATCAAGGCCGCTGGCGGCGGCGGTGGTCGCGGCATGCGCGTGGTCAACCGTGAAGAAGACCTGATCGAAGCTGCCAAGCAGACCCGCGAAGAAGCCGGCGCCTGGTTCAGCAACCCGATGGTCTACCTGGAAAAATACCTGACCAACCCGCGTCATGTGGAAGTTCAGGTTCTTTCCGACGGCCAGGGCAATGCGATCCATCTGGGCGACCGCGACTGCTCGCTGCAACGTCGTCACCAGAAAGTACTGGAAGAAGCGCCAGCACCGGGCATCGACGAAACCGCACGCGCCGAAGTTCTGGCCCGTTGCGTACAGGCCTGCGTGGACATCAACTACCGCGGCGCGGGTACTTTCGAGTTCCTGTACGAGAACGGTCGCTTCTACTTCATCGAGATGAACACTCGTGTGCAAGTAGAGCACCCGGTATCCGAGATGGTCACTGGCATCGACATCCTCAAAGAGATGTTGAGCATTGCCGCCGGCAACAAGCTGTCCTTCACCCAGGCGGACGTGAACATTCACGGTCACTCGCTGGAGTGCCGGATCAACGCTGAAGATCCGGCGACGTTCATGCCAAGCCCTGGCATGGTCAAGCACTTCCACGCTCCGGGCGGCAACGGCGTTCGCGTCGATTCGCACCTGTACAGCGGCTACAAGGTTCCGTCCAACTACGACTCCCTGATCGGCAAGCTGATCACCTGGGGCTCGACCCGTGACGAAGCCATGGCGCGCATGCGCAATGCCCTGGACGAAATCGTGGTCGACGGCATCAAGACCAACATCCCGCTGCACCGCGACCTGGTGAATGACGAAGGCTTCTGCGAAGGCGGCGTCAACATTCACTACCTGGAACACAAACTGGCTAACAAGTAAGTTTGTAATTCCGTCAACAAAGCCGCTTTCGAGCGGCTTTGTTGTTTCTGCAAGCCAGGCAACTGCCCTTGTGGGAGCGGGCTTGCTCGCGATGGCATCACACGGGCCAACCTGCCAGACCAGGTCGCCTGTATCGCGAGCAAGCCCGCTCCCACCAGGGATCCGTTGCATTCATCGCTTTTTGATTACCCGCCAAGCCCCTGCTCGCGTAAACTTGCGCGCTTCTCGCAGCCCCCCTCGGCTGCACACTCCTATTTTTCAAAGGTGCCCGCCATGCCTTGGCTGCAAGTACGCCTCGCCATCAGCCCGGAACAAGCCGAAACCTACGAAGACGCGTTCCTCGAAGTCGGTGCTGTCTCGGTTACGTTCATGGACGCCGAAGACCAACCGATCTTCGAACCTGAACTCAACACCACCCCGCTGTGGTCGCACACCCACTTGCTGGCACTGTTCGAAGGCGGCACCGAAGCCGAACTCGTACTGTCCCATCTGGAACTGCTGACCGGTTCGCCACTGCCTGAACATCATGCCGAAGTGATCGAAGACCAGGATTGGGAACGCAGCTGGATGGACAACTTCCACCCGATGCGTTTCGGCCAGCGCCTGTGGATCGTGCCAAGCTGGCACGCAGCGCCCGAGCCGGATGCCGTCAACCTGCTGCTGGACCCGGGCCTGGCCTTCGGCACCGGCACTCACCCGACCACCGCGCTGTGCCTGGAATGGCTGGACGGCCAGGACCTGAAAGACTGCACCGTGCTGGACTTCGGCTGCGGCTCGGGCATTCTGGCCATCGCCGCCATGCTGCTTGGCGCCAAGCACGCGGTGGGCACCGACATCGACGTCCAGGCGCTGGAAGCCTCGCGCGACAACGCCAACCGCAACGGCGTCGATCCGCAGCTGTTCCCGCTGTACTTGCCTGAAGACATGCCACAAGTGCAGGCCGACGTCGTAGTCGCCAACATCCTCGCCGGCCCGCTGGTTTCCCTGGCCCCGCAACTGTCCAGCCTGGTCAAGCCGGGTGGTCGCCTGGCACTGTCGGGCATCCTCGCCGAACAGGGCGAAGAAGTGGCGGCAGCTTACGCCCAGGACTTCGATCTGGACCCGATTGCCAATCGCGATGGCTGGGTACGCATCAGCGGCCGTCGGCGCTAGAATAAAACCATGCCCAATCCGGATGGCCGCATGAGCGATAGCTTCGTTACCCAGTGCCCACATTGCCAGACCAGCTTTCGCGTCAGCCACGCCCAGTTGGGCATGGCACGCGGCGTGGTGCGCTGTGGCGCCTGCCTGCAAGTGTTCAATGCCGCCCAGCAACTGCTGAACCAGAGCACTGAAACAGGGCAGCCGCCCGCCGTGGATGCGCCTGCCGTCACCACGCCCGAAGCGAGCGAACCGGCACCCGTCGAGGCAACCGCCCCGGCCGTACCGGTCAGCCCGCCAGCGTGGCAGGCACACACGATCGACCTCGACCATCTGGATCTGGACGAAGAACTGGCCAAGCTCGAAGAGCGTGAAATCCAGCCCAGCAAAAGCTTCGGCCAACCGCACACGCCAAAAAGCACGTCCCTGAGCGCTCGACGCGAAACCTCTGATGCCGAAGAAGGTGAATGGTCTGACAGCCTGTTCAGTGACTCTGCCGCAGACCGCGCCGAACACGCCAAGGTTGCCGAAGGCGCTGCCGAGCTGGCTGAAACCGGGCGTACCGAGCCGTCGCTGTCACTGGACCTCGACGAACCGGACGACACCCCGCCGCTCCAGCTGTCCCTGGACGACGACCTCGAACCACCGCTGGCGGGCGAACGCCTGTCTGCCACCGATGACGAGGACGACGAACTCCCTGAGCTTGCGCCCGTGAGCAAGGACAGGCGCAAGCGCAGCGAGCCGGCCATGCGCGAAGACCCGCTGCTGGATCTGGTGGACGACCCGCTGCAACTGGACTGGCAAAAGCGCCGCACCCCCTGGGGCAAGCGCCTGCTCTGGACGCTGCTGGTGCTGCTGGCTGCCGCAGCCCTGGCCGGGCAGTACATCGCCAATCACTTCGATGAGCTGGCGCGCCAGGACCAGTACCGCCCGATCTTCCAGCAGTTATGCCCGCAGATCGGCTGTACGGTGCCGTCCAAGGTTGATATCGACCGGATCAAGAGCAGCAACCTGGTGGTGCGCAGCCACCCCGAATTTGCCGGAGCGCTGGTGGTGGATGCCATCCTCTACAACCGCGCGCCGTTCTCCCAGCCCTTTCCGCTACTGGAACTGCGCTTTGCCGACCTCAACGGCAAAATGATCGCCAGTCGTCGGTTCAAACCCGGTGAATACCTCAGCGGCGATATGGCCAAAGCCGAAATGCCGCCGCAAACCCCTATCCATATAGCCCTGGACATCCTCGACCCAGGCCCGAAGGCCGTGAACTACAGCCTGAGTTTTCATTCTCCTGAATAAGCGCGCTACGCTTTAGCGACACGTTGGCCGCTAAACGCAGCTTTTTTGCGCTCTGCAGCTTGTCGCATGGCACTTGCAACTGACTGCAAGCCTCAATTGTTCAAAAATCATCCAATTGCGACTTTAACCAGTCATCGAGAGCGGGTATCATGCCAACCCTTTTTCGAACTCCCCAGATCCGGCCCCACAACAGGGAAGTCCTATGTCGGCGGTACGCATCGGCCCATATACATTGCACAACGGTTTGATTCTCGCCCCTATGGCGGGTGTCACCGACCAGCCCTTTCGTCAGCTTTGCCGACGCATGGGCGCAGGCCTGGTTGTTTCGGAAATGGTCACCAGTGACATGAGTCTCTGGAACAGCCGCAAATCGCGCCTGCGCATGATTCACGACGGTGATCCCGAGCCACGCTCGGTACAGATCGCCGGAGGCGATGCGCAAATGCTGGCAGACGCCGCCAGGGCCAATGTGGAACTGGGCGCACAGATTATTGATATCAACATGGGGTGCCCGGCAAAGAAGGTCTGCAACAAGGCCGCCGGCTCCGCGTTGCTGAAAGACGAAGCACTGGTAAACGAGATCCTGCAGGCCGTCGTGGCTGCGGTTGATGTGCCGGTTACCCTGAAGATCCGCACCGGCTGGGACCGGGACAACAAGAACGGCATCACGGTGGCAAAGATCGCCGAACAAGCCGGGATTACCGCCCTGGCGGTGCACGGCAGAACCCGCGCCGACCTGTACACCGGTGAAGCCGAGTACGACACCATTGCCGCGATCAAGCAGGCCGTGTCGATACCGGTGTTTGCCAACGGCGATATCGATTCACCCCACAAGGCCCTGCACGTGTTGAACGCGACCGGGGCCGACGGGCTGTTGATTGGCAGGGCGGCCCAGGGGCGGCCCTGGATTTTCCGCGAAGTCGATCACTTTCTGCGTACCGGGCAGCTGTTGCCGGCACCGGAGATGGTCGAAGTGGAACGTATTCTGCTAGAGCATCTGGCTGCATTGCATACCTTCTATGGGGAGGTACTGGGCGTACGCATTGCCCGCAAGCATGTCGGGTGGTATCTGGCAACCTTGCCGGGCGCCAAGGAGTTTCGCGCCCACTTCAATCGTTTAGAAGATACGGAAGCACAATGCGCCAACGTTCAGGCGTTTTTCGCCGAACGACACAAGAGCCTGGTAACAGGGGACGAAGGATGGGTGGCCGCATGACGATGATGACCGAGACATTAGTGAGTGGAACAACGCCCGTGAGCGACAACGTCAACTTGAAACAGCACCTCAATACACCGAGCGAAGAAGGTCAGACCCTTCGCGGGAGTGTCGAAAAGGCGCTGCACAATTATTTCGCCCACCTGGAGGGCGCTGAAGTCACGGACGTCTACAACCTGGTACTTTCCGAAGTCGAGGCTCCCCTTCTCGAGTGCGTCATGAACTACGTCAAGGGCAACCAGACCAAGGCCTCCGAGCTGCTGGGCCTCAATCGCGGCACCTTGCGCAAAAAGCTCAAACAGTACGATCTGCTGTAAGCATTCAATCAAACCTGAAAGGCGTCCTGGTAAAACGGGCCGCCTTTTTTGCTGACTCCTTTGCTTTTGATGGAAATCGAGATGACCGATCAGACTACCCGCCTGCCGATCCGCCGCGCTCTAATCAGCGTTTCCGACAAAACCGGAATCCTTGATTTCGCCCGTGAACTGGAAGCCCTCGGCGTCGAGATCCTGTCCACTGGCGGTACGTTCAAGCTGCTGCAAGACAACGGCGTTGCCGCTGTTGAAGTCGCGGACTACACCGGCTTTGCAGAAATGATGGACGGTCGGGTGAAAACCCTGCACCCGAAAATCCACGGTGGCATCCTGGGCCGTCGCGGCATTGACGATGACATCATGAGCGAGCACGGCATCAAGCCGATCGACCTGGTCGCGGTTAACCTCTACCCGTTCGAAGCCACCATCTCCAAGCCGGGTTGCGACCTGCCGACCGCCATCGAGAACATCGATATCGGCGGCCCGACCATGGTTCGCTCGGCAGCGAAAAACCACAAAGACGTGGCCATCGTGGTCAATGCCAGCGATTACGCCAACGTGCTGGAAAACCTCAAGGCCGGTGGCCTGACCTACGCACAGCGTTTCGACCTGATGCTTAAGGCGTTTGAACACACCGCCGCCTACGACGGCATGATCGCCAACTACCTGGGCACCGTGAACCAGGCCGCTGAAACACTGAGCACCGAAGACCGCGGCCTGTTCCCGCGCACCTTCAACAGCCAGTTCATCAAGGCCCAGGAAATGCGCTACGGCGAGAACCCGCACCAGAAAGCGGCGTTCTATGTTGAAGCCAAGCCGACCGAAGTCAGCATCGCGACGGCAACCCAGCTGCAAGGCAAGGAACTGTCGTTCAACAACGTGGCCGACACCGACGCCGCGCTGGAATGCGTAAAAAGCTTCGTCAAGCCAGCCTGCGTCATCGTCAAGCACGCTAACCCGTGCGGCGTGGCCGTAAGCCCGGACGCCGAAGGCGGCATCCGCCAGGCCTACGAGCTGGCGTACGCCACTGATACCGAATCGGCATTCGGCGGCATCATCGCCTTCAACCGTGAACTGGACGCCGAAACGGCCAAGGCCATCGTTGAGCGCCAGTTCGTTGAAGTGATCATCGCCCCATCGGTTAGCGAAGAAGCTCGCGCCATTGTGGCTGCCAAAGCCAATGTGCGCCTGCTGGCCTGTGGCGAGTGGAGCGCAGAGCGCACCCCGGCCTGGGACTTCAAACGCGTTAATGGCGGTTTGCTGGTTCAAAGCCGCGACATCGAAATGATCGGCAGCGAAGACCTCAAAGTCGTGACCAAGCGTGCCCCGACCGAGCAAGAGATCAACGACCTGATCTTTGCCTGGAAAGTAGCCAAGTACGTCAAGTCCAACGCCATTGTCTACGCCAAGGGCCGTCAGACCATCGGTGTCGGCGCAGGCCAGATGAGCCGCGTAAACTCGGCCCGTATCGCTGCGATCAAGGCTGAACACGCCGGCCTGCAAGTGCAGGGCGCTGTGATGGCATCGGACGCATTCTTCCCGTTCCGTGACGGCATCGACAACGCCGCCAAGGCCGGTATCACTGCTGTGATCCAGCCGGGCGGCTCGATGCGTGACAACGAAGTGATTGCTGCCGCTGACGAAGCCGGCATTGCGATGGTGTTCACCGGCATGCGCCACTTCCGTCACTAACAGCACGATCCCATGTAGGCACCGGCTTTTGTGGGAGCTGGCTTGCCTGCGACAGCAACACTTCGGTAGGTATGAAACCCCGAGGTGCCTGTATCGCGGGCAAGCCCGGCTCCCACAAAAGCCCGGCCTTCAGGCACCTCAGCGGTGCTTATCAGAATTCAGCGTCATCCGAGGTTTTTGAAATGAATGTTTTGATCATTGGCAGCGGTGGCCGCGAACACGCACTGGCCTGGAAAGTAGCTCAGGACCCACGTGTCGCCAAAGTATTCGTTGCCCCGGGCAACGCCGGCACCGCCATTGAAGCCAAGTGCGAAAACGTCGCCATCGACGTGCTGGCCCTTGAGCAACTGGCGGACTTCGCCGAGAAGAACGTTTCCCTGACCATCGTCGGCCCGGAAGTGCCGCTGGTTGCCGGTGTGGTTGACCTGTTCCGCGCCCGTGGCCTGGACTGCTTCGGCCCGACCGCTGGCGCCGCCCAGCTGGAAGGCTCCAAGGCGTTCACCAAGGACTTCCTGGCGCGTCACAAGATCCCGACCGCCGACTACCAGAACTTCACCGAAATCGAACCGGCCCTGGCTTACCTGCAGAAAGTCGGCGCGCCGATCGTGATCAAGGCTGATGGCCTGGCTGCCGGCAAAGGCGTAATTGTCGCCATGACCCTGGGAGAAGCCGAAGACGCCGTGCGTGACATGCTCGCAGGCAATGCCTTTGGCGAAGCCGGTTCGCGCGTAGTGATCGAAGAGTTCCTCGACGGCGAAGAAGCCAGCTTTATCGTAATGGTCGACGGCAAGAACGTATTGCCGATGGCTACCAGCCAGGACCACAAGCGCGTCGGCGACGGCGATAGCGGCCCGAACACCGGCGGCATGGGTGCTTACTCCCCTGCCCCGGTGGTCACCGCTGACGTTCACCAGCGCGTGATGGACCTGGTGATCTGGCCAACCGTGCGCGGCATGGCTGAAGAAGGCAACGTCTACACCGGCTTCCTGTACGCAGGGCTGATGATCGACAAGGCCGGCAACCCGAAGGTCATCGAGTTCAACTGCCGCTTTGGCGACCCGGAAACCCAACCAGTAATGCTGCGTCTGCAATCGAGCCTGGTGCTGCTGGTTGAAGCGGCATTGGCTCAAGCGCTGGACAAGGTTGAAGCGCAATGGGACCCACGCCCGAGCCTGGGCATTGTCCTGGCTGCTGGTGGCTACCCTGGCGACTACGCCAAGGGCGCGGTGATCCACGGCCTGGATGCAGCGGCCAAGCTGGAAGGCAAGGTGTTCCACGCAGGTACCGCACTCAACACCGCGGGTGAAGTCGTTACCTCTGGTGGCCGCGTACTGTGCGCAACCGCTATGGGCGACACCGTTGAAGCGGCTCAGCACAAGGCTTACGAGCTGGCCAAGGCGATTGAATGGGACGGTTGCTTCTACCGTAACGACATTGGTTACCGCGCCATTGCACGCGAACGCGGTGATAACCAGGAATAAGCACTCCACACGGATAGGCGGGGCCCCTCGGGCCTTGCCTAATTATTCCAGGCCCGCGCATAGTTAACCTCAGGCTTCACTTTACGAAGGGATTTCGCCGTGCGCTGGCTCAGGATCGCCATAGCTTTTACCGCTGCCTTACTGGCCACTGTGCTTGGCATGATGCCTGCGCAAGCCGCTCCGTCTACCAGTTGGTCGGTCTTGTCAGACCCGCAGGCCACGCTGGAACTGAGTGATGTCCGTTCCCCCCGCCTGTCCAGCCAGTTCAGCCCGGTCGACCTTGGCCGCATAGGGGCTGCTGAACCCGGCGAGGCCCTGTGGTTGCGAGTACACCTGCAACCCGACAAGCACGAACAGGTACTGCGGCTATTCGCCCCCGACCTGGCGCGCCTGGACATGTATGTGTTCGATGATCAAAAACTGATCAGCGAAATCAACACCGGCTCAGCATTACCCACCAATAACAAACCGGTGCCCAGCAGTGACTACCTGCTACCCCTGCCCCAAAGCGGCAAACCGCTGGATGTTTACCTGCGCATGGTCTCTGACCACCAACTGCGCCCGCACATTACCCTCGACACTGCCGTGATGCTGGCCGCCAGCCAGAGCAAACCCCTGCTCTATGGCCTGTTGCTGGGCTGCATGACGATGCTGTTGCTGCACAACCTTGTACGCTTTGCCTTTAGCCGTTCGCCCAGCAGCCTGTGGCTGGCGATCTGCGAAGCCCTGCTGATGGCCAGTTCAGTGCTGTTCCTGAATCTGCTCGACCCCTGGCTGGGCCAGTGGCACGGCATGCAAACCCCGGGGGCCTACCTGACCCTGCTGCTGACCGCACCTTGCGGGCTGATGTTCACCTATACCTTTTTCGCCAGTCGCGGCGCCCATCGGCTGCTCAAACTGCTGTTGCTGGACATCCTGATCATCGGCCTGGGCGGCCTGTTGCTGCTGTTTATCGACAACCTGCCGCTGAACCTCATCACCTACGCTCTGGTCGGGCTGGCAAGCGTCAGCATCCTGGCCGTATCGGTCTACCACTGGCAAAAGGGCTACAAGCCAGCGCGCATGTTTGTCATGGCGATGGTGATTTTCAATATCGGTACCCTGGTGATTCTCCCGGCACTGCTGGGCCTGACCCTGATCGCGCCACAGGAACTGGTGCTGGCGCTGATGTGTGTGGTGTGTATCAGCGGCTTGCTGATGAGCTTTGCCCTGAGCGAGCGCAACCGCAGCATCACCCAGGCGCAGTTCAGCATCAGCCGCGAGCTGGCGGCCAGCACGGCCGAGGTCAATGCCAAGGCCGAGTTCCTGGCCAAGATCAGCCACGAAATCCGCACCCCCATGAACGGTGTGCTGGGCATGACCGAATTGCTGCTGGGCACGCCACTGTCGGTCAAGCAGCGCGACTATGTGCAGACCATTCACAGCGCGGGCAATGAACTGCTGACCCTGATCAACGAAATTCTCGACATTTCCAAGCTTGAATCCGGGCAAATCGAGCTGGATGACGTGCAGTTCGACCTCAATGCCCTGATCGAAGATTGCCTGAGCATCTTCCGCACCAAGGCCGAACAGCAAAACGTCGAACTCATCAGCTTTATCCAGCCGCAAGTACCGCGGGTGATCAGCGGTGACCCGACCCGCTTGCGACAGACCCTGCTCAGCCTGCTTGAAAGCTCCCTGAAAAAGACCGACGAGGGCGAGATCCTGATTGTCGTGGCCCTTGAGGAACGCAGTGGCCCGCCGCGCCTGCGCATTGCCATCCAGGACTCCGGCCAGCCGATGGACGAACAGGAGCGCGACGCCCTGTTGCATGCCGAACTGCACAGCAAGAACTTCCTAGCCGCCACCCGCCTTGGCGGCCATTTGGGCCTGGTGATTGCTCGCCAGCTGATCATGCTGATGGGCGGCGAATTTGGCATAAAACCGGGGCAAACCACCGGCAGCAACCTGTGGCTGACCCTGCCCCTGGACCCGCAGCACCTGGAACACCCGACCTCGGACCTGGACAGCCCGCTCAAAGGCGCACGGGTGCTGGTGGTCGACGACAACGATACCTGCCGCAAAGTGCTGGTGCAGCAATGCTCCGCCTGGGGCTTGAACGTCAGCGCCGCCGCCTCGGGCAAGGAAGCCCTGGCCCTGCTGCGTACCAAGGCGCACTTGCGTGACTACTTCGACATCGTGTTGCTGGACCAGAACATGCCCGGCATGACCGGCATGCAACTGGCCGCCAAGATCAAGGAAGACCCGAGCCTGAACCACGACATCCTGCTGGTGATGCTCACCGGCATCAGCAACGCGCCGAGCAAGATCATTGCGCGCAATTGCGGCATCAAGCGCATCCTCGCCAAGCCGGTGGCCGGCTACACCCTCAAGACCACCCTGGCCGACGAGCTGACCCAACGTAACAAGGGCCATGCCACTGCACACACCTCGGCCAATGGCCCCGCCGTCGTGCCGGTGTCAGTGCCGGGCGACTTCCGCATTCTGGTGGCCGAAGACAACAACATCTCGACCAAAGTGATTCGCGGCATGCTGGGCAAGCTCAATTTGCACCCGGACACCGCCTGCAATGGCGCCGAAGCGCTCAAGGCGATGAAAACCCAGCGTTACGACCTGGTGCTGATGGACTGTGAGATGCCGGTACTCGACGGGTTTTCCGCCACCGAGCAACTGCGCGCCTGGGAAGTCAGCCATCAGCGCGTGCGCACTCCGGTGGTCGCGTTGACCGCGCATATCCTCACCGAACACAAGGAACGTGCGCGGCAGGCCGGTATGGACGGGCATATGTCCAAACCCGTGGAGCTGTCACAACTGCGTGAGCTGGTGGAATATTGGGTCGAACAACGTGAGTTGCGTCAATCCAGGACACAACTGTCCTAACAGACCGCCAATCCCCCTGATAGACTTTCGGCGCCTCCCTCGATGTGAGCTCAGACCATGCTCCATATGCTGTTCAGTGTGTACTTGAAGATGCTGGTGCTCTACAGCCCGTTTTTCGTGCTGTCGTGTTTTATCAGCCTGACCCGGGGTTACTCGAACAAGGAACGCCGCCGCCTGGCCTGGAAAGTGGCCCTGGCCACGCTGATCTCCAGCGTGTTGCTGTACCTGTTCGGGCGCATGATTTTCAGCGTCTTCGGCATCACCGTCGATGCGTTCCGCATCGGTGCCGGCAGCGTGCTGTTTATCTCGGCGCTGGGCATGGCCCAGGGCAAATCTGCGGTGCAAACCGACAATGTGCAGCAGGACGTGACCATCGTGCCACTGACCATTCCCCTGACTGTAGGCCCCGGCACCATCGGTGCGTTGCTGGTCATGGGCGTCAGCCAGCCGCACTGGGATGACAAGCTGATGGCGATTGTGAGTATTGCCCTGGCCAGCCTGACGGTGGGCGTGGTGCTTTACCTGTCCAACCGCATTGAGCGGATTCTCGGCGAGCAGGGTTTGCAGATCGTCAGCCGCCTGATGGGTCTGTTTGTCTGCGCCCTTGCAGCGCAGATTATCTTTACCGGGATCAGGGGCTATCTGATCCCCTGATCAACAACTGCGGCTGGCAGGCCTGTGTGGGAGCGGGCTTGCTCGCGATACAGGCGATGCGGTTTGCCTGCCTGACTGCGGCGATGCCTTCGCAGGCAAGCCTGCTCCCACAGGCCATGTGCACTCCCTGAAATCAGCAGCTGGCAAGCCAGCTCCCCCAACAGTCAGGGCTCAAGGCTTTTCGCCATACCAGCGCGGCGTGTACACCCATTGAGTCCCGTCGACACGCGGGAAAGTGCATGTGGTCGACGACCCCACCAGCACCATGGTGCGCATATCCACCTGCTCCGGGGTCAAATCACCCAGGGTCATTGTGCGCAGGGTCTGGCCCGGGCGCCCGATATCACGCCCCAGCACCACCGGCGTTTGCGGCGTGCGATGACGCCTGACGATATCCAGCGCAACGCCCAGTTGCCACGGCCTTGAGCGGGAAATCGGGTTATAGAACGCCAACGCCAGATCCGCTTCGCAAGCCAGGTCCAGCCGCTTTTCAATGATGCTCCACGGCTTGAGGTTGTCCGACAGCGACATCACGCAGAAGTCATGCCCCAGCGGCGCCCCAGCCTGCGCGGCGGTTGCCAGCGAGGCCGACACACCCGGCAGGATTTCCAGATCGACACTGTGCCACTGCGGGTCCACAGACTCATGCAACGCTTCCAGCACGGCGGCAGCCATGGCAAAAACTCCAGGGTCCCCTGAAGACACCACCACCACCGAGCGACCTAGCGCCGCCAGCTCGAAGGCGTGACGGGCGCGCTGCATCTCTTCGCGGTTATCGGTGCAATGCATCACCTGATCGTCGCGGAACGGGCCGGCCATGCGCACATAGGTTTCGTAACCCAGTACATCATTGGCCCGTGCCAGTTCGGCCTTGACCGCAGGCACCATCAGCTCGGCAGCACCGGGGCCCAGGCCGATCACGGCCAGGCGACCACGGGCCCGGCCAATCTGCTCAGGCGCCAATGGCGTGGAGGCCACGCCCAGCGCCACGCCATTGCCCGGCTCACGCCAGGCTACGGGCAGCAGGGCATCATCGCCGCCGACAAACCGCAGCGGCACAGCCAGTTCAAGGGCCGTTTCACGCAACGGCGCACTGGCCATCAAGGTATCGGGCGCAACCACGCAAGCCAGGGACTGGCGAGCCAGCCCAGCCTGCTGCAATGCTTCGAGGATCGTCTGCGGCGAAACCTCGGCACACACCTGTGCCAGTACATTGCGCGGATAAATCAATAACTCGTCAGCGGCAGGCGCACGCTCGGCGTTGCCCACATGAATTGCCAGACGCGCCTGTGCATGTTCGGGCAACTGCGCCCGCGCCAGCCACGGTGCATCGCCTTCGATACGCACTGATTCGCCGGCCAGCAGGTCCGAAACAAAGCGCTTGCCCAGTTCCAGATCGCCCAGGGCATAGCCCGCAGGCGGGTTCAGCAGGCACGTACCAAAGCGCAGTTCGCCGCTGGTGGTGATCGCCGGAGCAATCCCCAGACCCGCCGCAATGACCCGCGCCAGATCATTCACCCCGCCCAGCCCGCCCAGCAGCGGCACCACCGCGCTGGCGTCTTCGGCAACCGCCAGTACCGGCGGCTCGGCGCCTTTTTCCAGCAACAACGGCGCCAACGTGCGGATCACAATACCCGCAGCGCACAGCGCAATAATCGGCGTGTCCTGCTGATAAAGCTGACGCACAGTGTCGCCGAAATCGCTGTAACTACGATCCGCGCCGTCTACCCGCCCTGCCAGCCCAAGGACCGAAGCGCCGGGCAGCAACTGCTGGATACGGCGTGCGGTGTCCAGGCTGCCATTGCCCAGAATGACAATGGCCGGTGCCGGGCGACTCAACCCTGCCACCGTTCGCCAGGGACGATAATCAGCGAGAAATAGGGTGAAGACATCGGTTCCACTTCATTGAGCGGCACGATCTTCTGATTGCTCATGGTGGCGCGCTCGACATACAACGCCCGCTCGGCCAGCCCCAGCTCGCCCAGCACCTCGCGCACTTTATGAAAGTTGCGCCCCAGCTTCATGATCACCGCCGCATCGGCAACTGCCAGGCGCGACTTGAGTTCCTCGTGGGGCAGCACACCCGAGAGCACCGACAGGCTCTGGTTGCGATACACCAACGGCACGCCCAGCACCGAAGCGCCGCCCAGCATCGAGCACACACCTGGTACCACTTGCGCTTCAAAACGCTGGGCCAGACGGTCGTGCAGGTACATATAGGAGCCATAGAAGAACGGATCACCTTCGCAGATCACCGCCACATCGCGACCGGCGTCCAGATGCACGGCCACTTCAACGGCAGCCTGATCGTAGAAGTCGCTGATCACCTGTTCGTACGACAAGGGTTCTGGCAACACCTCGGTGGTCACCGGGTACACCAGCGGCATCTGGGTTTGCGCCTCTTGCAGATGGGCCTCGATGATGCCGAACGCATTGCCCTTCTTGCCCTTGGCCACGAAATACGCCACCACCGGCGATTCACGCAGCAGGCGCAGGGCTTTAACCGTGATCAGCTCGGGGTCGCCGGGGCCTACGCCCAGACCGATCAAACGTCCTGGTTGCGCCATTATTCGATCTCCGTGGCCAGGGCGTTGACGGCGGCTGCCGCCATCGCGCTACCGCCACGGCGGCCTTGCATGATCACAAACGGTACACCACGGCTGTCTGCCGCGAGCATGGCCTTGGATTCGGCAGCGCCGACAAAGCCTACCGGGAAGCCCAGGATCAACGCCGGTTTTGGCGCGCCAGCATCGATCATTTCCAGCAGATAGAACAACGCGGTAGGCGCGTTGCCGATCACCACCACACTGCCTTCCAGGTACGGGCGCCAATGCTCAAGGGCCACCGCCGAACGGGTGTTGCCTTTCTCCAGCGCCAGTTCGGGTACGCCTTCTTCACGCAGGGTACAGATCACCGGGTTGTTGGCCGGCAAACGGGTACGGGTCACGCCTTCGGACACCATGCGCGCATCACACAAAATCGCCGCACCTGCCGCCAGAGCGTCGCGCCCGGCCTTGCCGGCACCCGGCGAAAAGCGCAGGTCTTCGATGGCATCGACCATGCCGCAGGCGTGGATCACCCGCACCGCGAGTTTTTCCAGGTCCGCCGGGATGCTGTCGAGGTTGGCCTCGGCACGAATAATGGCGAAGGAATTGCGATAGATCTCTTGACCATCGCGGATGTAATCAATCATCGGTGTTGCTCCATTGGCGGGCCTCAAACCAGGCACTCGCCGCTTCAATTGTAAGATTGCGCTCGCGCAGAACACCGAAACCGGCATGTTCAGGGCTGCGTAAATAGAGGTCGTAGTGACCGGGCGCCACGGCCAGCAAGGTGACCGGCGCAATGTGGGCTGCCGCGCAGGAGCGCTGGCAGCCGGTCAGGTGAATAGTCATGGGTTTTGGCAGCAACGAGGCCAACTGACGAGCATCCTGCTTGGTGTCCGCCAGCCCTTTGGCACAGGCACTGGAGCCGGTACAGGCGACCAGGTGCGCCAGCGGGCTGCCTGCGTCGCAGATCAAGCCGAGCGCCATCAAGTCGCCCATCAACGCGCTGGCCTGAGCCGTCGCGACGTTGGGCAGCAATACGCTCTGCCACGCGGTGAAACGCAGAGTGCCGTCGCCGAAGCGCTCGGCCAGCCCGGCCAACCCCGCGAGCATCGTTGCATCCAGCCGCCCCAGCGGCGGGGCGGCGCCGACATAAACCCGGCCAGAGGCATGCTGCGGCCAGATGCCGAGGTGCATGGACGCCGAAGCGGCACCCCGTTGCCAGTCGCGAACAGGCAGCAGTGGCACGCTGAGCCGCTGCCCCAACTGCCCGACAAACGACGCAGCGCTGACTTCTTCCAACAGATGGCGCATACGGATGTGCTCGGGCCGGGCCAGATCCAGAAACTGCATCAGCACCGCCATCACCAGTTCATGCCCGTATTCGGCAGGCACGGCAGCCAGTGCCGGATCGTGCGCGGGGCACCCGGCCAGGCCAAAAGCCAGCAGCGTCTGGCCATCGCGCCGGAACGCCGACAACCACAGGTCGTGCGGATGTTCCAGCATGGCCAGGGCTTCGCCGCCGTCCAGTTGCACGGCGAACTTGGCCGACAGCTCGGCGAACCGCGGCGTGCTTTGCAGGCTGGCCAGTATCTGCCGGGCAAGCGGCCAGGTATCGATATGCATCTGCGGGTCGATGCCGGCACTCGGGCTGAGCATCAAGTTGCGCACATCGTCACTGGCCGCCGTGGCAGGCCCGAGCCCGGCCGCCAGCAACGGCTCAATCAGCGCCCGATGCTGTGGCCCGACACCACGGATCTGCAGGTTGCCACGGTTGGTCGCCTCGATCACGCCACTGGCATAGCGTTGAGCCACATCGGCCACCGCACGCGCCTGTAGGGCCGTCATCGAGCCACCGTCCAGCTTGACCCGGCAGATCCCGCCATCCATCGCCTGGACGATACGCAGTAACCCCGGGCAAGCCGAAGGGCGCACAGGCGTCGTGACAGAAAGTTCAGGTGGCAAGGTCAAGGGGCTATCCAGGGCAGGCAATTCGCTATTGCAGGTGGCGCATTATGCCTGCTTTGGGCGAGCGCATGAAAAGCCTGCCGGACGGAATGACTACTCGCTCACCCTCTCCTGCGGCAGCGCAGGCTCAACCCGGCCCAGTCGGGTGAGCAACAACACCACGGTATCAGCATTGGCCAGCATCATATCAATGCGTTTACGCGGATCATTCCTGAAGATCCGCCGCGCCTGGTCCAGGGTCTTTACACCGGCAATGGCTTTGACTTTTGCCTTGCCGGGGCTGGCGGGCATATCCGCCCAGGTTTGAGCTTCAGGGTCGAATTCCTGGAACAGGTGCTCTGTCGGTATTTGCGGTGAGTGGCACCTCTGGACAATCCGGTTGAATGACTTGATATGGCTGCCCAGCGGGGTGCTGTCATCGAGCAGGTCCTCATAGGGAAAGCCGGGGTTCAGGTAGTTGATGTCTTCGGTGCTCAGTACCTGATGGGTCAGCTCGTGCAACAGGAACGTTGCCCGATAATGCACGTTGGTCCTGAAGGGTGGCAGCACGGTTTTCACAAACGACTGGCTCAAGGCATAGGGCGTGTCAAAGATCGTGCTGAAAAAACGGTCGCTCAGGTACACACGCCTGCCCGTGTCCCAGCGGTGTATCCAGGCAACGGCGTCGTCCCTGTAGCGGGCACGACACACCACATACTTGCCCGAGGTCTGAGGTGACAGGTCGGGATGCAGGAGCCGGGTCAGCAGTGGCTCGACCGTTTCGCCCAAACGCTCCAGCAAGGGCTGGCTGACCTCCTCCACATCAAAAAACCCGGCGACGAGCGCCCGGTTGCGGGCATTTTCAGGGCCGGGTCCAAGCAGCCCATGCAGGGCACTCTGGCAGCGCTGCAGGTAGGTCACGGCCTGTGCATGGGCCTCGCGAATGGCCAGCGCCTTGTCGGGAAAGCGTCGCTCGATGTTGACCATGCCCACAGCCTGGATTTCATGGGTCAAGTGGTCGGCCACCCGCGCCGTGACCGACAGCACCGGGCCGCCTCCCAGCAGCGGCTCCTTGAGGTCGAGGGCCCACTGCCCGTCCTCATTGAGCCTGACCAACGGCCCTTCACGCTGCTCGCCGAGATAAATCCGCCAGCGCTCACGCCATGCCTGCACCCGAAATACATGCCCCGCCAGCAGCACATACTGGCGGCCCGTACCGGGGTGGAGGTACAGCCGGGTCGAAGGGGCCAGTTCCAGATCCTGCAAGGCCACATCATGGGTTTGAAAGGGCTGCAGTCCGGCCTCCTGCTCAGGTGTAAGCCGTACCCGGGACCGGACTTCAGGCTGGTGCAGGGCTGCAGGCTCGATGCGCGGCGTGCGATAACCTGTTCCGATCTGCGCCAGTGACGACGCAAAGCCGGCCACGGCCTCCCCCCAATCGCCCTTTAGCGCAGATTCAACCCCCTGTTGCAGGCTGCCCAGCGACTGCCAGACCACCATCGGGATGCTTAACCTGGCAGGCAAGAACATCAGCGCCGTCGACGCAATCAGCGAGAACAGGTACTTGAACGACTCCCAGTCGGCCTCGGCCGTGGTCCTGGACTGTGCAGCGGCCATATCGAGCAACAGGTGGTAGTTGTCGGTGTACAACTGCTCGAACAGATTACCCGCGATCGGCGACAGGCCCAGGGTTGGGGGTGCAGGCCTGGGCACATAGCCACCTGGCGAAGCATCGACATAACGGGGCACATGGGGTTCGGTAAAACCGCCGTAGTTGTAGGTTTTGCGTGCCTCGGGCTCAAGGCGCTGCAGCACCAGAGCCTGAAACGGGGTCGAGACGCGCAAGTCTTCGAGCAAGGCAGGCTCATCGCTATAGGCCCTGAACGTATAGTGCTCGCTGTAGCTGACCCACAGCACCTGCGGCCCGCCGCCGGAGTGCGCCGGGCCAATGAGATACAGGCCCCGGGCACGATCGGGGGCGGCATCCGGTTCGGCCAGCAGCTCAAACGGGCGGACAATGATGGCCTGCCCGTTCAATGGCAGCCGGGCCGCACCATCGGGCATGCTGATCACATGTTTCACATAACCACAGGCCAGCTCCTTGCCCGGCTCCATCAGTTTTTCCCGCAGCACCTGCTCCATGACCTGAACCGATAACAGTTCGGCAAACTGCTGTTGGCGCTCGGCAACCCCCGTGTTACCAGGGGTCAGCTTGTCCTGCAACAAGGCCCGGTAATGCGCGCCGATATCCAGCTGACGCGTGACTCGCCGCACATAGGTGGCGTTGAGGGCCTCGGGCAACGGAGTAGCGTTGCTGGCCCGTAGCGAGAGAACCCCGTCATTGAGCCGATAGAAGCCATTGAGCGAAAACTGCGTCAGGGTCTGGACTGTGCGGGTGGTTGCCGCCGGCAAATATGAGGGCGTGTTGCCCACCGGTACCGTCGAGGCCAGGTAGGTATCGATCACCACCTCAATGGCGTCCGGGCCAGGTACCAGGCCCGGGAAGTCGAGTTCCAGACGCAACGTCAGCATGCTGCGGGCATAGTTGATGATGGGCGGGATGTCATGCAGGTAGTTCTGCGCTGCCTGCCCGGCATGTTGATAGCGTTGCAGCAGGCCGGCGTAGGCCAGTTGATCGGCGGCCGGGGCGCTTTTCAGCCAGGGCGCCAACGAGGCTTTGAACCGTTGCAGGTGAACCGCTTCAAGCGCAAGCTCCGGCGTCACTCCGGCGTGGCCATGAACCAGCGCACTCTGCACCAGGTTCTCAAACGCCTGCGCTGACAAGGGTATGGCCCGGGCCTGACGACAAGCCTCACCAGCGTCGGCCAGCACTTTGGCAATCACCCGCTGCTGGGCCTCGCGGGTGAAGTCGTGCTCGTAGCGCTCAAAAAACAGCCATCGGTTCTGCTCTCCGGGCATTCTGTCCAGCCAGGCGCTCGTCTGCGGCTGCGCAGCCAGGCTGACGTGGGCCAGCAGCTCCCAGCGCAGTGCCTTGTCCATCAGGTGCGCTTGCAACCAGGCCCGGCATGCGTCCAGCGAGGCGAAACCTTCAAAACCTGAGCCCGGGCTCCAGAAGATGGCGCGGCCGGCGTTTACCGACTCCAGCCCGCCGCGCTGGGTAAACAGCAGGCAATTGACCATATCCACCGCCCCCTGGACCCCGGGGATCGACAGCGCAACACCGAACACGTCGGGTACAAAATGTTGCCAGGCAGGTCGCCGGGCGCTGATCGGCTGCCCGAGCACGGTGGTGAGCACCGCCATGTCCGTCGCCTCAAGCGGATGATCCTGTTGCCTCAAGTGCAACTGGGCACGCAGCAGCGCAAGCCTCAGGGTGCCCAGCCTGTCGATCCGGGTATCGGGCCGCGACAGGGCCAGCGAAGCATGGAAAAACTCGCTGAGATGGGCAACAAACCCCGGAAAGAAATCCGACGCCGCTTGCTCCAGCAGGTTGAGCAGCTTGGTCCCCGGCAGCGATCTCTGTGGTTTCCAGTCACCGCTCCCATAGCCGTACAGGCCCGCTTCGATCTGCTGCGGATCACGCGGCAGCGGCAGGTACCCGGTAGCATGCTGCAGCAGCCCCGCGACCAGCGTGACCGGCTCCCGGGCACCGGGGTGGCGCAGCAGGATGCGCTCGATATCCAGCGCCTCATGGCCGGCCCGGGCCAGCGCTTCCAGCAGGCGCAAGCGCGCATACGACAACGGCGCAGGCCACGCCCGCAACAGCTCGTCACGCTGGGCTGCGACACTCGCCAACCTCGCCGCCAGCCTGTCGATCGGCCAGCCATTGACCGGGGCCACAGGAGGACGGGCGTGGGGTTCGTAGCGGCTGCTCCAGCGTCCGCCACTGTCGAGCGCCAGCAAACGCCCGTCCACCAGCAGGCGCACATCCAGCCCGTGATCCGCCGCCGCCAGGGCTACCCCCCGGGCCGGCAACGTGCGCAACAGATAGGCGAAATCATCAGCTTGCTTGCTCAGGATCGAGTCGATACTGGCTGCAAAAGGATCAGAGGACAGGTGCTCGACGCTCAGGTCCAGCTCGACCCTGTCGAGCAGAAATGCCTGTTGCGCCAGCGCCACATGCCGGGCCAGGTGTTCAAACGTCGCCGGTGCCCGCAAGGCCGAAAGCAGCCGCGCCTTGAGCCGTGACCTCGATGAATACTGCTGCAGCCCGTGCGGCCCGCCAAACAGAAATACCGGCCCGTCCTGTTGCACAAAAAACACCCCCAGCAACCCTGCCAGGTTTACCGCGCCGTTGTTTGGATCAAATACCGACAGGCGTAAGACATGCATCTGCCCACCCCCCCCGGCAGCGGAAACCACGCTTTCCAGCAGATCGAACTGCACCGGGGTGACCTGCCTGTCGTAAAGGGCCTGCAGGCACTGCTGGTAATAACGGTCGCCTTGCAGCGCCACGCAGCAGGCATAGGGGCTGGGGCCAGGCCCCAAGGGCGTGTGCCACCATTGCTGCAATGCGACCTGCATACGCTGCGGTATCTGTTCCATCAACTGCAGGTCGTCAGGAGCAGGCGCTTGCCCGACCGTTTTACGCGCCAGGGCGGCAAGCTCCCGAGCCTCGACCACCGCGTGCAACGAGGGTACCGACACCAGGCTGGCCAAGGTCGTTTCCTGACAGCGCTGCACAAAATCGCCGACTTGCCGGCTGACCCCGGCCAGGGCCGCAGAAGCCACTGCCTGTACCTGAACCAGTAGCGAACCGGCCATGCTCAGGCGTTGGCGCACATCCAGCGGGGTAAATCGCAGCAGCCGGTGGCGCTCGGCCGGGGAATCCAGCAACTGTTCGAGGCCCTGGCGCAATGCGTCCAGGCTGGCAAAGCGCTCAAGGCTGCCCGGCAGCCTGAACAGGAACAGGTCGGGGCCGTCGGCCCTGCACAGCAAGGCACCCGCCCACAGCACAAGACGGCTGCCATTGCGCGCCAGAAACAGCTGGCAGGCCTGCACCGGCGACGGCAGACCCAGAAGAATCGCCCGCAGACCCTTGGTTTCAAGCTCGCCGACTTCACCCGCTTGCCCGGCGCGCGCCAGGCAGGCGGTAAACATCTCGCGCAGGGCGGGCTCTGAATAAAATGCACTATCACTGGTTTTCATGAGTCATCCCTCCGGGACCCCGAACAATGCCCGACACGCTATCGCAAGCCCGCGCCGCCAAGGCACTACATAGATATGCAGGTACAAACGGTGGATCAAACCGATGTGCCGGCCCGGGGCTTGAAATAGCCGAAGCGGGTGAGCGCCTGTGCCTGATTGAACATCACCTGCGGGCTGAGGTACTCGCGGATCTTGCGTCCACAGGCACTACCCGGCTACCACCCGTAAAGATCGACTCTGGTGCAGGGCAAGGCGCGTTATCATGCTCACCTGTCTCCGCAGGGCGTTCGCCCGGCAGCGGGGGAACAACCTGGCGTTTATCAAGAGGATCGGCATGTCGCCCTGGCTAACAGTTGTGGGAATAGGTGAGGACGGCTTTGCCGGGCTGGGCAAGAATGCGCGCCGCGCCTTGTTGGGCGCGAGCCGGGTGATTGGCAGCCAGCGCCAGCTCGACCTGCTGCCCGCCTGCATCCGCGCCGAGCGCCAGACCTGGCCCAGGCCGTTTGCCCTGGCGCCGGTGCTGGCCGAGGGCAACACGCCGACCTGCGTACTGGCCAGCGGCGACCCCATGCTGTTTGGCGTCGGCGCCAGCCTGGCGCGGGTAGTGGCGCGAGAAGACATGCAGGTACTGCCGGCGCCTTCGTCGTTTTCCCTGGCGGCTGCGCGGATGGGCTGGCCCCTGCAGGACGTGGTCACGCTGTCGGTGGTGGCACGCCCCGTCGCCGCGCTCAATGCCCACCTGCACAGCGGCGTACGCCTACTGGTGCTGAGCAACGATGCCAGCAGCCCGGCCATCATCGCCCGACTGTTGCGCGAACAGGGCTTTGGCCCCAGCCGCCTGACGGTGCTGGAGCATCTCGGCGGCCCGGCGGAGCGGCGGGTGGAGGCCAGCGCCAGCGACTGGAAGGACCCGCCCGTCGCCGCCCTCAACCTGATCGCCATCGACTGCCTGGCCGACGCCAGTGCACGGCCGCTGTCACGCATTGGCGGCCTGCCCGACAGCGCGTTCGAGCATGACGGCCAGTTGACCAAACGCGATGTGCGCGCCGTCACCCTCGCCCGCCTCGCCCCCTTGCCCGGCCAGTTGCTTTGGGACGTGGGCGCGGGCAGCGGCTCGATCGGCATCGAGTGGATGCGCACCTGGCCCAGTTGCCGCACATTGGCGATTGAAGCCGATGAAGGGCGCCAGCAACTGATCGAACGCAACCGCGATGCCCTGGGCGTGCCCGGCCTGCAACTGATTCGCGGCAAGGCGCCACAAGCCCTTGCCGGGCTGGAGCGCCCGGATGCGATTTTTATCGGCGGCGGCGTCACCCGCGAAGGCGTGCTCGACACCTGCTGGCAACAGCTCAAGCCCGGCGGGCGGCTGGTGGCCAATGCCGTCACCCTGCAAAGCGAAATGCTGCTGATGAGCTGGCGCGAACGCCACGGCGGCGAGCTGACCCGCATCCATATCGCCCAGGCCCAGCCCCTGGGTGAATTCGACACCTGGCGCCAGGCGTTGCCCATTACCCTTCTGGACGTGACCAAGCCCCTCGATGCGTGACGAAACCGCCGAACAACCCGCCCCCCTGCGCAGCGGCCTGACCACCGGCAGCTGCGCCACCGCCACCAGCCTGGCGGCTGCGCGCCTGCTGCTGGGCGGCGTGTTTAACGACGCAGTGCAAATCACCTTGCCCAAGGGCAAGCAGGTGCAGATGCGCCTGGAGTTCTGCCGCCTGTGGCAAGACGGTGCCGAAGCGGGCACGATCAAGGACGCCGGCGACGACCCCGACGTGACCCACGGTGCGCTCCTCTACTCACGGGTACGCCTGCGGGCCGAGCCGGGCATTTGCTTTGTCGCCGGGCAAGGCGTCGGCACCGTGACCCGCCCGGGGCTGGTGCTGAACGTGGGCGAACCGGCAATCAACCCGGTGCCGCGCAAGATGATCACTGACCACTTGCAGCAACTGGCAACCGAACTGGGTTACGGCGGCGGCTTTGAAGTGACCGTCAATGTGCAGGACGGCGAAGCCCTGGCCCTGAAAACCATGAACCCGCGCCTGGGGATTCTCGGCGGGCTGTCTATCCTGGGCACCAGCGGCATCGTGCGGCCGTTCTCCTGCGCGGCCTATATCGCCTCGATTCACCAGGGCATCGACGTGGCCAAGACCAACGGCTACCTGCACATCGCCGCCTGCACCGGCAACGCCAGCGAAGACACCATGCGCCGGGTCTACAACCTGCCGGAAATCGCCCTGATCGAAATGGGCGACTTTGTCGGCGCAGTGCTCAAGCACCTGCGCAAAGTGCCTGTGGATAAATTGAGCATTTGTGGCGGCTTCGGCAAGATCAGCAAACTGGCCGCAGGCCATATGGACTTGCACAGTCGCCACTCCAGCATCGACCTGCCGCAACTGGCTGAGTGGGCCGCCGCCATCGGTGCCGACAGCCAGTTGCAGGAAGCCATCCGCCAGGCCAACACCAGCCAGCAGGCGCTGGCGATGGCCAGTGCGGCGGGTGTCGCGCTGGGCGATGCGGTGTGCCAGCACGCGCTGGACTTTGCCCGCAGCGTGGTGCCCGCCCAGGTCCAGGTTGAAGTGTTTGCCATCGACCGCCAGGGCGGGATTGTCGGCCACGCCGGAGCCTTTGCATGAAGCGTATCTTGTTATTGGGCGGAGTCACCGAAGCGCTGGCCATCGCCCGCACCCTGGGCCCGCAGCATGTCTACAGCCTGGCCGGAGTTGGCCGGGTGCCGACGGACCTGACCTGCGAGGTACGGGTGGGCGGTTATGGCGGTGCTGAAGGTCTGGCTCGATACATTCGCGACGAGGGTATCGATTTGCTGCTGGACGCCACCCACCCCTACGCTGCGCAAATCAGCCAGAACGCTGCCCTCGCCGCGGTCGCCAGCAATATTCCGTGCTGGGCCCTGCGCCGCCCCGCGTGGGTTGCGCAACCGGATGATGACTGGCGCGAAGTGGCAGATTGGAGCGAACTGGTCGAAGCGCTCGCCCCCTTCCAGCGCCCCTTGTTCACCCTGGGCCGTGAGCCGCTGGAGCACCTGCACGAAATCCCGCCTGAGCAGTTCTGGACCCTGCGCGCCCTCGACGCTTACCCCGGCACTGCACGCTGCGACGTGATCGGCGCACGCGGGCCGTTCCTCATTGATGACGAACGCAAGTTGTTTGCACAACGGCGCATCGACGTATTGATCAGCAAAAACAGCGGCAGCAGCGCCACCGAACCCAAGCTGCAAGTCGCCCGCGAGCGCGGGGTGCCGGTGTTGATCCTCAAGCGGCCGACGCTGGCGCAGGTGGATAGGGAGTTCCGGACGGTCGAGGATGTGCTGGAAGGGTTGGCACAGGAAAGTTATTTGTGAATGTGTAAAAGCTGGCGATGATGTATCCTTAAGAATACGATCATGCTCCATGATCACTTTCGAACAAACACGCGAATTCGCCAAATGGTTGAGCGCGCTTAAAGACAAAACCGGCCAGGCCCGCATTCTTGCTCGCCTGAAAGCGGCCGGTTTGGGTCACTTCGCCGACTGCGAGTGCGTCGGTGGAGGTGTTTACGAAATGCGGATTCACTGCGGGCCCGGATACCGGGTCTATTACACCCGCAAAGGCGAAGTGTTCTACCTGCTGCTTGTTGGCGGCGACAAAACCACCCAGACACGAGATATAAAACGCGCAAAACAAATGGCACACACACTGGGTAATGAGGACTGACGCATGACCGAGCAACTTACCCGTTTCGATACCGTTGACTACCTGAAGTCCCCGGAGGACATGGCGGCTTACCTGGACGCCTGTTTCGAAGAGGACCCCGGCGACGGCAGTCTGATCCGAGCGGCGCTCAACGATATCGCCCGCGCCCAAGGCATGACTCAAATCGCCCGCGATGCCGGGCTGGGCCGTGAAAGCCTGTACAAGGCCCTGGGCAGCAAGGGCAACCCCGAGTTCGCGACTATCATCAAAGTGATGAAGGCGCTGGGGCTCAAGCTGCATGCCACAGCAGCCTGAAATTTGCGCGGACTGGCCGATCGCGACACTTCGCCACACCCGCACTTTTTACTTACGCCGAGCATTCAGGCTAAATAGCCCCTTGATCGCTCCACTCACGGAATTCGTCATGTCCCGACAACGGTTTGCATTTGCCTGGATCGCCTGCTTTGCAGTGCTGTTCAACATGCTCGCCATGCCGATGGCCGGGGCGACCCAATCCGTTGAGCGAGGGCCCACCGAGCAATTCATGTGGAGCAGCTTCTGTTCCTCTACCGGCACCAAGATGGTCGCCGTATCGCTGGGCAAGTTCGAGCCCGCCGACAGCCAGCCTGACGATCACTCCACCATGCAGCATTGCTGGTGCTGCTCGGGCGCCGCGCCGGTGGTGGCGCTGCCCGCGCATATTCCCAAGCTATACTTTGCCGCCATCGAGCGGGGCCACAGCCTGGTCCCCGATCATCTCAAACGCCCCACACCGCGCCAGCAATGGCCCAGCCTCAACCCCCGCGCATCGCCCCTGGTCTGATTCTTCCTCGCAACCCCTTTGCGTTTTGAATCGTTCCGGAGAATTGCCATGTTGAACCTTTCCCTGTTCAAGCACGTCGTGATTGCGGCGGCTGTGTTGCTGCCTGCCTGTTTTGCCAACGCCCACGAATACAAAAGCGGCGACCTCGAAATCGCCCACCCGTGGTCCCAGGAACTGCCGCCCAACGCGCCCACCGTGGCCGCGTATTTCATCATTCACAACACCGGCAACACGGCCGATCGCCTGGTCAGTGTCGACACGCCGATTGCCGATAAGGCCGAACTGCACCAGCACATCATGGAAGGCGACTTGATGAAGATGCTGCCCGTGGCCAGCGTCGAAGTGCCGCCTGGTGGTACCGTCACCTTTGCGCCCATGGCGTACCACGTGATGATGTTCGGCCTCAAGGACCGCAGCCTGCTGCAGGACGGCAAGCACTTCCCGCTGACCCTGCATTTTGAAAAAGCCGGCGCCGTGCCGGTTGAGGTCAATGTGCAGAAGCAGGCACCTGAAGACAGCATGGAACACATGCACGCCCACTAACGGCCAAGGTTGCTGACCCCCGTGCGCGCACCACGCGCCAGGCACTCCATGTCGCATATTCGCGGCAGTTGGCTGAGCCTGTTTGCCATGTTGATGATCTTTATCGGCCCGCTGATTTCCCAGGCGATGCCGATGGACCATCACGCCTCCATGCCAATGCCCATGTCGATGGAGATGGGCATGGACATGCCGGCGCACGCGGATCATGAACACCCCGCCAGCGACCATCATGCCATCTGGGAAAAGTGCGGCTACTGCACCCTGCTGTTCAGTTGCCCGGCGCTGCCCGGCACCCCGAACCTGACCCTTTACGGCGCGCCTAAACTCAACAGTTACCTGGCCGCCAACCCCCGCCTGGGCCACGCCCGGCAACCGGTCTTCCCCGGCGCACGCTCCCGCGCGCCTCCCACATTCCTTTAAGCACCGACACAACACATCACCTGGCCGACCTGCAAGCGCTGCTTTAGACAGCCGCAGGTGCGTGGCCGCGTTGTATTCGCCTGACTATTGGAATGTCTATGTCCCGCTTTACTGCTGCCTCCCGTTTGCCTTTTGCCCTCAGCACCCTGTGCTGCGCCGTCCTGGCGTCCACCGCCGTGGCCGACGAACATGCCGCGCACAGCAATGAACTGAGCCCGCTGGTGATCACCGCCATCGCCCCCAGCTCACCGCTGACCATCGTCACCAACCCCAAGGACCCACGCCAGCCCGTGCCTGCCAGTGACGGCGGCGACTACCTCAAGACCATCCCCGGCTTCGCTCTGATCCGCAACGGCGGCACCAATGGCGACCCGGTGTTGCGTGGCATGTTCGGCTCGCGCCTGAATATCCTCACCAACGGCGGCGAAATGCTCGGTGCCTGTCCCGGGCGCATGGATGCCCCCACCTCGTATATCTCGCCGGAAACCTACGACAAGCTCACCGTGATCAAAGGCCCACAAACCGTGCTCTGGGGCCCGGGCGCCTCGGCGGGCACCATCCTCTTCGAGCGCGAACCCGAGCACTTCGGCGAACTGGGCACCCGGGTCAATGCCAGCTTGCTGGCGGGCTCCAACGGCCGTTTCGACAAAACCATCGACGCCGCCGCCGGTGGCCCGCTGGGCTATGTGCGGGTTATCGGCAACACCGCCCATGCCGATGACTACAAGGACGGCAACGGCGACACCGTGCCCTCGCGCTACGACAAATGGAATGGCGACATCGCCCTGGGCTGGACCCCGGATGCCGACACCCTGCTGGAACTCACCGCCGGCAAGGGCGACGGCGAAGCACGCTCGGCCGGGCGTGGCATGGACGGCAGCCAGTACCAGCGCGAAAGCCTGGGCCTGCGCTTTGAAAAGTCGAATATCGGCGACGTTCTCGACAAAATCGAAGCCCAGGTCTACTACAACTACGCCGACCATGTAATGGACAACTACACCCTGCGTACCCCGTCGGGCACCGGCATGATGGCCGGGCCGATGGCGTCCAATGTCGACCGCCGCACCCTCGGCGCACGGATCAAGGCCACCTGGCGCTGGGCCGACTACCAGTTGATCAGCGGCATTGATGCCCAGACCAATGAGCACCGCAAACGCTCGGGCATGGGCATCGATACCTATAAGGATCAAAACTGGAGCAAGGACGCCGATTTCCACAACTACGGAGCCTTTGGCGAGTTGACCTGGTACGCCGCCGAGCGTGACCGGCTGATTACCGGCGCCCGCCTGGACCGCGCATCCGCCAAGGATTACCGCGCCCGACTTGGCTCGGGGATGATGAGCAAGCCCAACCCGACCCTGGACAAGACCCGTGCCGATACCCTGCCCAGCGGTTTCGTGCGCTACGAGCATGACCTGAACGACAGCCCGACCACGGTGTACGCAGGCCTGGGCCACAGCCAGCGTTTCCCGGATTACTGGGAGCTGTTTTCGCCGAGTTCCGGCCCGGCCGGTTCGGTGAATGCGTTCAATGCCATCAAACCGGAGAAAACCACCCAGCTGGACGCGGGCCTGCAGTACAAAACCGACACTCTGGAGGCCTGGGCCTCGTTGTACGCCGGTGAGATCCGCGACTACATCCTCTTCGATTACGCCAAAGGTTCCTCACAAGCGCAAAACATCAACGCCCGGGTCATGGGCGGCGAGCTGGGCGCGGCGTACCAGTTGACCTCCAACTGGAAAGCCGATGCCACCCTGGCTTACGCCTGGGGCAAGAACACCAGCGACGGTAAAGCCTTGCCGCAAATGCCACCACTGGACACCCGCCTGGGCCTGACCTACAGCCAAGACGACTGGAGTGCCGGTGCCCTGTGGCGCATCGTGGCGCGCCAGGACCGCATCGACCGCAACGCGGGCAACGTGGTGGGCAAGGACTTCGACAAAAGTGCCGGCTTTGGCGTGTTCTCGTTGAACGGTGCGTACCGCATCAACAAAAACCTCAAGGTCAGCGCCGGGGTCGACAACCTGCTGGACAAAAACTACAGCGAGCATCTGAACATGGCGGGCAACGCCGGTTACGGCTACCCGGCCAACGACCCGCGCGCCATCAATGAACCGGGTCGCACGCTGTGGACCAAGGTGGATGTGAGTTTCTGACACCAGTCGCCCCCTGTGGGAGCGGGCTTGCTCGCGATTGCATCAGCGCGCTCGACCAGACAGACCGCGCTGCCTGCATCGCGAGCAAGCCCGCTCCCACTCAAAACAACAAACACTAAACCTTGCTACCTTGCGGAGCCGCTCACATGAGCCGACCAACACCGTCTTTCTACAACCTGGCCTGGCGCTGGCATTTCTACGCCGGGCTGTTTGTCGCCCCGTTCATGATCCTGCTGGCCCTGACCGGGATCATCTACCTGTTCAAGCCCCAGCTCGACCCCCTGCTCTACGACCACCTGCTCACCGTCACCCCGACCCATCACGGCCTCAGCGCCGACGAGCAACTGAGCCGCGTGCAGACCGCTTACCCCCAGGGCCATATCAGCCAGTACCTGCCGCCGATCAACCGCGAACGCAGCGGCCAGTTCGTACTCAGCAGCGCCGGGCGCGAGCTCAATGTGTTTATCAACCCCTACACCGGCCAGATACTGGGCGAGCAGGATGCCAAGCTCAACCTGCAAGCCGTGGCCCGTGCCCTGCACGGCGAGCTGATGATCGGCACCCTCGGTGACCGGCTGGTGGAACTGGCCGCCGGCTGGGGCGTGGTGCTGGTGGTGTCCGGCCTGTTCCTGTGGTGGCCGCGCGGGCAGTCGGCGGCCGGTATCTTATGGCCGCGCCTGAACCGGCGCGGGCGCGTGCTGTGGCGTGACCTTCACGTTGTCACCGGGTTCTGGGGCGCGGCCTTGCTGCTGTTTATGCTGATCAGCGGCATGACCTGGACCGGTTTTTGGGGCAAGCAATACGCCGACCTGTGGAACCGCTTCCCGGTGGCCATGTGGAACGACGTGCCCAAGTCCGATATCGAGGCCCGCAGCCTCAACAACGCCACCCGCCAGACCGTACCCTGGGCAATGGAAAACACACCGATGCCGGTCTCCGGCGCCCACGCCGAACATATGGCCCACGCCGCCCACAGTTCAGGCCCCGCAGCCCCCGGCATCACCCTGCAAGCCGTGGTCGACACCGCCACCGCGCGCCAGGTCGAACCCGGCTACAGCATCACCCTGCCGACCACCGCCAGCGGCGTGTTTACCATAGCCGTGTTCGCCGACGACCCGCGCAATGACGCCACCCTGCATGTCGATCAATACACCGGCACGGTGCTGGCCGACGTGCGCTGGCAGCATTACGGCAACGTCGCCCGCGCCACTGAAATGGGCGTGATGCTGCACGAAGGCAAACTGTTCGGCCCACTCAACCAGATCGTGATGCTGCTGGTGTGCCTGATGATCCTGCTCAGTTCCGTAAGCGGCCTGGTGATCTGGTGGAAGCGTCGCCCGCAAGGTGGTTTGGGGGTACCGCCGCTGCGTCACGACCTGCCGACCTGGAAAACCGGCGTTGCCATCATGCTCGCCCTGGCCATCGCGTTCCCGCTGGTGGGCGCCTCGTTGATCGCCGTGTGGGGGCTCGACCGGTTACTGCTGATGATCCGCAAACTGCGGCCACATGAGCGCCTCTCATGATCAGCATTAGGCATCCGAGAGGCGCATTCTAGAGCCTTGGCTATAATGGCACGCCAGTAACACGCCCGAAATTAATGTTACTGTATAACAAAACAAGTTAAGCTCCATCACCCGCCGCCAGGAGGCAGCGGGGACACCCTCTGAAATAAGCGACTCACTGCCCCGATGAACAAGTACTTTTTGTCCAGCCTCTGCCTGCTGGCGCTGAACAGCGCCCAGGCCGATGACACCGCCCCGTCCCTGATGCTGCCGGCCGCGAGCATCACCGCCCCTGAAGTCGAAATCGAAAGCATCGACCTCAAGACCGTCACCAGCGCCGGCTCACGCCTGAACCTCAACAGCCTGGAAACCCCGGCCAGCGTTGAAAGCCTGACCGGTGCGCAAATCCGCGCCCGGGGCGACCGCAGTGTGCAGGACGCCGTGACCCGCACCACTGGCATCAGCAATACCGGCACGCCGGGCAACGGTGGCTCGGCCTACTCGGCCCGGGGCTTCGTCGGTGAAGGTTCGGTGATGCAGCTTTATGACGGCGTGCGCATGTACAGCGGCGCGGGCACCGTGACTTTCCCGGTGGACGACTGGTCGGTTGAGCGCATCGACGTACTGCGCGGCCCGGCCTCGGTACTGTATGGCGAAGGCGCCACCGGCGCGGTGATCAACGTGATCCCGAAAAAGCCTTTTACCGGCGCAATCGAAAACCACCTGCGGGTGGGCTACGGCTCCTACGATACCCGCCAGCAGGCGCTGGACAGCGGCGGCTCGCTGACCGACACCCTGAGCTACCGCTTGAACATCAACCACGTCCAGAGCAACGGCTGGATCGACCACGGCGACTCCGAAAACACCTTTGTCAGCGCTGCCCTGCGCTGGCAGGCCAGCGACGACCTGGCGTTCACCCTCAGCCACGACTACGGCGACCAGCAGCCGCAAAACGACTTCGGCGTGCCGCTGATCAATGGCCGGTATCACGAGAGCCTGCGCGACAAAAACTACAACGTGCGTGATGCCAAACTGCATTACAACGACCAGTGGACGCGCCTCAATACTGAATGGCAGATCAACGACGACCTCAGCGCCAACAACGAGCTGTATTACCTCAAGGCCCAGCGTCGTTGGCAGAACGCCGAAAACCATGCGTGGAATGAAAGCCAGCAGACCTTGCTGCGCAGCGGTTACTACAGCATCAAGCACGAGCAGGAGCAGGTCGGCGACCGTCAGACCTTCACCCTCAACCACGACCTGTTCGGCCTTAAAAGCAGAACTCTGGTGGGCGCGGATTACAACCGCATCCACTTCAACCTGCACAGCAACTCGCCGTATAAAGACGTGAATGAAAACGGTCAACCCATTGATCTGTACCACCCGGATCGTGGCGAATTCGAAAGCCAGTCGCCGTACCGCGATCAATACACCACCACCACGCAACAGGTTTCGCTGATTGCAGAAAACCGCACCGAGCTGAGCGATCAACTGTCGCTGGTGACCGGCGTGCGCCGCGATATCGTGCATCTGGACCGCGATGACTTTGCCGCCAATGGCGACGCTACCCGTAGCGACCGCAGCCTGTCGGCCAACAGCTGGAAAGTCGGGCTGGTCTACGAGCTGACCCCGGACATGTCGATTTATGCCCAGCAAGCCACCAGCGTGGATGGCGTGGGCGGCTTGATCAGCCTGAGCGAGAAGCAGCAAAACTTCGAACTGGCCCATGCACGGCAGACCGAAATCGGCTTCAAGCAGATGTTCTGGGACCAGCGCGGCGAGTGGACCCTGGCGGCGTATCACATCGTCAAAAAAGACCTGCTGACCTCCGACCCGAATATCCCGGGCAATTCGCTGCAAGTGGGCGAGCAGTCCTCCAGCGGCCTGGAAGCCAGCCTCGACCTACAACTGCCGCAGCGCTGGGCGTTACAGGCCAACGCTTCGGTGGTGCGTGCGCAGTACGACAAATTCGACGACGAAGGCGTCTCGCGCAAAGGCAACCGCCCCACCGACGTACCGCGTCGCACCGCCAACCTGTGGTTGAGCAAGGCCATCACCGATGATGTAAGTGCCGGTGCCGGCGTGCGCTATGTCGACTCGCGGTATGCCGACATGGCCAACAACGTCGAACTGCCGAGCTACACCGTGGTCGACGCCACTGTGAGCTGGAAAGCGTTGCCCAAAACCACCCTGGGTTTGCGTTTGAACAATTTGTTCGACCGCCAGTACGCCGTAACCCAATACAATGGCGGCCAGCAATGGATCATGGGCGAACCGCGTTCGTTTTTCGTGACTGCCGATTACACCTTCTAACCCTGTGGGAGCGGGCTTGCTCGCGATGCAGGCGGCGCGGTCTGTCAGGCAGACTGCGGCGATGTCATCGCGAGCAAGCCCGCTCCCACACACTGGAAATGCACCGGATTTTATGACCCGCCTCACCCTCACCCAGCTCGCCTGGACCCCTCTGGGTCACGGCCATTGCCATCACCAGTTCCAGCTGCGTGATGCCAACCTGCATGTCGCGGCGGGTGAGTTCGTGGGGCTGATCGGCCCCAACGGCAGCGGCAAGACCAGCCTGCTGCGTTGTGCCTACCGCTTCAGCAAGCCCGAGGCCGGCCAGGTTCACCTCGGCACGCACAACCTCTGGCAGCAATCACCCCGCTGGTGCGCGCAACGCATCGCTGTGGTGTTGCAAGAATTCCCCGACACCTTCGGTCTGACCGTGGACGAAGTGGTCGCCATGGGTCGCACGCCGCACAAGGGCCTGTTCGACGGCGACACCGACGCCGATCGCCAGCTGGTCAAAAACGCCCTCGCTTCCGTCGGCCTGCAGGGCTTTGAAGACCACGCCTTCGCCAACCTCTCGGGGGGTGAAAAACAACGGGTGATCCTGGCCCGCGCCCTGACCCAGCAGCCCGAACTGCTGATCCTCGACGAGCCCACCAACCACCTCGATCCGCGTTATCAGCTGGAGTTGCTGCAACTGGTCAAGCGCCTGAATATCGGCACCCTGGCCAGCATCCACGACCTCAACCTGGCTGCCGCCTTTTGCGACCGCCTGTATGTGATCGACCACGGCAAGATCATCGCCAGCGGCACGCCCCGCGAAGTGCTGACCGTCGAATTGCTGCGCGATGTGTTTGGTGTCGCGGCCCTGATCGACGACCATCCGCTGTCCGGCTACCCGCGCATTACCTGGATAACCCAAGCATGAACCTGATCCGTTTTGCCCTCGGCCTGTGCGCCGTGCTCGCCTCGCCCCTGGCCTTTGCCGAGAGCACCCATTACCCGTTGACCATCAAGAGCTGCAACCGTGAGGTGAGCTTCATCGAAGCCCCCAAACACGCGGTCAGCCATGACATCAACATGACCCAGATGATGCTCGCCCTGGGGCTCAAACCACATATGGCCGGCTACAGCGGCATCAGCGGCTGGAAGGCTGTCACCCCGCAAATGAAGGTCATCCTGGAGGGCCTGCCGGAGCTGGCAAGCAAGTACCCGTCGGTGGAAACCCTGCTCAATGCCAATGTCGACTTCTTCTTCGCCGGCTGGGATTACGGCATGCGCGTGGGCGGTGACCTTACACCGCAAACCCTGACGCCGCTGGGCATCAATGTGTATGAGCTGACCGAGTCCTGCGCATTTGTCATGAAACGCCCGCCCGCCAGCATGGAAGACACCTACAACGACCTGCGCAACCTGGGCAAAATCTTCGACGTGCAGGACCGCGCCAATGCGCTGATCGCACAAATGCAGGCAAAAATTGCCGACGTACAAAAGACCCTGCCCGCTGCCAAACCCCGTGTATTCCTGTACGACAGCGGCGAAGACCGGGCCATGACCTCGGGCAAGCTGGGCATCCCCCACGCCCTGATCGAAGCTGCCGGCGGCAACGACATCCTCAGCGATATCGACGCCAGCTGGACCCGCATCAACTGGGAAACCGTGGTCGAGCGCAACCCCGAAGTGATCGTGATCGTCGACTACAGCGAAGTAAGCGCCGAGCAAAAACAGCGCTTCCTGGAGAACAACCCGGCGCTGCAATCGGTAGACGCGATCCGCAACCAGCGCTTTATCGTTATCCCTTATGTGCAGGCCACGCCGGGTATCGACAACGTGCTCGCCATCGAAACCCTGGCCAAAGGCTTTCACCCACAATGATCGCCCGCCGCTATGCCCTGTTGCTGATTGCCCTTGGCGCGCTGCTGCTGGTGTCGTGCGTGGTTTCGCTGGGTTTTGGCCCGGCGCGGGTGCCGGTGGACGTGGTGTGGCAGATTTTGCTGAACAAGCTGTTTGGCATCGGTGACAAGAACTGGAGCGCCGGGCAAGAGCACATCGTGTGGCTGATCCGCGTGCCGCGCATGCTGCTCGGCGCATTGGTGGGCGCCGGGCTGGCGTTGATCGGTGCGGTACTGCAAGCGGTGACGCGCAACCCCCTGGCCGACCCGCACCTGCTGGGCGTGACCAGCGGCGCCACCCTGGGCGCAGTGATTGTGGTGCTGCATGTGGGTGAAATCGTCGGCCTGCTGACCCTGCCCATCGCCGCCTTTATCGGCGCGCTGCTGAGCATGATCCTGGTGCTGGCCATCGCCAGCCGCCACGGTCGCCTCGACAGCGACCGCCTGCTGTTATGCGGGGTTGCCGTGTCATTCGTGATGATGGCCGTGGCCAATACCCTGCTGTTTCTGGGCGACCACCGTGCCAGTTCTGCCGTGCTGTTCTGGATGCTCGGCGGCCTGGGGCTGGCACGCTGGGAACTGCTGGCCATCCCCAGCGCCAGCGTGCTGCTGGGGCTGGTGTTGCTGCTGGGCATGGCCCGCCCGTTAAACGCATTGATGGCCGGTGAACAAACAGCGGTGACCTTGGGTTTGAATGCACGCAACGTGCGCTTGCGGGTGTTTCTGATCGCCTCACTGATGACCGGCGTGCTGGTGGCCATCAGCGGCTCGATCGGCTTTGTCGGCCTGATGATCCCGCACATTGCCCGGCGCCTGGTGGGGGCCGAGCACCGGCGCCTGCTGCCGGTCTCGGCCTTGCTGGGCAGTGTGTTCCTGGTGTGGGTCGACGTGGCGGCGCGCACCCTGATCGCCCCCGAAGACCTGCCCATCGGCGTGGCCACGGCGGCGATCGGCGGGCTGTTCTTTATCGGCCTGATGCGCAAGCGCTGATCCTGACGGGCACAGCTATGGGTCGGCTAAAGCTCATCCCTGTCCCGCGTTGCAGGTGAAGGTGCCCACGGCAATACCGGCATCCGCGTAACGGGCTGCTGGTTTTTCCAGTCAGGCGTCACCCACCCGGTGCGTGGCCAGTTACTGCTGGTATGCACCACCACCAGCTCACCGGCTTTGAGCAACCTGGCAGTGTGCTGGCCTTCGTTGTCGAGCCCGCTGTCGATCCATTGCCGGTTCAAACGCCGCACTTCGTCGTAGTCGGCCCCGCCCAGGGCCTGGCACAACACACCCAGCTCCCGGCTCGAGCCGCGCACATATTTGAGCAACGCACCGTCATTGCCGCTCAGGTAGGCAATATTCATCGTAAAGCCCAAACCGACAAGGCCCTGGGTGACATAGCAAATGTCCATTGGCCAGAAGCTATGGTCGATCCATTGGCCAATGCGCGAGCGAACCAGAATCGGGGGCTCGGGGCGATGGGCAAAACACAGGCCCCACGGTGTGCTCTGGGGCGCCAGCACGGGCTGAGGCCGCATGCGGCCGCTGCTGTGCTCAAGGTCGGGGTTTATCAGCACCTGTTCCTGAGCCACAAAACGGCCGTAATAGTCGCGACGGAAAATCACCCCCAGGGTCTCGGCCACATGCGGCCGGGCCAGCCGGCGATGGAAATACAGCGCCGCATCGTCGATATGCACGAACTCCGGCCCCAGGGCCACCACGTTGGGCAATGGCGCTACGGGCTGCGCATCAAAGGCATCCGGCCGCCATTGTTCGGTCACTCGCCCCAGGGTTGCCCAGGTACTGCTCTTGAGCACCACCTCCAGCTGGCCACTGCCAGCAATATGCCGCACATATTCGGTGGGGCTGATCTTGCCGTTGAGCAGCCCGATGAGCATCGAGCTCTGGGACGAAAACGGCCCCTCCAGATCCAGCAGCTTGCCCAGGCTCAAGGTGCGATAGCTCAACAGGGCGCCGTCGCGGGTCGAGATAAACAGTGGCGGATACACCGACGTTCCAGGCATCTGGTCACGCACCGTACTCATCAGCACCGCACTCTGGGACAGGTCCACAGGGGCGATGAAGTCAGCGTAGACGGAACCGGGCACCTGATCTTTAGGCACACTGGGCGCGGCGATATACACCGCGTGGAACCTGAACCCCCGGGGCAGGCTGTACCCCAGCAGGCCAAAGGGATGAGGAAAAATACGCCCCAATTGCATGCCCAGGCGCCCGGCAACAAACGGCTGGGTGACGACAAATTCATCACGGTCGGTTTTTTTCAGGATGACCCCGAACTGACGGTATTTACGCTCGCCCATACGCTCGTGGGCATAACGCATGGCGTCCTGGGCCTGGGCAAAAATCGGGCTCAATGGCGGCTGCACCTTGACCTCGTAAATTCCGGCGCGTACTTCGCAGGGTTTCCACTTGGGCGTCACTTGCCCCGGGTTGCCCCACAGTGCGCTGCCCATCACCACATGCAGACCGCAGGCCTTGCTGATCCGGGCGACATAATCGCTGGGCATCAGGGCATTGGCGCGCAGCTGCATTTGCAGGGTGTTTTTGCGCACCTGCTCCGGGTGCTCGGCCGGCGGCGCCAGGCTGGCCATAAACGCCTGCTCTTCTGCCGAACCCCGGGGGGTGAGCTTGAGCAATGCGCCATCCCGGATCGAGAGGTAGCGCGAAGCAATTTCGACCCGGTCCTGAATGGCCATGTACAGCTCGTGGGGCTCAAACACATTGCGGATCAACTGTTCCTCGCTCGCCGGGCGCCACAGTTGCAGCGGCTGCACCCGATGGCTCTGATACGCCGCGACCACGCTGCCCCCGGGCGGCGCCAGGGCCGCCATCTCTGGGGGGATAACCTGCTGCGGCTGAAAGATCTCGGTGTGAACGGCCAGCGGTTCGGTGGCGAAATACCTGTGGTTCTGGTCCTGGTAAATCAACCCGCCATAGACCGCATCCACACGCCCGGCGATCAGCTCGTGAGCATGGCGTGCGGCATCGTCGGCGGTGACAAATGTCGGGCCCAGGTTGCGCCGCACAAACCCCCGATACGGCTGCCAGTCCACTTGCACCCGGCCGACCTGGCTCCACAGTTCACTGCTATGCACCACACTCAACTCACCGCAGTGGGCCACCCGATGAATAAACGACAGCGTCGGTTCAACATCGGCCAGCAAGTTGCGGATCAGCTCCATGCCCCCGCCTTCGGCTTCGGACAACTTGGCAAACAGGGTCTTTTCATCGGCCGAGTAACGGGACACATACTTGAGCATCGCGCCATCACGGGTCGCGATAAACAGGGGTAAAGCCTGGCGTTGCGCTGGTCTGCCCAGCAGTTGGGCGACCACGATACCGTTCTCCAGGGATTGCGGGTGCAGGAAGTTCTTGTACAGCGAGGCCTGCTCGGCCGGGATCAGCGTGGGGTCTCGGTATTCGCCATCACAGCCATACAAGGCATGCAGCTGATAGCCCGGCAGCAGCACCGGCACCCCTTCCCGGGACTTGAGAAACACCCGGTTCAGGGAGAAATCCATGTGCGTGGTGATCGGTTCGGACACCACGAACTCGTCGCGTTCGTTGTGCCTGAGGATCACCCCGTAATGCTCGTCGGGCGTCTGATCAGTACGGCTGCGCACGTATTGCAGGGCCAGCGCCTCAGTGCTCACAATCGGGCCGAAGGCCGGGCGCTGGATAATCACGCGCTCGATATCCAGCAGGCTCTGGGGCGTCCAGGGGGTAAATGAGCCATCCAGCGCACCGACCTTTTTGTCCCAGCACTCACTGGACTGGATCACGCTGAGCGTGCCGAGCTTTATCAGGATCAGCGCAGCCTTGCGTGGGGAGTCGATCGTCTCCACCGAGCGCTCCCTGGCGTTGCCCAGCAACTGGGTGAAGTGCTTTTCCTCATCCGAGCCACTGCACTCGTATTTAATCAGCGAACCATTGAGCCCCGACAAATAGCTGACCGCCACAAATGGCTGCATAAGCATCATGGTGTAGATATCGATCGGCGAGAACAGGTTGACCCGGGCAAACAGGCTTTCGCTCGGCCAGCCTTCGTACAGGGTCTGGACCTGCTCATAGATATCGGCATGGGAGTGATAAAAGGCAACGCAGGTGTAGCCCGGCGGGTGCTTGAACGTGCCTGACTGATTGGTCGACATGACCCGCTCGGGCCTGAACAGCGCGCCATGCCCCGTCACCGGGCGCGTGGCAAAAAACTGCTCCAGATTGTTTTTCACAATTGCCCCGCCGTATTGCACGTCACGGTGGTCGCCAATCAGCTCATGGGCAAAGCGCGCCGCATCGTCCGCGCTCAAAAACGGCGGGCTCAGGGTGGGCAATTCAACGAACACATTGGGTGGGGCCCAGCCTTGCTGGGTGGCTTGTGGCTGTTGCATGGGCATTGGTCTCGTTCGGCTAAAAGGAATGGCGGGTACACGGCCTGCCTGCATCCTTGCCCGGATCCCCCTGCCTGCTGCGGTAATTAAATATTTCCTGTTTAAAGGTGCCCGGCACCACAGCGGAGCGCACAACGCACCTTGCTGGCATCTGCAGCCCCAAACTGGGGCATCAAAACGCCAGATTTTCGCGCAAAGCCACGACACAGAGCGGTTGCGCAGTCTCGGCACAGCCCTTGCAAAAGCCCCGGTACCGTTCGTATCTGCCCCTGATAAACATCATGTTCCCGGAGATCGCACCATGAAGCGTCGTAGCTTGCTCAAGGCTTTCACCCTCTCTGCCTCCATTGCCGCCATGGGTATGACCTGGACGGTACAAGCCGCCGAGACCATCAAGGTGGGGATTCTGCATTCGCTGTCCGGGACCATGGCCATTTCCGAAACCTCGCTCAAAGACATGGCGCTGATGACCATCGACGAGATCAATGCCAAGGGCGGCGTCAACGGCAAGATGCTTGAAGCGGTGGTCGTGGACCCGGCCTCCAACTGGCCGCTGTTTGCCGAAAAAGGCCGGCAGTTGCTGACCCAGGACAAGGTCGCCGTGGTGTTCGGCTGCTGGACCTCGGTGTCGCGCAAGTCGGTATTGCCGGTCTTTGAAGAACTCAACGGCCTGCTGTTCTACCCGGTGCAATACGAAGGCGAAGAGATGTCGCCCAACGTTTTCTATACCGGCGCCGCACCGAACCAGCAGGCGATCCCGGCGGTGGAGTACCTGATGAGCGAAGATGGCGGCAGCGCCAAACGCTTTGTGCTGCTGGGCACTGATTACGTGTACCCGCGCACCACCAACAAGATCCTGCGGGCGTTCCTGCATTCCAAGGGTGTCGCCGACAAGGACATCGAAGAGGTCTACACCCCGTTTGGTCACAGCGATTACCAGACCATCGTGGCCAATATCAAAAAGTTCTCGGCCGGTGGCAAGACCGCGGTGATTTCCACGGTCAACGGCGACTCCAACGTGCCCTTCTATAAAGAGCTGGCCAACCAGGGCCTGAAAGCGACCGACGTGCCGGTCATCGCATTCTCGGTGGGTGAGGAAGAACTGCGCGGCATCGACACCAAACCGCTGGTGGGCAACCTGGCGGCGTGGAACTACTTCCAGTCGGTGGAAAACCCGGTCAACGCCAAATTCGTCGCCGACTGGAAAGCCTACGCCAAGGCCCACAACCTGCCGGGCGCCGACAAGGCCGTGACCAACGACCCGATGGAGGCCACCTATGTGGGCATTCACATGTGGGCCCAGGCGGCGGAAAAAGCCAAGTCCACCGATGTCGACAAGGTGCGCGAAGCGCTGGCTGGCCAGACCTTTGCCGCACCGTCGGGCTACACCCTGACGATGGACAAGACCAACCACCACCTGCACAAGCCGGTGATGATCGGCGAGATCCAGCCCGACGGGCAGTTCAGCGTGGTGTGGCAGACCGAAGGGCCGATCCGCGCCCAGCCGTGGAGCCCTTATATCCCGGGTAACGACAAGAAGCCCGATTACGCGGTGAAGAGTAACTAAAGCCTGACGCATCATTGTGCTTTTGTGGGAGCGGGCTTGCTCGCTCCCACAGGTGTGTTGAATTGCTTCTATCTGTGCAAGGCCATGATTATGCCCACTGCCCTTTACCGTCTTATCCTCAGCTGCCTGCTGTTGCTGCCATTGGCCGTCTTCGCCGATGACGCCAGCGACTTCGCAGCAGCCAACAATTCCGCACAGGCCCAACTGCTGGAAAGCTGGGCGGCCCAACCGGTTCCCGCCCGCGTAGAGCTGATCAACAGCCTGCAACAGGGCCAGGTCACAGTAGACGGTCAGGTTAAAACCCTGCGCCTGAACAACCGCCTGCGCGGCCTGATCGACACGGCACTGGCCAGCCATCAGTTGCTCGCCAGCGATCCCAAACTGCGTTTAAGCGCCGCGCAGCAACTGCAAAAATCCGCCAAACCGGCACAACTCCACTTCCTCGACCGACAACTGGCCGGCGAAACCGACAGCGATGTACACAGCGCCCTGAGCCTGGCGCTGGCCAATCTGCAACTGGTCGACCCCGACCCGGCCGTGCGTTTGGCAGCCGTGCGCCTGCTGGGTGAAACCGGCGAGCCGCTGGCCCGTACCCGTCTCGAAAACCTGCTGCAACCGGGCGCAGAAGCCGATGCCGGGGTGCGCACCGCCGCCGAAACCAGCCTGGTGCAAGTCAAACGCAAACTGCTGATCGGCGATTTGCTGGGGCAGGCGTTCAGTGGTTTGTCCCTGGGTTCGATCCTGCTGCTGGCGGCCCTGGGGCTGGCCATTACCTTCGGCCTGCTGGGCGTCATCAATATGGCCCACGGCGAGATGCTGATGCTCGGCGCCTATTCCACCTACTGCGTGCAGTTGCTGTTCCAGCGCTTTGCCCCCGGCGCCATCGAGTTCTACCCGCTGCTGGCCCTGCCGGTGGCGTTCTTCGTCACCGCAGCCGTGGGCATGCTGCTGGAGCGCACCATCATTCGCCACCTCTACGGCCGCCCGCTGGAAACCCTGCTCGCCACCTGGGGCATCAGCCTGATCCTGATCCAGCTGGTGCGTGTGTTGTTCGGCGCGCAAAACGTCGAAGTGGCCAACCCGGCCTGGCTGTCGGGCGGCCTGCAAGTGCTGCCCAACCTGGTGCTGCCGTACAACCGCCTGGTGATCATCGTCTTCGCCCTGGCCGTGGTGGTGCTCACCTGGCTGCTGCTGAACAAGACCCGCCTGGGCCTCAATGTGCGCGCCGTTACCCAGAACCGCAACATGGCCGCCTGCTGCGGCGTGCCCACCGGGCGCGTGGACATGCTTGCCTTTGGCCTCGGCTCGGGAATTGCCGGGCTTGGTGGCGTGGCCCTGAGCCAGGTCGGCAACGTCGGCCCGGACCTGGGCCAGGGCTACATCATCGACTCGTTTCTGGTGGTGGTGCTGGGCGGCGTCGGCCAATTGGCCGGCACCGTGTATGCAGCCTTCGGCCTGGGCATTGCCAACAAGATTCTTGAACCGCAGATCGGTGCCGTACTGGGCAAAATCCTGATTCTGGGACTGATCATTCTGTTTATCCAGAAGCGTCCGCAGGGGCTCTTCGCGCTTAAAGGACGGGTGATCGACTGATGAATCAGCCTCTGATGGTCACTGCTGCACAAAAGGCCGGGCCCACGGTTACTACGCTGGCGGGCGCGTTGGTGTTGCTGGTGTTGCTGGCCCTGCCGCTGCTGTCGCTGCTGCCCGCCGACAGCCCGTTACAGGTCTCGGCCTACACCCTGACGCTGGTGGGCAAGATCCTCTGCTACGCCATTGTCGCCCTGGCGCTGGATCTGGTCTGGGGTTACGCCGGGCTGCTGTCGCTCGGCCACGGCCTGTTCTTCGCCCTGGGCGGCTACGCGATGGGTATGTACCTGATGCGCCAGGCCTCGGGCGATGAGCTGCCGGCCTTCATGACCTTTTTATCGTGGACTGAATTACCGTGGTACTGGGTCGGCACCGAGCATTTCTGGTGGGCCATGTGCCTGGTGGTATTGGCTCCCGGCCTGCTGGCTTTGGTGTTCGGCTTTTTCGCCTTTCGCTCGCGGATCAAGGGCGTGTATTTCTCGATCATGACCCAGGCCCTGACCTTCGCCGGGATGCTGCTGTTCTTCCGCAACGAAACCGGCTTTGGCGGCAACAACGGCTTTACCAACTTTCGCAGCATCCTGGGCTTTGGCATTACCGAACCGGGCACCCGCGCCGCGCTGTTTTTCGCCACCGTGTTGCTGTTGGTGGCCAGCCTGTTCCTTGGCTGGCGGCTGGCGCGCAGCAAGTTCGGCCGGGTGCTGACGGCGCTGCGCGATGCAGAAAACCGCCTGATGTTCTGCGGCTACGACCCGCGCGGTTTCAAGCTGTTCGTGTGGGTATTGAGCGCGGTGTTGTGCGGTCTGGCCGGGGCCTTGTATGTGCCGCAGGTGGGCATTATCAACCCGGGTGAAATGTCGCCGACCAACTCCATCGAAGCCGCCGTATGGGTCGCCCTCGGCGGGCGCGGCACCCTGATCGGGCCGTTGCTGGGCGCCGGTGTGGTCAACGGCATGAAGAGCTGGTTTACCGTGGCCTTCCCCGAATACTGGCTGTTCTTCCTGGGCGCGCTGTTTATCGTCGTGACCCTGTACCTGCCCAAAGGCGTGATTGGCCTGCTGAAAAAAAGAGGCGAACAATGAGAATCACACCGACCGCCGAATTCATGCTCGAACCCGTGCTGGACGCTGGCAGCAGCCGCGACGCCATTGGCCTGGGGCAAGCCGCCGGGTCGGGGCTGAACACCCGCCACGGCACCATCCTGACCCTGGAAGACATCAGCGTCAGCTTCGATGGCTTCAAGGCCCTGAACAACCTCAACCTGTATATCGGTGTCGGCGAACTGCGTTGCATCATCGGCCCCAATGGCGCGGGCAAGACCACCATGATGGACGTGATTACCGGCAAGACCCGGCCCAGTGAAGGCCAGGCCTGGTTTGGCGAAACCCTCGACCTGCGCCAGATGAGCGAAGTGCAGATCGCCCAGGCCGGTATCGGCCGCAAGTTCCAGAAGCCTACGGTGTTTGAAGCCCTGAGCGTGTTCGAAAACCTGGAACTGGCACAAAAGACCGACAAGTCGGTATGGGCCAGCTTGCGCGCGAAGCTGTCGGGCGAGCAAAAGGACCGCATCGGTGAAGTGCTGCACACCATCCGCCTGAGCGGCTCGGCCCATCGGCCTGCGGGGCTGTTGTCCCACGGCCAGAAGCAGTTTCTGGAAATTGGCATGTTGCTGGTGCAAGACCCGCAACTGCTGTTGCTTGACGAGCCGGTAGCGGGCATGACCGATGCCGAAACCGAATTCACCGCCGAGCTGTTCAAGAGCCTGGCGGGCAAGCACTCGTTGATGGTGGTGGAGCATGACATGGGCTTTGTCGGCTCGATTGCCGACCACGTCACCGTGCTGCATCAGGGCAGCGTATTGGCCGAAGGCTCGCTGGAACAGGTGCAGGCGGATGAACGGGTGATCGAGGTCTACCTGGGTCGCTGAAAGCCTGCCTTGGGTGGGAGCGGGCTTGCCCGCGATTCAGGCGATGCGATCTGTCAGTCAATCCGCGGTGATGCCATCGCGGGCAAGCCCGCTCCCACAGGGGCATGGGGAGAATCTGAACATGCTTAACGTCGAAAAACTGCATCAGTACTACGGCGGCAGCCATATCCTGCGCGGCCTGTCATTCGAGGTCAAAGTCGGCGAAGTCACCTGCCTGCTGGGCCGCAATGGCGTGGGCAAGACCACGCTGCTCAAATGCCTGATGGGTTTGCTGCCAATCAAGGAAGGCAGCGTGCAGTGGGAAGGCCAGCCAATCACCACGCTCAAACCCCACCAGCGGGTACATGCCGGGATCGCCTATGTGCCCCAGGGCCGGGAGATTTTCGGGCGCCTGACAGTGGAAGAAAACCTGCTGATGGGGCTGTCGCGCTTTCCCGGCGCCGAGGCCAAAGAGGTGCCGGCATTTATCTACGAGCTGTTCCCGGTGCTGCTGCAAATGAAGCATCGGCGCGGCGGCGACTTGTCCGGCGGCCAGCAGCAACAGCTGGCCATCGGTCGCGCCCTGGCCAGTCGCCCGCGCCTGCTGATCCTAGACGAACCCACCGAAGGCATCCAGCCCTCGGTGATCAAGGAGATCGGCGCGGTGATCAAAATGCTCGCCGCCCGCGGCGATATGGCGATTTTGCTGGTGGAGCAGTTTTATGACTTTGCCGAAGAACTGGCCGACCAGTATCTGGTGATGTCCCGTGGCGAAATCGTGCAGCAGGGCCGGGGTGAAAATATGCAAACAGAAGGTGTACGCGGGCTGGTAACGATTTAATCTGCGTCTCTACTTGGTGAAAAGTCCTACATATGAACCTGCCGGCCAACACCGCATTGTTCACCCCCAGCTGGCTCGCCGAGCTGGAGCTGGGCTATGGCCGTTTCGGCGACAGCACGCGGCCGACCCTGCGCCGCCACCTCGGACCGCTGCGGGTGCAAAAGCACCTGTATGCCGAAGGCCCCGAGGTGTGCCAGCACATCATTGTCCACCCGCCGGGGGGGATTGCCGGGGGCGACCAACTGAGCATCAGCGCCAGCGTCGGCCCCGGTGCCTGGGCGCAACTGACCAGTCCTGGCGCGGCCAAGTGGTATCGCGCGGCAGGCCCGGCTTACCAGACAGTCGAATTGATCGTGGCCGCCGGCGCGACCCTGGAATGGCTGCCGCAGGAGACCATCGTGTTCAGCGCGGCCCAGGCTGAACTCACCACCCGGATTGAACTTGAAGGCGATGCCCGGCTGTTTTACTGGGACATGGTGGCGCTGGGGCGCCTGGCCAGTGGCGAACGGTTTGAGCACGGGCACTTTCAGTCGCACCTGGATATCCGCCGCGACGGCCAGTTGCTCTGGCACGAGCGCCAGCGCATTGCTGGCGGCGACGGGCTGCTGGATTCACCCATTGGCCTGGACGGCAACCCGGTGTTCGCCACACTGCTGGTGACAGGTGAGATCAGTGCCGAGCTGCTGGAGCGCTGCCGCTCGCTGGCCAACCCGGTGCGCGGGGATTTGACTCAATTACCGGGTTTACTGGTTGCACGCTGCCTGGCCGGTGAAGCCTTGCAGGCGCGCAGCTGGCTGATTGATTTATGGCGCTTGCTGCGCCCAGCATTGCTGGGGCGCGAGGCATTGGCGCCACGCATCTGGAGTACCTGAAGAGCGCCCTCACCCTAGCCCTCTCCCAGAGGGAGAGGGGACTAAAGGCAAAAGCAGATTTGCGTAGCACCACAGATCAGCTCCCTCTCCCTCTGGGAGAGGGTTGGGGTGAGGGGCTTTTTATTTTGAGCACAAACACAATTTTTAACTGCCGAACACGGACCCGACCATGGACCTGACCCCACGCGAAAAAGACAAGATGCTGATCTTCACCGCAGGCCTGCTGGCCGAGCGTCGGTTGGCCCGCGGTGTAATTCTCAACTACCCGGAAACCATCGCCTATATCTCCGCCGCGCTGCTCGAAGGCGCCCGCGATGGCCGCACCGTCGCCGAGCTGATGCACTACGGCACCACCTTGCTGACCCGCGACCAAGTGATGGAAGGCATTCCGGAAATGATCCCCGACATCCAGGTCGAAGCCACCTTCCCGGATGGCACCAAACTGGTCACCGTCCACCAACCCATCGCCTGAGGCCGAGCATGTCTTATGTCATTCGTGATGCAGTCGCGGCGGACCTGCCGGCGATTCGCGATATCTACAACGATGCGGTGCTCAACACCCTGGCCATCTGGAACGAACAGACCGTCGACCTGGCCAACCGCCAACAATGGTTCGACGCCCGCCAGGCCCAGGGCTACCCGATCCTGGTGATCGTCGACGAAGCCAATATCGCCCTGGGCTATGCCTCGTTCGGCGACTGGCGTCCGTTCGAGGGCTTTCGCCATACCGTCGAGCACTCGGTGTATATCCACCCCGAGCAGCGCGGCAAAAAGCTTGGGCCACAATTGCTGGCCGAGTTGATCAAGCGCGCCCGGGCCTGCGACAAACACGTGATGGTCGCCGCCATCGAAGGCGGCAACGCGGCGTCGATCCATGTCCACAAACAACTGGGTTTCGTCACCAGCGGGCGCATGCCGCAGGTGGGGATCAAGTTCGGCCGCTGGCTCGACCTGACCTTTATGCAACTGATGCTCAACCCCGGCGCCCTGCCGCCCAAGGAGCCCGGACAATGAATGCCGAGCAGGTAGTACGCGTCACCGCGCAGAGCTTTGCCCAATACCGCGATGACTTGATCGTGTTGCTGCTCGATGCAGTCGGGCACGGCGCGTCGGTGGGGTTCATGAACGACCTGGACCAGCCCCAGGCCAGCCGCTACTTCAACGAAGTTCACGCGCAACTGGAGCAAGGCAACCTGCTGCTCTGGGTACTGGTGGAAGATCAGCGCGTCCTGGCCAGCGTGCAACTGGCGCTGTGCCAGAAGGCCAACGGCCTGAACCGTGCCGAGGTGCAAAAATTGCTGGTGCTCAATGAAGTGCGTCGCCGCGGGCTGGGCCAGGTGTTGATCCATGCCCTGGAACAGGGCGCTCGCGAACTCAAGCGCGGCTTGCTGCACCTGGACACTGAAGCCGGCTCCCCCGCCGAGAACTTCTACAGCGCCCTGGGCTATACCCGCGTGGGCGAACTGCCCAACTACTGCCAAAGCCCCGACGGCCATTACAGCCCGACTGCCATCTACTTCAAAACCTTGAGTGAGCCGCAATGATTCCGGGTGAATACCGTATTGAAGCAGGCGACATCGAGCTGAATGTGGGTCGCCGCACCCTCAGCCTGAGCGTATCGAACCGTGGTGACCGGCCGATTCAGGTCGGCTCGCACTATCACTTTTTCGAAACCAACGATGCCCTGATGTTTGACCGTGGCGACAGCCGCGGCATGCGCCTGAACATCCCGGCCGGCACCGCCGTGCGCTTCGAGCCGGGCCAAACCCGCGAAGTAGAGCTGGTGGAACTGGCCGGATTGCGCAGGGTGTTCGGCTTTGCCGGGCGAGTGATGGGCGAGCTGGATTGACCTGAAACACACCATCCCCCTGTGGGAGCGGGCTGGCTCGCGATGGCATCTACGCGGTCATGCAGGCAAACCGCGCCGCCCGCATCGCGAGCAAGCCCGCTCCCACAAAATCCGAATTAATGTTCAGGAACGCACCATGAAAATCTCCCGTCAGGCCTACGCCGACATGTTCGGCCCTACCGTCGGTGACAAGGTTCGCCTGGCCGACACCGAGTTGTGGATCGAAGTCGAACAGGACTTCACCACCTATGGCGAAGAAGTGAAGTTCGGCGGCGGCAAGGTGATCCGTGACGGCATGGGCCAGAGCCAGCTGCTTGCTGCCGAGGTGGTGGACACGCTGATCACCAACGCGCTGATCATCGATCACTGGGGCATCGTCAAGGCCGATGTGGGCCTCAAGAACGGGCGCATCCATGCCATCGGCAAGGCCGGCAACCCGGATATCCAGCCCAACGTCACCATCGCCATCGGCGCCAGCACCGAAGTGATCGCCGGTGAAGGCATGATCCTTACCGCCGGCGGCATCGACACCCATATCCACTTTATCTGCCCGCAGCAGATCGAAGAAGCGCTCAACAGCGGCGTAACCACCATGATCGGCGGCGGCACCGGGCCAGCCACCGGCACCAATGCCACCACCTGCACCTCCGGGCCGTGGCACATGGCGCGCATGCTCCAGGCCGCCGATTCGTTCCCGATGAACATGGGCTTTACCGGCAAGGGTAACGCCAGCCTGCCGCAGCCGCTGATCGAGCAGGTCGAAGCCGGGGCCATCGGCCTCAAGCTACACGAGGACTGGGGCACCACCCCGGCATCCATCGACAACTGCCTGACGGTCGCTGACCGGTATGACGTACAAGTGGCGATCCACAGCGACACCCTGAACGAGTCCGGCTTTGTCGAAACCACCCTCGCCGCCTTCAAGGGCCGCACCATCCACACCTATCACACCGAAGGTGCCGGTGGCGGGCATGCGCCGGACATCATCAAGGCCTGCGGCCTGACCAACGTGCTGCCCAGCTCCACCAACCCGACCCGTCCCTTTACCCGCAACACCATCGACGAACACCTCGACATGCTGATGGTCTGCCATCACCTCGACCCGAGCATCGCCGAGGACGTGGCCTTCGCCGAAAGCCGCATCCGCCGCGAGACCATCGCTGCCGAAGACATCCTCCATGACCTCGGTGCGTTCTCCATGATCAGCTCCGACAGCCAGGCCATGGGCCGCGTCGGCGAAGTAATCACACGCACCTGGCAAACTGCCGACAAAATGAAAAAACAGCGCGGCCCGCTGCCCGAAGATGCACCTGGCAACGACAACTTCCGCGCCAAGCGCTATATCGCCAAATACACCATCAACCCGGCGATCACCCACGGCGTAAGCCATGAAGTAGGGTCGGTGGAAGTGGGCAAGTGGGCTGACCTGGTGCTGTGGCGCCCGGCGTTCTTCGGCGTCAAACCGACGCTGATCATCAAGGGCGGGGCTATCGCGTCGAGCCTGATGGGCGATGCCAACGCCTCGATCCCCACGCCGCAACCGGTTCACTATCGCCCGATGTTCGCCAGCTACGGCGGCTCGCGCCATGCCACCTGCCTGACCTTTATCAGCCAGGCCGCCTTGGACGCAGGCGTGCCGGCAGCGCTGGGTTTGCAAAAGCAAATTGCGGTGGTCAAGGGCTGCCGGGATGTACAGAAAAAGGACCTGATCCACAACGGCTACCTGCCTGAAATCGAGGTCGACCCGCAGACCTATCAGGTCAAGGCCGATGGTGTATTGCTGTGGTGTGAACCGGCCGACGTGCTGCCGATGGCACAGCGCTACTTTCTGTTCTGACAGCCCGTATTTGCAGGGGATTGGCGGTTGTATTGAAAATACGGAATTGACGTTAAGATGCGTCACTTTTCATTACAACCGCTCTTGCAGCAAGGTATGTGGGGTCATGGGCCTATCTGAATTCATCGTGCTCAATGTTGACCGTATCGTCGATGAATGGGAGCAGTTTGCCGAGACCATCACCCCGGCTGCCGAGACCATGAACAGCGTGGCGCTGCGCGACCATGCCAGGGAAATCCTGCTGGCTGCCTCGCGGGACATGAACACCGCCCAAACCGCCAGCGAGCAGCAGGCCAAGGCTGAGGGCGAAGGCCCCGAAACCAGCCCGGCCCTGGACGAAGCCGCCGCCAGCCACGGCGAGTTGCGGCACACGGTGGGCTTTGACCTGGTGCAGATGACTTCGGAATTCCGCCATCTGCGCGCCTGCGTGATCCGCTTGTGGGTCGCCAGCATCGACGCGCCCGCCCTGTCGCATATGCAGGACATGATCCGCTTCAACGAAGCCATCGATCAGGCACTGGCCGAATCCACGGCGGCCTATGCCGAACAGGTCAACCGCTCGCGGGACATCTTCCTTGCCATCCTCGGCCACGACCTGCGTGCACCGTTGCAGGCGGTGAGCATGTCCAGCGAAATGCTTGAACGCAAAACCCGCCTCGATCCTGTGGCGCAGCCTTATCTGCTGGCGATCAAGAATGGCGCGCGGCACATGGGCGCGATGGTCAATGATTTGCTGGAGTTCGTGCGCAGCCGCCTGGGTACCAGCCTGCCGATCGAGCCGCGGGCGATGGACTTGGGCCAGGCCTGCCAGGCGGCGCTGGACGAAGCCTGCGCCGGGCAACCGGATTGCGCCCCGACGCTGCAGGTCGAGGGTGATGTGCAAGGGCACTGGGACCCGCGCCGGCTGGGGCAACTGCTGCAAAACCTGATCGGCAACGCCCTGCAGCACGGGGCGCGCCGGGGCAAGGTGACCTTGCACCTGAGCGGGGACAGCGAAGCCGTGACCTTGCGCGTGCACAACGTCGGCATGCCCATCGCCGAGGATGCCATCGGCACCCTGTTCGACCCGCTGGTGCGCAGCCCCAGCGAAGACCTGAGCCAGCCGGGTACGTCGACCAGCCTGGGCCTGGGGCTGTTTATCATCAAGGAAGTGGTGGACGCGCACGGGGGCCGCATCGACGTGACCTCGACCGAAGCCGAGGGCACGACGTTTACGGTGGTGTTGCCCAAAAACGCCTGAGCCATCTGCAAACGCTCTCTGTGGGAGTGGGCTTGCTCGCGATTCAGTCGCCGCGGTTCAACAGGAACACCGCGCCGATACCATCGCAGGCAAGCCAGCTCCCACAAAGCCTGTGGGCAGGCTTCAGCTATTGCGCCACAAACCGCCCCAGCTGCTGTTTCAATCGCTGATTTTCAGCACGCAATTGCTGCACTTCTTCGAGCAGATCCAGCGCCAGCGCCACGCCTTCCCATTCCATCTGCAGATCATCACGCAGCTTGGCCGCACGCCTGGCGATAACCAGTTCGTAGTCTTCAAAACGCCACACGTCAGGCGTGCGGCCCTGAGGTTCGATAATTCCGTGTTCGACAATCTCTATCACGTAAGTGGCCGGGATATTGGCCTCTTCGCAGAACCTTTCCATGTCCAGCTGAACGATCAGGGTGCTGCTCATGATCAGTTACTCCATTGGGCTCTCGGGTCAAATGCCGCTTTGTCGGCGAGTTCTTGCCACAGGGCTTTGGTGGCTTCGTCGCCATGGGTCGGCATGACCACTTTCAATTGGGCATACAAATCACCACGCTGGCCTTTCTTGTCGACCAGGCCGTGGCCCTTGATACGCATGCGCTGACCACTCTGGCTGTCAGGGCGAATGGTCATCATCACCTTGCTGGTCAAGGTCGGGATCGCCACCTTGGTACCCAACGCAGCTTCCCACGGTGCCAGCGGCACGGTGATGACCAGGTCGTGACCTTCCACGTCGAACTTCGGATGCGGCGCAAAGCGGATGATCAGGTACAGATCACCATTGGCCCCGCCACCCACGCCCGGACCACCCTGGCCCTTGAGGCGGATACGTTCGCCGTCGGTCACACCGGCCGGGATCTTCACATTCAGGGTCTTGCTGACGCCACCGATCTGGAAGCTGATCGGCTTCGACTCGCCCGACAGGGTTTCTTCAAGAAAAATCGGCAATTCCATTTCTACATCCTGCCCGCGACGGCCCGCACTGCGGCCTGATTGCCCACCAAAGCCACCACCGCGCGAACCGAAGATCGAGCTGAAGAAGTCCGAGAAATCGCCCGAATCCTCGAAGCCACCACTGGAATGACCCTGCCACCCCGGCGGGCCCTGGAACGGCTGGCCATGCTGGCCATATTTACGAATTTCATCGTATTCGGCGCGTTTATCGGCACTTTTCAGTGCTTCATACGCTTCGTTGACGTCCTTGAACTTAGCCTCGGCGTCCTTTTCCTTGCTTACATCCGGGTGATATTTGCGCGCCAGCTTGCGATAGGCGGTCTTGATCGCCTTGTCGTCAGCCGTGGGCTCGACACCCAGGATCTTGTAATAGTCTTTGAAGTCCATGTAAGGATCACCATCCGTTATCAATATGGCGCTGCTGCGACCAGCCAGAATGCTCCGGTTGGCCGGCCTGTCGTTTGACCGATCTCAAGAACAGCGCTGCAAAAGTTTATCGGCAGCCTACGGGCTTCACACAATCGCCTGCCAACTACCAAGCCAATGACTGGAAGTTTGGGGATCAAGGATAGTCTTTCAAGTGGATTAAAACCTGCGATTTAACGATTAGTCGTGCTTCGATTCTGTGGCGGTCTGGCATACACTGCGCGGCCGTTTTTTAACCGGAACACGAAAGACATGAAAAGCGCCTCTCCAGCACGTGCCTGCGGTATCGACTTCGGCACGTCCAACTCCACCGTCGGCTGGCTGCGTCCAGGCGTGGAAACCCTCATTGCGCTGGAGGACGACAAGATCACCCTGCCCTCGGTGGTGTTCTTCAATATGGAAGAACGCCGCCCGGTGTACGGCCGTCTGGCGCTGCATGAGTACCTGGAAGGCTACGAAGGCCGCCTGATGCGCTCGCTCAAGAGCCTGCTGGGCTCCAAGCTGATCAAACACGACACCAGCGTTCTGGGCACGGCGATGCCGTTCAAGGACTTGTTGGGGCTGTTTATCGCCCAGCTGAAAAAGCGCGCCGAAGCGACCGCCGGTCGTGAATTCGAAGAAGTGGTACTGGGCCGCCCGGTGTTTTTCGTCGACGACGATCCCCTGGCCGACCAGGAAGCCGAAAACACCCTGACCGACGTGGCCCGCGCCATCGGCTTCAAGGAAGTGTCCTTCCAGTACGAACCGATCGCAGCGGCATTCGACTACGAGTCCACCATCGAGCGCGAAGAACTGGTGCTGATTGTCGATATCGGGGGTGGTACTTCCGACTTCTCGCTGGTACGCCTGTCGCCCGAGCGCCGTGGCCTGGACAACCGCCAGGACGACATCCTCGCTACCGGCGGCGTGCATGTGGGCGGTACCGATTTCGACAAACAGTTAAGCCTGCAAGGCGTAATGCCATTGTTCGGCTACGGCAGCCGCATGAAAAGCGGTGCCTACATGCCCACCAGCCATCACATGAACCTGGCGACCTGGCACACCATCAACTCGGTGTACTCGCAAAAATCCCAGCTGTCGCTGGGCAGCATGCGCTACGACATCGAAGACACCGGCGGTATCGACCGTCTGTTCAAGTTGATCGAACAGCGCGCAGGGCATTGGCTGGCGATGGAAATCGAGCAGACCAAAATCGAACTGACCCACAACGACAGCCGCCATGTGCCGCTGGACCGGGTGGAAGCGGGCCTGAGCGTAGACCTGAGCCGGGCAATGTTTGAAGAGTCCATCGACAACCAGCTGGAACGCATCCGCAACAGCGTGACGCAATTGCTGGGCAATGCCGGCGTGGGTGTCGAGCAGGTGGACACGGTGTTCTTCACCGGTGGTTCGAGCGGGATTCCGGCCTTGCGCCAGAGCGTCGCGGCCATGCTGCCCAATGCCCAGCATGTCGAAGGCAATATCTTCGGCAGCATCGGCAGCGGTTTGGCGATTGAGGCTAAAAAGCGTTACGGCTGACACCTAACCCCTGTAGCCGCTGCCGCTGCCGCAGGCTGCGATGGGCTGCGTAGCAGCCCCGCTGTCAAAAGGGCCTGTGGCCCTTATCGCAGCCTTCGGCAGCGGCTACAAGGTCATGCGTTAAAGCTAAACCAACCCCACCTGCTTCAGCTCACTCTTCAAATACGCATAGTAGATCGGCCCCGCCACCACGCCCGGCAGGCCGAAGGCTGCCTCGAATACCAGCATCGCCAGCAGCAACTCCCACGACTTGGCACTGATTTGCCCGCCGACGATCTTGGCGTTGAGAAAGTATTCCAGCTTGTGGATAACAATCAGGTAACCCAGCGCCCCTATCGCCACCCAGATCGACAGCGACAAACCGACGATGGTGATCAGGGTGTTGGAAATCAGGTTGCCGATCACGGGCAGCAAGCCCAACAAAAAGGTCAGCACGATCAGGGTCTTGGTCAGCGGCAGATGCACCCCCAGCAGCGGCAGGACCACGGCCAGGAATACCGCGGTAAACGCGGTGTTGAGCAGGGCGATCTTGATTTGCGCAAACACGATATTGCGAAAAGCCTGCACCAGCAGGTGCAGACGTTCGAATAGCGCGGCCGACAACGGCTTGCGCCGGCTGATATCGGGGATGCGCTGCAGGGCGATGATCGCGCCCAACACCATGCCGATCAGCAGGGTGACGAACATGTGCGCGGCGTCTTTGCCCACCAATTGCAGATCGCTGAGGTGCTTGTTCATCCATTCGCCGATGGCGATCCGAAACTCGGCGGCACTGGCTGGCAGGTAGCTGTCCAGAAACGGCGGTAACTGCCCACGCGCCCGGTCTACGACCACCATGAACTTGTTCAGGGATGCGCCGGGGTTTTCGGCTTCATGCAGCAAAAAGCTGATGGCTCCGGCAAAGATCAGCGCCAGCACGCTGACGATCAAGGTGCCCAGCAGCGCCACCGCCAGCCAGCGCGCACGACGCCCGGCGATCAGGCGCTGCAACTGCGGGGTAAGCATATTGACCAGCTCGAACACCAACAACCCGGCCAGCAGGCTGGGCAACAAACGCAACGGAAAGACCAATAACAGGCCGCCAGCCATGATGATGTAGCTGGCCAGGACGATGTGACGCTGAGAAAACGATGGCATACAGCCTCAAAACTGACAGCGTAGAAGGACAGGCAGTCTGCCAGCCTTCAGCTGCGAGCACTAGAATTTGTGACTTGCGGACGGGCATACACCCTGTGGGAGCGGGCTTGCTCGCGATCCAGGCGCTGCGATCTGTCAGGTAAACCGCAGTGAGGCCATCGCGAGCAAGCCCGCTCCCACAGTGCCGATCATTTTTTCTTCAGGCAATCACTCATAAAGGCTTTGCGTGCATCGCCCTTGAGGGCCTGGGTGCCAGCGGTGGCATTGCAGGTTTTCATTTTGTCTTGCTGGGTAGCCGGTTTGGCCTTGAGGCAGGTACTCATAAAGGCTTTGCGCTCATCGCCCTTGAGGGTCTTGGCACTGGCGTCGGCGTTGCAGGTGGTCATTTTGTTTTGTTGGGCCGTGGCGGCAAAACCCTGGGAACACAGGAGCAGGCCGATCATCAGCAGAGGAACACGCAGCATCTTCATGGAGTTTTCTCCTTGTTGGCGCGCCATGTGCAGCGCGATCCAGTGAAGTGTAGACAAACTTTGTTACAACACCCGTGCCTGACGCCGGTACTGTTCCGGGGTGCAACCCGCCTGACGCGCAAACATCGCAATAAACGCCGAAGAGGTGCTGTACCCCAGGTCGAAGCCCACGTCCTGCACGCTGCGCCCCGACTCCAGCGCCTCGATCGCGGCCAGAAACCGCAGGCGCTGGCGCCACTCGCCAAAGCTCATGCCCAGCTCCCGTACAAATAGCCGCGCCAGCGTGCGCTCACTGACATGTACCTGTTGCGCCCACTGGCCCAACGGGCGGTTATCACCCGGCGCCTGTTGCAGCGCTTCCAGCACCAGCAGCAGGCCCGGATGGCTGGCATAAGGCAAGAAGCACTGATGCACCGGCGCCTGGCGCAACTGATCGACCAGCACCTGGGCCAGCCTGATATCGGCATCGCTGCGCGGGATATTGATATCGCGGCGGGCAAAGTCGCTGAGGATGGCCTTCAAAATATCGCTGATGGCCAAGGTGACCGGAGTGCTCGGCAAATGCTGGCAGTGCACGGCATCCAGATACACCGAACGGTAAACAATCGCCTGGGCGTTGTAGGCACTGTGCTCGGTGTTGGGCGGCACCCAGACGGCGTATTGCGGTGGCGACATAAAGCGCTGGCCATCGACTTCAAAGCGCATCACCCCGTGGGCCACATAGTCCAGCGAGCCCCAGGAATGGGCGTGGGGCACGGCATGGCTGTGGGCTTCGATCTCAGCATAGCGAAAGTAAACCGGCGCCGGCAGGCCGTCGAACTCGGGGACGTTGATCAGATTCTTGCGCATGCTGTCTGGATTCGGGGTGAGGTTGGCTGGATCGCAGTATAGGCTTGCAGACAGACAGGCGGATAATCGCGGCTCATTAACCCTGTGGTTGTCACCGATGCAATACGCTTACCCGCTACTGGCCATTTTTATCTGGGCCGGCAATACCGTTATCAACAAACTGGCGGTAGGAGCGATCTTCCCGTCCGAGATCGGCTTTTATCGCTGGCTGCTGGCAGGCCTGCTGTTTACGCCCTTTATGCTCAAATCGGTGATAGCCAACTGGTCAGTTATCCGCCCCAACCTGGGCAAGATTTTCATCCTTGGGGTGCTGGGCATGGCGGTGTACCAGAGCCTGGCCTACTACGCCGCAGCGCGTACATCGGCGACCAATATGGGCATTATCCTGTCATTGATGCCACTGATGGTGCTGAGCATGTCGATCATCAGCCTGGGCCAACGCCTGACAGCCGGGGCCCTGGTGGGCGCCATCGTGTCATTTGTCGGGGTGCTGGTGGTGGTCTCCAGCGGTAGCCTGGCGGCCTTGCTCGATCACGGCCTGAACCTGGGCGACGCGATGATGCTGGTCGCGACCCTGGCCTATGCGATTTACAGCACCTTGCTGAAAAAATGGCAGCTGCGCCTGCCACCGCTGCAGATGCTGTATCTGCAAGTGCTGGTGGCGATTGTGGTGTTGTTTCCGCTGTATCTGGCCTCACCGAAAGTCGGGCCAACGGTGCATAACATCGGGCTGGTGCTTTACGCCTGCGTGCTGGCGTCGATGATCGCACCGCTGGCCTGGATGAAAGCCGTGGCCACGCTTGGCCCGAGCCGTACCACGCTGTTTTTCAACCTGCTGCCGCTGATTACTGCGCTGATCGCGGCTGTGGTGCTCAAGGAGCAGTTACATGCCTATCACCTGATTGGCGGGGCGCTGACCCTGGGCGGGGTGATTCTGTCGGAGCGCTGGACTACGCCGTTGCGCAAAACCTGCACGACATAACCCCGTGGGAGCGGGCTTGCTCGCGATGGAGTCAGCGCGGCGCACCTGCCACACCGCAGCGCCTGCATCGCAGGCAAGCCTGCTCCCACAAAAGCAGCCCCAGTTGCCCGCCCCACAAAAGCAGCTGCCACCTATAAGGTCAGGGGCTTTTGATCTACTTCACCGTCTTCGGCACCTTGCCCTGCTGCATTTGTTGCAGTAGCGGTGCGCACTGGTTGGGTTCGCCACCGCTCGGCGCAACCAACGCCAGCAGCCCCGCCGCCGGCCCTGCAATCACACCCAACGCCACCATGCCGGCACCGCGCAACAGCAACGGCACGGCCTGCACCCCCGCTGACGGGTTGGCAAAGGTACCGCGCACATACAGCGGCGAACGCAGCGAAAACAGGCGCAGCCCTTTGGATTCCGGGGTGATTTTCAAGTCCAGCTGCTCGGTGGCCAGGTTGACCGTACCGTCAATGTAGATAATCGCGTTCTCGGTATCGAACACAAACAAGCGGGTACTGGCCAGCCCGCTCTTGATCCCCAGATCTGCCGCCGCACAGTTGATCTTGACGTCTTCGTCGCCAAAGATTTTGCCTACAACGTAGTTGCCTACGTTAAGACCGGCAATTTCCATCAAGCTGCGGCTGATAGCGCCGTCGTTGATGATCATTTTCAGATCACCGTTGGCGGTGCCCAGCAACTTGGCCACCGAATTGCCAGTGCCGGCAAGCGTGGCATCGCCATTGAGTTCGCCGAAACTGGTTTTCATCGGTTCAAAGGTCGGGAACAGTTGCTTGAGCTTGAAGTTGCGCGCGGTCAGCCTGGCGCTGCCTTTCAAGGGCGTGGCACGACCGTTGAGGCGGATTTGCGCGTCCAGCTTGCCGCCCGCCACGCCAAAGCGCAGCGGCTCCAGGCTCAGCTCGCCATCATTGAGCACCACATGGGTGTAGAGGTCGGTAAAGGGCAGTTCGGCGCTTTGCACGATGCGTTTGCCGGTGAGTTCGACGTCGGCGTCCATGTCGCGCCAGCGCTCGGTGCGGAATTCTTCGACCGGCAGCACCTTGCCCGCAGGCTGCTTGCTCTCGCCGCCGCGAGCCTTTTGCTTGGCATTGGAGTCGGCACCGATCAACGGCCCCAGGTCAGCCATCAGCAACTGGTTGGACACCAGCTTGCCGCTCAGCTTGGGCCGTGGCTGGCTGGCCACGTATTTGAGGTCGCCGTGGATATCACTGCTGCCGATCTTGCCGTTGAAGTTTTCATAGCTGAAGGTCGCGCCACTGGCTTCACGCAGTTTGGCGGTCAGATGGCCATCAGTGGAGTACGGCGGCGAATCCGGCAGTGTTACCCCGGTCAACGGATACAGGTTGCTCAGGCTGGTGCCAGCCAGTTTCAGGCGCAGGTCCAGCGCGCCCAGGTTGAGCGGGTCGGTCAAGGTACCAGCCAGCTCGACATGGCTGTCGGCAATGCTGACCTGCGCTTGCAACGGGAAAGGCTGGGTAGCGTCCTGCAATGCCAGCAGGCCGCCAATTTTGCCGCTGCCGTTGAGCTTCTGGCCGTGGTACTGGCCTTTGACCTTGAGGGCGAAGGCATAGTCCTGTGGCTTGCTGCCCTTCTCCTGAGCCTTTTTCGCGTCTGTTTCGCCGACGATCTCGCTGAACGGGATGGGCTTGCCCAATGAATCGATCAGCACGTCCAGTTGGGTTTTCAGGGTCTGGTCATTGAGGGTTACATGGCCCTTGTCGAAACCGATGGCACCGATGTCCACCGTCCAGGCCGAAGGCTCGGCGTTCGGGTCCTTGGGGTCGAAGGTAAAGGTCCAGTTCGCCCGGCCATCGGCCAGGCGCTCAAGGCTGGCGCTGGGTTCGGTCAGGTTGATGCGCGGGATATCCACGGTTTGGCTCAGCAAGGCCAGCGGCGACAGGCGCAGCTCGACCTTTTTCAGGCTGGCCATTTGCGGGGTCTTGGACCACTCGGGATTACCCAGGGTCAGGTCCTGGGCAATCACATGGGGCCACGGCACCCAGGCGCGCCAGCCACCCTCGTCCTCTTCACGCTGCCAGCGCACAGCCAGGTCGCCATTAATGGCAAACGGCCGATGGAGGATCTCGGAGACCTTGCTGTTGATGGTCGGCTTGATGCGGTTCCAGTCGAAGGTAGCGAGGATCACCACCAGCACGGCCACCAGCAGAACGAAAATACCGCCTGCCCAGGCAAGGGTCTTACGGGTGCGCGTCATGTCACGGCTCCTTGAATTCGACTGAACGTCCCAGTTACGACGCCATAAATGTACGACTGGCAAAGACGCCGGAAGGTTTAACCCCGGTACGGCTTTCGTATAAAAAATCTCAAGAGCCTCAGCCTAGAGCCTCCCGAACTGAACAATCAATTCTGTCGATTATCACCATTGGCCGTATGAACTTTGATATCCGGCAGCCAAGCGTAGCATTGCCCTCACCCCTACTTAGTTGCATTGCTACGGAGCACAACCATGAAACGCCCAGTACTTTTCGGTCTTTCCCTTTCACTGATGGCCTTCAACGCCTTCGCCATGCCGGCCGATGAAGAGCCGACCCCAATGGTGCAACCGGCATCGAGCACCCTGAGCCAACCCCTCGACCCGGTTGCCGAAGACGGCGCCCAACGCACCCTGGACCAACAAAACCGCTATGCCGAAGATGGCTACGATCGCACCCCAAGCAGCCAGTTTGTCGCTGAAGGTGGCGCTGATCGCCTGGCCGAGCGCAACAAGCATGCGAGCTAAGCCATTCGTTTGTGTGGGAGCGGGCTTGCTCGCGAAAGCATCCCCGCCGACAACCCGCTAGACCGCGTCGCCTGTATCGCGAGCAAGCCCGCTCCCACATTTGTGCAGTACACCGTTCGACGTCATCAAAGCCGATTTGCTAGAGTGCGCCGCTGTACTTGTCTGGAATACCAGCCCCGATGCTGCCTCGCGCCGAACAGAAACAACAAACCCGCCTTGCGCTGATGGATGCTGCCCGCCACTTGATGGAATCGGGTCGCGGCTTTGGCAGCCTGAGCCTGCGCGAAGTCGCAAAGACCGCTGGCATCGTGCCAACCGGGTTTTATCGCCACTTCAGCGACATGGACCAACTGGGCCTGGCCCTGGTCAGTGAGGTCGGTCAAACCTTTCGCGAAACCATTCGCCTGGTGCGTCACAACGAACTGTTTATGGGCGGTGTGATCAACGCTTCGGTGCGGATCTTTCTCGATGTGGTCGAGGCCAACCGCTCGCAGTTTCTGTTCCTCGCCCGCGAGCAATATGGCGGCTCGCAGCCGGTGCGCCAGGCCATTGGCGCGCTGCGCGAAGACATCACCTCGGATCTGGCGGCCGACCTGGGTTCCAAGCCCAAGTTGCAGCACCTGGACCACGCCGGCCTGACCGTGATTGCCGATCTGGTGGTCAAAAGCGTGTTTGCCGCCCTGCCCGATGTTATCGACCCACCGGCAGAATCCCTGCCCGACCATCTGCAGCCCCAGGCCAAGATCAGCCAGCAACTGCGCTTTATCTTTATCGGGCTCAAGCACTGGAAAGGCCTGGGCAGCACCGAATAAGCGCTGACGCACTTGATTGGTGCGTCACAGCAAGCACTGCGCACTTATTTAGAACATCTTCATCTTTCTGCACCCTTTTTGGGCCTACATTTGCGGCCCCGGCCCGGGTTGGCAAGCCCCTTGCTCTGGCTGGGGTAACGTCAATTGCAGGAAGCCTTCCGATGTTGGTGATTCATCGCAGAGTCCAGCCCCACCCCGTGTGGAGCGCCGAGTTACACCTGAACTTCGAAGCACGGAGCAAAAGCCGCCTGCGCTGTTTCAGCAGCAGCGGCGAAGACGTCGGCCTGTTCCTTGAACGCGGCCAGCCGCCGCTGGTCGATGGCGAGTTTCTGCAGGCCCAGGACGGACGCATCGTGCGCGTCTGCGCCAGCCCCGAACAATTGCTGCACGTCACCTGCAGCAATGCCTTTGAATTGACCCGCGCCGCCTATCACCTGGGCAACCGCCACGTTGCCCTGCAAGTGGGCGATGGCTGGCTGCGCCTGCTCGATGACTACGTGCTCAAGGCCATGCTGGAGCAACTGGGCGCCTGCACCGAAGCCATTGAAGCGCCGTTTCAGCCCGAGCACGGCGCCTATGGCGGCGGTCACCATCACTCTCGTGCCGGCGAAGAAGACTTCAACTACGCGCCGAAGCTGCATCAATTTGGTGTGCGCCTGTGAATCCGGCCTGGGCGCTGTTGCGCCTGGCCAGCCCGCAGTTGCCTATCGGCGGCTACAGCTATTCCCAAGGGCTGGAAATGGCCGTCGACAATGGCCGCGTGGCTGACCCGGCCACTGCAGCGCGCTGGATTCGCGATCAATTGCTGCTCAACCTGGCGCGATTTGAAGCGCCCCTGTTGCTCGCCCACTGCCAGGCTGCGGCGGATCAGGACTGGGGCGCCTTGCAACGTTTGTGTGACGAACATCGCGCCAGCCGTGAAACCCGCGAGCTGCATCAGGAAAGCCGGCAAATGGGCTATTCCCTGCAGCAGTTGCTCACCGGCTTGCCGGAACTGGACGAGCCCGCCCGGCTGTTTCTCGCCCAACAAAGCGAGCCGCATCTGGCGCTGGGCTGGGCATTGGCTGCCCGCGCATGGGCCATCGACCCACAGGACGCACTGGCCGCCTGGCTGTGGAGCTGGCTGGAAAACCAATTGGCAGTGCTGATGAAAACCCTGCCGTTGGGCCAGCAAGCGGCCCAGCGCATGACCAGCGAGTTGTCGCCTGCATTACAGCAGGCCCAGCAACACGCCAGCACTCTCGACTTATCCCACTTGGGCAGTGCCGCTTTCGGCCTGTCTTTGGCGAGCATGGCCCACGAGCGCCAGTACAGCCGCCTGTTTCGTTCCTAGGAGAAAGCAATGAACACACAGCCTCTGCGTGTCGGCATCGGTGGCCCGGTGGGCTCCGGCAAAACGGCGCTGACCCTGGCCCTGTGCCTGGCCCTGCGGGAAAAGTACAACCTGGCCGTCGTCACCAACGATATCTACACCCGTGAAGATGCCGATTTTTTGGTGCGTAACGAGGCGTTGGCACCCGAGCGGATCATCGGCGTCGAAACCGGCGGCTGCCCGCACACGGCGATTCGCGAAGATGCCTCGATCAACCTGGAGGCTGTGGACCAACTGAACCGGCGTTTTCCCGGGCTTGATCTGATTCTGGTGGAATCGGGTGGGGATAACTTGTCGGCTACCTTCAGCCCGGAATTGTCCGACCTGACGATCTATGTGATCGACGTCTCCGCCGGGGACAAGCTGCCGCGCAAGGGCGGCCCGGGGATTTGCAAATCCGACTTGCTGGTGATCAACAAAATCGACCTTGCGCCACTGGTGGGTGCATCGCTGGAACTAATGGACAGCGACACCAAACGCATGCGCGGCGACAAGCCATTTGTGTTCAGCAACCAGAAGACCGGGCATGGCCTGGACACCATCGTGGCGTTTATCGAGCGTCAGGGCTTATTGATTTGACCTGTGGGAGCGGGCTTGCTCGCGAAAGGGGCGACTCGGTTTGTCAGGCAAAACCCGTCGCCCCTTTCGCGAGCAAGCCCGCTCCCACATTCAGAGTTGAGATCATCCCGGGATTGACGGTGTATCATGTGGCGCAAACGCCCCAGCCGTGACGACGCCCACCGATGCCTGATGTAGCCAGCTCCGACTTCCCGCTTGAACTGACCGCCACCTTTGCGGCAGTACAGCAGCATTTTCGCCAGGTCATTGTGCCGCTCTGGCTAGGCCCCGGCTGGAATGCCGAACTGGCGCTGCCCTATGAGGCCTTGAGCCCCGCGCATCAGCCGCTGCCACCCCAGCGCTACCGGGCAATGGCCTGCGCGCGTCAGCTTTACCTGTTTGCCAGCCTGATCGACGACCCGGCGTTCCCCGGCGCCGCCGAGCGCGCCGCTGAACTGTTCCGCTCGCTGCACCAGCACTTTCATGACGCCGAACATGGGGGCTGGTTCTACAGCATCGGCCCCGATGGCGCGCCGCTGGATCAACGTAAAGACCTCTACACCCACGCCTTCATCATCTTTGCCTGCGCCCATTACTGGGCCAAAGTGCGCGAGCCACTGGTGGCCTCGGCGCTCAATGGCGCGCTGGAAGTGGTGGCTGAGCGTTTCAGTGATGGCAACGGCCTGTATGAAGCCAGCCTGGAGCGAGACTGGTCGTCCCTGGGCAGCGGCCCGCTGCAGAACCCATTGATGCACCTTGCCGAGGCCTTTTTGGCCACTCTGTCGGTGCGTGACGATGCGCCGGTGCAGGCGGCCTTGCTGGCATTGGCCGCGGGTATGCAACAGCGTTTTATCGAGCCTGTGCATAACGTCATGCTGGAAAAGCCGCGCGGGGCTGTGGATAACTGGTTTGAGCCGGGCCATCAGTTCGAGTGGTTCTTTTTGCTGGAGTCTTCGCCACTGCTGCGCCAGACCCCATTGCACGGGTCGCTGGAGCGGGCGTTCGGGTTTGCCGAGCAGGTGGGCGTAGACCCGCAGAGCGGCGCGGTGTGCGGCATGCTGGCCCCGGACGGCAGCCTGCGTGATGGCACCCAGCGCATCTGGGCGCAAGCCGAGTACCTGCGCGCCCTGACCTTGCGCCCTGACAGCCAGCCGCGTCTGCTGCGCCAATTACTGGCGCTGCAGCAGCGTTTTTTGCATGCCGGTGGCTGGTATGAATGCCGCGATGGCGCGGGCAAGGTTAGCCGCGAAGATATGCCGTCGACCACGCCTTATCATCTGGCGACGTGCTATAGCGGGTTGGCGCAGTATTTCAGCTGACACAAGCCCCTGTGGCAGCACGCTTGTTGTGGGAGCGGGCTTGCTCGCGATGGTATCAGCGCGGTTCACCTGTAGAGCCGCGGTGCCTGAATCGCGAGCAAGCCCGCTCCCACATCTCAAGGCTGGCTCAGGAGATCCACTTGCGATCCCCGGTGAAGCTGATGGTCAGCCAGCGCGCGCTGTCTGCTGCGCCCAACAGCCCGGAGATTTCTTCGCGCAGTGCATCAAGCGTCTTCACGCTGGTCAGTGGATAACCCGCCGGCAACACAATGTGAATCTCGATAAAACGTGCCCGCCCGTGCTTTTGCACATAGGTTTTGTACCCTTCAAAACCATGCCGCGCCGACATTTCTTCCAGCACATCACGCACCTTGTCATCCAGCGCATCCGGGACAATCCCGAGCACATCACGCAGGGCCGGCTTGAGGATCTTGAACGCCGGGGCCAGCATGCTTAGCGCCAGCAAAATCAGGATCGCCGGGTCCACATACGCTGCCCACTGTGCATAACCCTGATGTTTCAGCACCAGGGCCGTAACGAAACTTATCAACAGCCCCACCGACAGCATCGCGTCAACCAGCCAACTGACGTTGTCGAACTGGATCAGGGTTGATTTGAGCTTGCGATTTTTGCGTTTCACCCAGAAGTAATAGGCAAATTCGACAACGGTAAACACCGCTGCGTAGACGATCACCAGCCCCAGCTCGATATCGCGCCCACCATTGATAATGCCGAACACGCCATTGAGAAAGGCATAGATCGCAATCAACAACAGGAAGCTGCCTTCAATCAGCAACACCATCGGCTCAAGGTGCCAGAAACCAAACTGGAAGCGCTGGTTGCTTTCCTTGGCGATCAACTGGGCCGTGATCAGCATCAGAACTTTGATAAAAGTGGCGATCAAAGAGAAAAACCCATCGAACATGATGGATTCGGAACCCGAAATAAAACCCGTCACGATGCCGGCAATGGCCACCGCGAACATTAGAACAGTCGATTGTTTGAGCAGTTGCTGCTCACCACGGTTACTCACAAAAACTCCTTTTCAGCCCCATTGAAGCGACCCCCTCAGGAGGTCGCAGGTGGGCTGCCAGGCGCAAGTTTACTCTTTGGCGTGACGTTCGATGGCAAAACCGCTCCAGGACTGCGTGACGGGCATCAGTTCAAGACGGTTGATGTTGACGTGAGCCGGGGTGTTGAGCACCCAGAAAATGGTCTCGGCGATGTCTTGCGGCTGGATCGGTTCAGCGCCCTGATAGGTCGCGTCGTAACGCGCCTTGTCGCCGCCGAAGCGCACCATCGAGAACTCGCTCTCGCACAGGCCCGGCTCAATGTTGCTGACGCGCACACCAGTGCCCTGCAAGTCGCAGCGCAGGTTCAGGGAGAACTGTTTTACAAACGCCTTGGTGCCGCCATACACATGACTGCCCGGGTACGGATAGCTGCCGGCGATGGAACCCAGGTTGACGATCCCTGCCCCTCGGCCGTAGGCAATCAGCCGTGGCAACAGCAGACGGGTGGTATAGAGCAGGCCTTTGATATTGGTGTCGACCATGGTTTCCCAGTCGTCGAGGTCGCACTTGGGCGCTGGATCAGTGCCAAGCGCCAGGCCAGCATTGTTGATCAGGCCACGCAGCTTGCTGAACGAAGGCGGCAAACCGGCAATCGCCGCTTCCATCGCGGCACGGTCACGCACGTCCACCACCAGGCCGTGTACTTCGGTCTGCTTGGACAACTCTTCGCACAATGCTTTCAAGCGCTCTTCGCGTCGGCCCGTCAGCACCAGCTTCCAGCCTGCCTGTGCAAACTTGCGCGCACACGCCTCACCAAATCCGGAAGTCGCGCCCGTAATAAACAGGGTGGAAGTCATCATGTTCTCCTTGGCTGGCGGGCATCGGCCGCCGTTGAATTGGACATTGAGCAGAATGCCCGGGCTTAACTTCAGCGGCAACCTGCGGTATTTTAAAAACCAACCTGTACAAAAAACAACCAACTAGCTGCAAGCCATGCAGTATAAGGGCTGGAGCCATATGCGCTCACCTTATCCACAGGCCCGTCCACAGTCTTTGGGGGCAACTCTAAAAAGCGCAAAGCCCCGGGCCACAAGGGATAGAGCACATCTGTAAGAGTTTTTTACTTGACCCGGACACACCCCCCATGCAGGCGCCCCAAAAAGGTGCAACTTTGGGAAACCCGGCAGATAGCCAGAGGCCAGTAATTACGCCGCCTGGGGCATTCTTTCCAGAGTTTAACCACAGACTTATCCACAGGTTGGTCATTGTTTCCAGGCGCTCTTTATAGGCGCACAAACCTGTTGACAAATCAGCGCGGAAGCTCGGCAAAAGCCGCTGGTCGAAAAATAACCACATGGCTGGACACCCTGTAAATAAAGGGCTACAGCCAACTACTCCCACGTTACCCACAGCCACCTCCACAGCAAACGGGGACAAGTCAAAATGATGACAAAACAGGGAATTACAGCGGCTTTATGTCGCGCTTTGGCAGGGTTGGAATATTGTTTTCCACAATTTGCAGGCGGGGGTGTGCGGGGGATGGATTGTCGAACAAAAGGACGGTGATGACTCCATGTGGGAGCGGGCTTGCTCGCGATACTGGCGCCACGGTCATCCATTAACACCGCGTTGATACCATCGCGAGCAAGCCCGCTCCCACAAAAGAGCCGTGGAAGGGGTCGGTCAGTGCCCTCCCAGATACGCATTGCGCACTTCTTCGTTGCTCAGCAGCTCCTTGCCGGTGCCGGTCAGGCGAATTTCACCGTTGACCATCACATAGGCCCGGTCTGACAAGCGCAGGGCGTGGTTGGCGTTCTGCTCCACCAGAAAGATGGTCATACCCGTGCCAGCCAGTTCGCGCAGGGTGGCAAAAATCTGCTTCACCACAATCGGTGCCAGCCCCAGGCTGGGCTCATCCAGCAACAGCAGCTTGGGCCGGCTCATCAGCGCACGGGCAATGGCGAGCATCTGCTGCTCACCGCCTGACATGGTCATGGCCCGCTGATTGCGCCGCTCCAGAAGCCTGGGGAACAACTCGAACATGCGCTGCATGTCTTCATCGGCATGCTTGTCGCCAATGGGAATGGTGCCCATCAGCAGGTTTTCTTCCACTGACATGTCCGGAAACACGCGGCGGCCTTCAGGCGACTGGGCTATGCCGTTAGAGGCGATGTAGTGGGAGGACTTATGAGTAATGTCCACGCCCTGGTAGATGATTTGCCCGCCACTGGCACGGGGCTGGCCAAAAATCGACATCAGCAACGTAGATTTGCCCGCACCGTTGGAGCCAATCAGGCTCACGGTTTCACCCTCTTCGATATGCATCGAGACTTTTTTCAGGGCCTGAATCGGCCCGTAGTGAACATCCAGTTCCTTGAGTTCGAGGATCGTGCCCGTCATATCAGCTCCTCTTCGTCGGCGCCAAGGTAGGCCGCGATCACTTTGGGGTCGTTGCGGATGGCCTCTGGCCCGCCTTCGGCGATCACGTTGCCGTGGTCAAGCACCACGATGTGATCGGAAATACTCATGACCATGCCCATGTCATGCTCGATCAGCACCACGGTAAGGTCGTGCTCGTCACGCAGCAGGCGGATCATGCCGCTCAACGCTTCGGTTTCCTGCGGGTTGAGGCCCGCCGCCGGCTCGTCGAGACAGATGATTTGCGGGCGCGTACACATGGCCCGCGCAATCTCCAGGCGACGCTGTTGGCCGTAGGACAATTCACCAGCCAGACGATTGGCACAGTCCACCAGATCGACCACCTCCAGCCAGTAGAAGGCATGGTCCAGCGCATCGCTTTCAGCCTTGCGATAGCCCTTGGTATTGAGGATGCCAGCGAGCATGTTGCGGTTGACCCACATATGCTGGGCCACCAGCAGGTTTTCCAGTACCGACATCTCCTTGAACAGGCGGATGTTCTGGAACGTGCGCGCCAGCCCCGAGCGGTTGACCAGGTGGGTGCCGCCGAACATCTTGTAATACAGCCGGCTGGCGAATGCCTTGGGCGATACGAAATCGGTCAGCTTGAACGGCTCGCCCAGCAGCTTGATCACGTTGGTGCGCGTGCCCCGGGCATTGAGTTCGATCTTGCCGCCACTGGCCTTGTAAAAGCCGGTCAGGCAGTTGAACACGGTAGTTTTGCCAGCGCCGTTGGGGCCGATCAGGGCAAAGATCGAGTTACGCTTGACCTTGAGGCTGACATCGCTCAGGGCCTTGATCCCGCCAAAGTGCATCATCAGCTTGTCGACCGAGAGCACCACGTCGTCTTTTGACAAATCGTTCATGGCGCAACCCCCTTGCGTGGTGTAACCCCGACACGACTGATACGGATCAGGCCTCGCGGTCGCCAGATCATCATCAACACCATCAACACACCAAACAGCAGCACCCGGTACTCGGCAAAGCTGCGCAGCAGTTCCGGGGCCACGGTCAGCACGAACGCGGCAATCACCACGCCCACTGTCGAGCCCATACCGCCGAGCACCACAATGGCAAGGATCAAGGCCGACTCGAAGAAGGTAAACGAAGACGGGTTCACAAAGCCCTGATAACTGGCAAAGAACACCCCGGCCAGACCTGCAGTGGAAGCACCGATGGTGAACGCAGATAGCTTGACCAGAACGTGATTGAGCCCCATTGAGCGACAGGCGATTTCATCTTCGCGCAGCGCTTCCCAGGCACGCCCGATCGGCATGCGGGTCAGGCGGTGCTTGATGTACAGCACCAGCAGCACCACCAGGAACAGCACGATGTAGATAAACAGGAATTTGATATTGGGGTTGTAGTCCAGCCCGAAGAACTGGTGGAACGGCACCCCGCCCTCTTTGGCAACGCGGCCAAATTCCAGCCCGAAAAACGTCGGTGAAGGCACCGGCATGCCGTTGGGCCCACCGGTAAACGACAGCCAGTTATTGAGGATCAGACGAATGATTTCACCAAAGCCCAGGGTCACGATGGCCAGGTAATCCCCATGCATTCGCAATACCGGAAACCCGAGAATGCACCCCGCCATCGCCGCCGCAATGGCCGCCAGCGGCAGCACCGACCAGAAGCCCAGTCCCAGGTACTGATAACCCAGCGCCAGGCCATAAGCACCAATGGCGTAGAAGGCCACGTACCCCAGATCAAGCAAGCCCGCCAACCCGACCACGATGTTCAGCCCAAGGCCGAGCAGCACGTAGATCAGGCCGAGGATGACCACGGTCAGGATGTACTTGTTGGCAAAAAACGGGAACACAATGGCAATCACGATCAGCAGTGGCACAATCCAGCGCAGCCGCGATTTGTAATCGGGTGGCAGCACGTGCACACCAGAACCGCTGGACTCAAAGCTCTGAAGGATCCTCAAACCTTTGGACGTTTGCAGAAACAGGCTCAAGACAAACCGCCCCACCATCACAATCGCCACCAGCCAGCCAACACGCGCTGGCTGCAGGTTAAAGCTATAGCCGTCGAGCACAACCCCCACGATCGGCCCGAACACAATCAATGAAATCAACCCGGCCAGGATCGAATCGACCACGCTTTTTTTGATATCAATCGGTTTATTAATGGCTGCAGACATACTTACACCTTCGCCACGAGAGGACGACCCAGCAGGCCTTGGGGACGGAAAATCAGAATCAGCACCAGCAGTGAGAAACTGAACACGTCCTTGTAATCCGAGTTAACCAACCCGGCAAAAAGTGACTCGGAAATACCCAGGATGATCCCGCCGAGCATGGCGCCAGGCAATGATCCAATCCCGCCGAGCACGGCAGCGGTGAACGCCTTGATGCCGATAATGAAGCCGGCATAAAAGTCGAACGTGCCGTAATTCATGGTGATCAGCACACCGGCCAGCGCGGCCATGGCAGCACCTATCACAAACACGTAGGAAATCACCCGGTCGGTGTTAATCCCCAGGATCGAGGCCATCTTGCGGTCTTGCTGGGTGGCGCGGCACATACGGCCCAGCTTGGTGTACTTGATGATGTAGGTCAGCAGGCCCATCCCCACAAAGGCCGCGATCAGAATGAAGACTTTGGTGTAGGTGAGTTGCACAAAACCGGTGCCAAAATCCACGCGCCAGGAACCGCTCAGCAGGGTTGGAACCCCTTGTTGGCGTGAGCCCTGGGCAATTTGCACGTAGTTTTGCAGGATCAGGGAAATACCGATGGCGCTGATCAGCGGCGCCAGCCGTGTGGAGTTTCGCAAAGGTTTGTAAGCCACGCGCTCGATGACCCAGCCATACACGCCAGTCACCACAACGGTGAAAATCAAGGTACCCAACATCAGTAGCGGGAAGGATTCAATACCGAAGTATGCCAACAGAGCCAGACTGATCGCCGCGAGGTAAGCAGAGATCATGTACACCTCGCCGTGGGCGAAGTTGATCATGCCGATGATGCCGTAGACCATTGTGTAGCCGATGGCGATCAGGCCGTACACAGACCCAAGGGTCAGGCCGTTCAGCAGTTGCTGTAGGAAAATACCATCCATAACGCAATCTCACGCACTGGAGCCTTTGCGCAGACGCAAGCCATCCACGCCGTCAGAGGACAGCTTGGATGGCAGGGTGTGTGCGGCTCCTGGAAAAGAAGACAGGTGATGCAGATACATTCCCACCTGATGCCCGCCGAAGCTGACATCAGGTGAGTGATTCATCTCACTTCTGTTTTTCCAGCTGGTGATATTTGCCGTCTTTGTCCCACTGATAAACCACGTAATCAGAGACTTTCAGGTCGCCTTTACCGTCCCAGTTTTTTTCACCCATTACGGTTTTAACCGGGTTGGCCTTGAGCCACTTGGCGGCGTCTTCGCCTTTGTTGGATTTGGCGCCATTGAAAGCGTCAGCCAGGGCCTGGATCGAAGCGTAGGCATACAGGGTGTAGCCTTCAGGCTCGGTGCCCGCTTTGCGGAACTCTTCAACTACCGCCTTGCTGTCCGGTAGCAGGCGCGGGTCGGCGCCAAAGGTCATGTACACGCCATCGACATACTGCGGGCCACCGGCAGTGGCCACCAGTTCGTCGGTTACGATGCCATCGTCCGACATGAATTTCACATCCTTGAGACCCGCTTCACGCAGTTGGCGGACCAGAGGACCGGCCTCTGGGTGCAGACCGCCGAAGTACACGACATCGGCACCGGCGCCGCGGATTTTTGTAACCAGCGCGCTGAAGTCTTTTTCACCCCGAGTCAGGCCTTCTTCCAGGATGGGTTTCACGCCGCGCTTGGTCAGTTGTGCACTGGTGGCATCGGCCAGACCTTTACCGTAGGTGTCCTTATCGTTGATGACCGCTACTTTCTTGCCCTTGAGCACGTCGACAATGTAGTCGCCTGCAACGATGCCTTGCTGGTCATCTCGTCCGCACATACGGAACACCGCATCCAGCCCGCGCTCAGTGACCTGCGGGTTGGTCGAGCCCGGCGTAATCATGATCACACCCGCATCGGCATACACCTCGGAGGCAGGAATCGTATTCGAGGAGCAGAAGTGACCGACCACACCGATTACTTTGTCCTGATCGACCAAGCGGTTGGCCACGGCTACGGCCTGCTTGGGTTCGCAGGCATCGTCGCCAGCAACCAGCTTGATCTTCTCGCCGTTGATCCCGCCCGCCTTGTTGATTGCATCCGCAGCCGCCTGCGCCCCCTTCATGTACTGCTCGCCAAATGCCGCGTTGGCACCCGTCATCGGGCCCGCTACACCGATTTTCAGATCAGCCTGAACAAACGTAGAAACGCCCAACGCAGTTGCCACGGCGAGGGCCAGAAAACCTTTCTTGTAGAACGTCTGCGACATGAGGTGGTGCTCCTGAGGTTTTGTTAGATGGCACTTCGACTTCACCTAAAGCGCTGAGCAAGCCGCGTGCCATTGGCTTTTTATTCTTAAAAAAGTCGTTCTATTGTTGTTTTATCGACTGTTTCGAGCCCATTTTCATTGGGCGTGCAACCGTCTAAACCGAGGAAGGTAAAACCGTTTATTTTTTGCTGGCGCCACCGACTGCAACAAGGGTTGCAACCGGGTTGCCCTGCACCGTGCAACCATCCTGTAACCGGCTGCGTCACCGAACTGCACACTCTCGGTGCGTGACTGCTACAGGCCGCACCACTAAAGGCTAGCCGCTGCGTGGCCAAACGCAGCGCTGCTTGAGAAAAAACCGCGTCAGATCACAATTCTTAAACATTGACCGGCGTGATACAGCGAAAACCCCGCTTCGTATAAACAGCTGCGCAACCCTGTGCCAGACAGCGGCCGCATCGGTGCAAAAGGAATCGGCAGGGCCTTGGCATCACCACTGCACAAATAATCGGCAAAGGCCTTGCCCACTACGCTGCCCGTGGTCACGCCGCGGCCGTTATAACCGGTGACTGCCACCAAACCGGGCGCTGGTTCGAATAAACGCATCAGGTGGTCGGGGGTAAACGCGATGCAACCGGTCCAGGTGCATTCCCACTCCACGCCCTTGAGGTAGGGAAAGTAGTGCTGTTGCACGCGGTCGGCCCAGGCCTTGAGAAACCACGCAGGCTTTTGATTGCCGTTGCCCAGGCTGCCAAGCAATAAACGGCCGTCGGCATCGCGACGGATACTGCTCAATACCTGGCGGGTATCCCACGAGCCCTGGCCGCCGGGCAGGATCCGCGCAGCGCTGGCATCGGTCAGAGGTTTGGACGCGACCTGATAGTAGTAACCGGGGAAAAAGTTACGTCGCAAGTCAGTCCATTCGCCTTCGGTGTAGGCATTGGACGCCAGCACCACCTGCTCGGCACTGACCGCGCCGTGGGCGGTTTGCACTGACCAGCGTGGGCCCTGGCGCTCAAGCCCGGTCACCGGGGAATGGTCAAATAACTGCCCGCCCAGATCACTGGCAGCCCTGGCCAGCCCCGAGGTATAGGCCATCGGGTTGAGGGTGCCGGCGCGACGGTCGAGCAAGGCCGCGGCGATTTTTGTAGTGCCGGTGGCGGCTTCGCAAGCAGCGCCGGTGAGCAGCTCCACAGGTGCTCCACGGCGCTTCCATTGGGCTTCACGACTGCGCAGATCGGCTTCGCCACGCGCGTTGTGGGCCATGTGCAGGGTGCCTTCGCGACGCAACTGGCAGTCGATGCGGTATTTGTCGATCAGGCTGAATACCAGGGCCGGGGCGGCGCCGAGCATGCGATTGAGCTGGCTGCCGACCGCCTCGCCGAAACCGGCTTCAATGTCGTCGGGCGGTATCCACATCCCGGCATTGACCAATCCTACGTTACGCCCGGAGCCACCATGCCCGGTGCGGTGGGCTTCGAGCACGCAGACGCTTTTGCCCTGTTCGAGCAAATGGATAGCCGCAGACAAACCGGTGATGCCGGCACCGATCACACACACGTCAACGCTCAATTCGCCTTTGAAGGTTGGCGCTTGGGGGCGTTGAGGGGTAAGGGTTTCCCACAGACATTGTTCTTGTAAAGGCATTGCCAAGCTCCAGAAATGAAACCCAACCAGAATCAAAAGCCCCTCACCCTAGCCCTCTCCCGGAGGGAGAGGGGACTGATTTGTGGCGTTACACAGAACTGCTTTTGCCTTTAGCTCCCTCTCCCCCTGGGAGAGGGTTGGGGTGAGGGGGGCATTGCCTCAATCGAACGTAATCCCCTGCGCCAGCGGCAATTCCAGCGAGTAATTGACGGTATTGGTCTGACGGCGCATATAGCCGCGCCACGCATCCGAGCCCGACTCGCGGCCACCGCCCGTTTCCTTCTCACCACCAAATGCACCGCCGATTTCCGCACCGCTGGGGCCGATATTGACGTTGGCAATGCCACAGTCACTGCCGGTGGCAGACATAAATTGCTCGGCCTCGCGCACATCGGTGGTGAAGATGCACGACGACAGGCCCTGGGGCACGGCGTTGTTCAGGCGCAAGGCCTCGGCAAAGTCGCTGTAGCCAACCACATATAAAATCGGCGCGAAGGTCTCGCTGCACACCACGTCGCTCTGCTCGGGCATCTCAACAATGGCCGGGGCCACGTAGTAAGCGCCGGGGTACTGGCCGGCCAATTGGCGCTCGCCACCAAACACCCGCCCGCCTTCGCTCAGGGCCTGCTCCAGTGCATCGCGCATATTTTCAAAGCTGTTCCTGTCAATCAGCGGCCCCACCAGATTGCCTTCCAGCGGATGGCCAATGCGCACTTTGGAATAAGCCGCCTTGAGCCGGGTGACGATTTCTTCTTTCACCGACTCATGGGCAATCAGGCGGCGCAGGCTGGTGCAGCGCTGGCCGGCAGTACCCACGGCACTGAACAGGATGGCGCGCACGGCCATGTCCATATCGGCGCTCGGGGCGAGGATCATCGCATTGTTGCCGCCCAGCTCCAGAATGCTGCGGGCAAAACGCGCGGCGATTTTGGGCGCCACTTCGCGGCCCATGCGCGTGCTGCCGGTGGCGCTGACCAGCGCGACACGCGGGTCATCCACCAGCGCTTCGCCCGCTTCACGACCACCAATCACCACTTGGGCCAGGTACTGGGGCGCGTCGGCAAATGATTTCAGCACCCGATCAAACAAGGCCTGGCATGCCAGGGCGGTCAGCGGGGTTTTTTCGGACGGCTTCCAGATCACTGCGTTGCCGCACACCAGCGCCAGGGCGGTGTTCCATGCCCAGACCGCTACCGGGAAGTTAAAGGCACTGATCACGCCCACCACCCCCAGCGGGTGCCAGGTTTCCCGCATATGGTGACCCGGACGCTCCGAGGCGATGGTCAAGCCGTAAAGCTGACGCGACAGACCGACGGCAAAGTCGCAAATGTCGATCATCTCCTGCACTTCGCCCAGCCCTTCCTGGGTGATCTTGCCCGCCTCCCAGGACACCAGTTCGCCCAGGTCGGCCTTGTACTCGCGCAGCAAATCGCCGAACTGGCGCACCAGCTCGCCACGGCGCGGGGCCGGCACCTTGCGCCAGGCTTCAAAGGCGTGCTCGGCGCGGGTCACATGCTGCTCGGTCTCGGCGGCGCCTTCCCAGTGCACGGCGCCAATCTGGCTGCCGTCAATCGGCGTGTACACCGGCTGATTGCCCTGCTGGTACAGAGCGGGGTTCACACCTAGACGATCCAGTAATGCAGCCACCATTGAAGGCACTCCTTGAGCTTTAAAAAATGATTCACAGACCTTTAGTTGTAGCTGGCTGGCATCGCGGCAACAAACGACCTTTAAGCGAGATATCATTCCGAAAATTCATGCTGCACTGGTAACGTTGCCTGACAACAACAATCAGAGGCCTTTATGCTCAACAAGCGCCATCTCCCCTCCATCACGGCGCTGCAGTGTTTTGAGGCGGTGACCCGTCACCTGAGCTTCACCCGCGCCGCCGAAGAGCTGAACCTGACCCAGAGCGCAGTCAGCAAACAGGTCGCGCAGCTCGAGGAGCTGTTGCAGCACTTGCTGTTTCGCCGGGTTCGCCGTCGGTTGCAGCTCACGCCTGCCGGTGATTTATACCTGCTGGAAGTCCGAAAAATCCTGACCCAAGTCGAGATGTCGACCCACACCCTGCGCTCCTACGGTGGCGAAACCGAGGTGCTGCGGGTCTCCACCCCTTCCACCTTTGGCGCTCGCTGGCTGGTGCCGCGACTCAAGGGTTGGGGCATACGCCATCCGCATATTCATCTGGACCTGTGCAATGAGCAGCAAGGCGACGATTTGTTGCAAGGGCGCAGTGATCTGGCGTTTTACTTCGGCCAGGGCTCACGGCCCGGCAGCGAAAGCCTGAAGCTGTTTGGCGAGGAGCTGGTTGCCGTATGCGCGCCGTCGAGCCTGCCTGACGCGCCATTGACCGACCCGACCCAACTCACAGGCATGGTGTTGCTGCAGAACGCCTCGCGACCACAGGCCTGGCACGAGTGGTTTGAGCATCAGGGCTTTCGCACCGACCACAGCTACCACGGGCCGCGCTTCGACACCTTTTACATGTGCATCCGCGCAGCCCAGGTTGGCTGTGGTGTGGCCCTGCTGCCCAGGTTCCTGGTGGAAGAGGAATTGGCCGACGGCAAGCTGGTCATCGCCTGGCAGCACTTGATGCCAAGTCGCGATGCCTATTACCTGGCCTATCCTGAACACACGGCAGGCGTGCCCAAGGTGAAAGCATTCGTGAGCTGGTTCATGGAGCAGCTGGATGGGCGATAACCCTTGTGGGAGCGGGCTTGCTCGCGATGCGGACGGCGCGGTCTTTGCGTTAAATCGCGTAGATGCCATCGCGGGCAAGCCCGCTCCCACAGGGCAGAAACAGGCTACAACCACAAAAACCGCTGGCAAAACCGCCTGCGGATATGCGCCACTAGCGCCATTCATTGAAAAAGCTGAACGCCGTGGCTTTCCGGCACGGGCAGCATGGAGATTGCCGCTATGAGCGAGAGTGTGTTTGCCGATCGCATCGTGCAGAACCTGCTCGACACCGACTTCTACAAATTGACCATGATGCAGGCGGTGCTGCACAACTACCCCAACGTCGAAGTCGAGTGGGAATTCCGCTGCCGCAACAGTGAGGATTTACGCCCGTACCTGAACGAAATTCGCCACCAGATCGAACGCCTGTGCGAACTGAGCATGACTCAGGACCAGCTGGGGTTTCTGGAACGCATTACCTTTATGAAGCCCGATTTCATACGCTTTTTGGGGCTGTTTCGCTTCAATATGCGCTATGTACACACCGGTATCGAAAATGGCGAGCTGGTTATCCGCCTGCGCGGGCCGTGGCTGCATGTGATCCTGTTTGAAGTGCCATTGCTGGCGATTGTCAGCGAAGTGCGCAACCGTTCGCGCTATGCCGATACCGTGCTGTCCCAGGCCCGCGAACAGCTGTATCGCAAGTTCGACTGGCTGCAGGCCAATGCCAGCGCCGAGGAGTTGTCTGAACTGCAAGTCGCCGATTTTGGCACCCGTCGACGGTTTTCGTACCGCGTGCAAGAAGAAGTCGTGACCGTGCTCAAGCATGACTTCCCCGGGCGTTTTGTCGGCACCAGTAACGTGCATCTGTCCCGTGAGCTGGACATGAAGCCGCTGGGCACCATGGCCCACGAATGGATCATGGCGCACCAGCAACTGGGCCCGCGGCTGATCGACAGCCAGAGCGCGGCGCTAGACTGCTGGGTACGGGAATACCGTGGCCTGCTGGGCATCGCGCTGACGGACTGCATCACCACCGATGCCTTCCTGAAAGACTTCGATCTGTACTTTGCCAAGCTCTTCGACGGCCTGCGCCACGACTCCGGCGACCCGGTAGTGTGGGCCGAAAAATGCATAGCCCATTACCACAAGCTGGGCATCGACCCGATGAGCAAGACCCTGGTGTTCTCCGACAGCCTGACGTTACCGCGGGCGCTGGAGATTTTCCGGGCGCTGCGCGGCCGGATCAACGTCAGCTTCGGTATCGGGACTAACCTGACCTGCGACATTCCGGGGGTTGAGCCGATGAGCATCGTGCTTAAAATGAACGCCTGCAATGGCTCGCCGGTGGCCAAGATTTCCGATGAGCCGGGCAAGACCCATTGCTCCGACCCCAACTTCGCCGCCTATTTGCGTCACGTTTTCCAAGTTCCTGAACATTCTCCCAAGGAGTGAATCATGCAGGCCGTACAGCGTCAGATTGCTGCAGACCTCAAGGTCCAGCCGCCCTTCAAAGACATTGCCGCCCTTGAGGCCGAGGTCGCCCGGCGTATCACGTTCATTCAGTGCTGCCTGCACAACGCCAGGCTCAAGACCCTGGTACTGGGCATCAGCGGCGGGGTCGACTCCCTGACCGCGGGCCTGATGGCACAACGTGCGGTGCAGCAATTGCGCGAACAGACCGGTGACCAGGCCTATCGCTTTATTGCCGTGCGCCTGCCTTATGGCGTGCAGCATGACGAAGCGGACGCCACGGCTGCGGTCGACTTTATCAACCCGGACGAGCGCCAGACCGTAAACATCGGCCCGGCGGTCAAGGCCCTGGCAGCCGAAGTGAGCGCGTTTGAAGGCAAACCTGCCGCCACCGTGGACTTTGTATTGGGCAACACCAAGGCGCGGATGCGCATGGTGGCGCAATACACCATCGCCGGGGCTACTGGCGGGCTGGTGATCGGCACTGACCATGCCGCCGAGGCGGTGATGGGCTTCTTCACCAAGTTCGGCGACGGCTCCTGCGACCTGGCACCTCTCAGCGGGCTGGTGAAAAATCAGGTACGGGCCATTGCGCGGCATTTTGGAGCGCCAGAATCGCTGGTGGAGAAAGTCCCGACTGCCGACCTTGAAGACCTGGAACCGGGCAAGCCAGACGAAGCGTCCCACGGCGTGACCTATGCCGAGATCGATGCCTTCCTGCATGGCGAGCCGGTGAGCGAAGAAGCCTTCAACATCATCCGCAGCACCTACGAAAAGACCCATCACAAGCGTGAGATGCCGTTCGCGCCTTGAGCCGCGCGGCTGCACTTCTTGTGGGAGCGGGCTTGCTCGCGATGGCATCACCGCGAAATGCCTGACAGACCGCGTGGGATGCATCGCAGGCAAGCCTGCTCCCACAGGTCATGCGGTGCTCCCACCTGCCATCAGGGGTTCAGTACGAAAAAACGGAATGAACCCCGCATTTTTTTTCGCTTGTGGCCGCAACGGCCAAAGGCTTTGATAGACACCTGTTTCGTCGCCAGAGCCCTGCCCCATGTCTGCTTTCGATGGTTTGTTTTCTCTAGTCGATTCCTTGCTCGGCCAACCGGCAACCACCTGGTTGCGCGAACATGTCGAGGTGCCCGAAGGGCTGCTGCGCTTCAGCTGGCATGAGCAGGCGGTGCATCGGGCGTGGCTCGCCGAAGCCCTGAACCTGTGCCTGCTGCACAAGCTGGTAGAAGCCGTACCTGAAGGTCGACGCTATGTTGAAGAACAGGCACAACATGGGCGCAAGGTGGTGTTTGACCACGGCGCCCTCCGCACGGTTGACTGGCCCGATAACGGCGACCTGCCCCGTGGCCGTCAGGCATTTGCCCGATTGCTGGAGCCCCTGGGCTTTACCGATGTACGAACCTACCCCCTGACCAAACTGAACATGACCGGCTGGGGCTACCGGCAAATGGACTTGCCCGAAGACATTGCCCAGTTCTTTGTCTCGGAACTGCATCCCGGCCGTTTCAGCGAAGCCTTTCAACAGGCTGTCAGCCGCGTGGTCGGCTCCAGCCTTGACCCGCTGCAGGCCCAACACCACAGCATCCTCCAGCGCCTGAGCCTGACCCGCCATTGCAGCCTGAGTGAAGCGCACAGCCTGTTACCCGCGCTCTATCAGGCGTTTGGCCGTCAGCACGGAGTGGTACAGGAAACGGACTACCACTGCCTGCTCGCGGAAAGCGCCGAAATGGCCTGGATCGCCACTGAGGGCAACAGCTTCAACCATCTGACCGACCGCGTGCCGGACCTCGAAGCCTGCGTGGCGCAACAGCGCGACTTGCAACGGCCGATGAAAGACAGCATCGAGGTCTCGGCCTCAGGCCGGGTGATGCAGACCGCCTATCGCGCCTGCACGGTCAGTCGCGGCCTGGTCGATAGCGCCGGCGTGTACCGTGAACACGCGGTGCCGGGTTCATTTGTGGAGTTTATCCAGCGCAAGGTCGACCCCGACACCGGCCGCATCGATCTGAACTTCGACAGCAGCAACGCCCAGGGCATTTTCAAGATGACCGACTCCAGGGCCTGAACGCAAACAGCCCTGACGGCGCAAGGCACGTCAGGGCTGTTTTAGGGGCTAGCGCGGTCTTATTTAAGAACCACAGCGCCTTTCATCATCGAGTTGTGGCCCGGGAAGGTGCAGAAGAATTCATATTCTTCGCCCGCTTTCAGTTTGGCCACGTCGAAGGTCACCGAGTCTTTCTCGCCGGCGCCGATCACTTTGGTGTGGGCGATAACGCGCTCGTCACCGTCCTTCAGGTAGTTTTTATCCAGGCCGGCAGCAATACCGTCGGTGGAAACTGCCTGCATGTCTGCCTTTTTGCTCAACACCCAGTTATGGCCCATGACGTTTTTCGGCAGGTTGCCGGAGTGAGTCAGGTTAACGGTGAAGGTCTTGCAGGATTTGTCGATGACGATCTCTTTGGTGTTGTAAGACATTTGGTCAGTCGAATCGACAGTGACAGCGCACTCAGCCGCCAGCAAATGGCCGCTGGCCAGGGTCAAAAGGGATACCGCAACAACTTTGGCAAACATGGTGTATCTCCAAGGCAGGGTATGGGGAAGCAAAAATCTGTATACAGATTGCCTGAAAATTGTATCGATTCATATGATCTGCGTCATGGTCTATCGCCACGATCGACACAAACCAGCCACAAAAGGGGCTTAAGGCTTATAACCATAGGCCATCATTTTGAATTTTGGCGGAATAAGTAACCCGATTTAATCCACAACCGGCTTTTGCGTGGGTGTAGAGTCGTGTTTTTAACGCAAAGTGCAACCTTGCAAAAACCCAGCTAACGGCTAAGCACTAATACAGGGCAGAATACGCGCCGCTTAACCTCACCTTCGACCCCAAGAGGATCGCCCATGGCCAAACCAAACTATAACTTCGCTAAGCGTCAAAGAGACTTGGCTAAAGAGCAGAAGAAAGAGGAAAAGGCTGCCCGCAAAAAAGCGGCTGCTGAAGGTGGCATCGTAGACACCGAACTGGAACACGAAGTCGACAGCGAAAATGAAGGCGCCGCAGAAGAAACCGGCGCACCGGAAGACAAAGCACCAACCGCTTGAGCCCCTTGGCCCGGTTATCCACAACCCGGCCCACAGGATCTGTGATCAGGATCAGCAGCGCGCCTGCTGATCCTCGCAGTTAGCCTGAACGCCCTCAGACGCAGCAAACCTCATTCCCTTACCCGTGCGACAGCAAACAGCCTACAAGCCCGTGGCAGGCTTCTCAGCGCCCGGAAAGCACAACGCCAGCCCTAAGGCTGGCGTTCGTATCTTGTGGGAGCGGGCTTGCTCGCGATGCAAACAGCGCGGTGTATCAGATTGACCGCGGTGATCCCATCGCGAGCAAGCCCGCTCCCACAATGCCGTGATTTATTTAGCGCGGCACTACCGGCTTGCGGGCCGGGCGCTGGCTCTTGCCGCCCTTGGCAGCTTCCTGGCGTTCCTTGGCAGCCTGCTTGTTGCGGGCAAACGCCGCGGCCTTGGCCTGTTCACGCTTGTCCCACGGGTTGCCACCATCACTGGCACGCGGCGGCAGGCCGGTGTGCTGGGTAAGGATCTTGGTGGTCTTCTCCCCTGCTACCTTGTGGCTGCCAGCCGGAGTCGAGTTTTTGCGACGGGCACTCTGATAGCTGTCGGTCGCCGGCTGATGCAACGGAATCAGCTGATCCTTGCCCGAACCGATCAGGTCGGCACGGCCCATACGGGTCAGCGCCTCACGCAGCATTGGCCAGCCCTTCGGGTCGTGGTAGCGCAGGAACGCCTTGTGCAGGCGGCGCTGCTCTTCGCTCTTGACGATGGTCACCGAGTCGCTCTTGTACGTGACCTTGCGCAGCGGGTTCTTGCCCGAGTGGTACATCGCGGTGGCGGTGGCCATCGGCGACGGGTAGAACGCCTGCACCTGGTCGGCACGGAAACCGTTGGTCTTGAGCCAGATCGCCAGGTTCATCATGTCTTCATCTTTGGTGCCCGGGTGGGCCGCAATGAAGTACGGGATCAAGTACTGCTCTTTGCCTGCTTCCTTGGTGTACTTCTCGAACATGCGCTTGAACTTGTCATAGCTGCCAATGCCCGGTTTCATCATCTGGTTGAGCGGACCTTCCTCGGTGTGTTCCGGGGCGATCTTCAGGTAACCACCAACGTGGTGGGTAACCAGCTCCTTCACGTATTCCGGCGATTCGACCGCAAGGTCGTAGCGCAGACCGGAAGCGATCAGGATCTTTTTCACGCCCGGCAAGGCACGCGCACTGCGGTACAGCTGAATCAGCGACGAGTGGTCGGTATTCAGGTTCGGGCAGATGCCCGGGAATACGCAGGACGGCTTACGGCACGCGGATTCGATTTCCGGGGTTTTGCAGGCAATGCGATACATGTTCGCGGTCGGGCCGCCGAGGTCGGAAATAACACCGGTGAAACCCGGAACCTTGTCGCGGATCTCTTCGATTTCGCGAATGATCGACTCTTCGGAACGGTTCTGGATGATCCGACCTTCGTGCTCGGTGATGGAGCAGAAGGTGCAGCCACCAAAGCAGCCACGCATGATATTCACCGAGAAACGGATCATGTCGTAGGCCGGGATCTTTTCCTTGCCGTACGCAGGGTGTGGAATACGTGCGTAAGGCATGCCAAACACGTAGTCCATCTCTTCGGTGGTCATCGGGATCGGTGGCGGGTTGAACCACACGTCCACTTCGCCATGCTTTTGCACCAGCGCACGGGCGTTGCCCGGGTTGGTTTCAAGGTGCAGCACGCGGTTGGCGTGAGCATAGAGCACCGCATCGCCACGCACTTTCTCCACCGACGGCAAGCGGATAACCGTCTTGTCACGGGTCATGCGCGGGCTGGCCAGGATCTGTACGACCTTGGCTTCGTTCGGGTCTTCAACCGGGCCCTTTTCCTGCTCGATGGCGCAGGCCTGGGTGTCCTGGGTGTTGACGTACGGGTTGATGATCTTGTCGATCTTGCCCGGACGGTCGATACGCGTAGAGTCGACTTCGTACCAGTCTTTAGGCGTATCGCGACGGATGAACGCGGTACCGCGCACGTCAGTGATGTCTTCAATCTTGTGGCCGTAGGACAAACGCTGGGCCACTTCGACAATGGCGCGCTCGGCGTTGCCGTACAACAGGATGTCAGCGCAGGCGTCGATCAGGATCGAGTTGCGGACACGGTCCTGCCAGTAGTCGTAGTGCGCGATACGGCGCAGGGACGCTTCAATGCCGCCGAGGACAATCGGCACATTCTTGTAGGCTTCTTTACAACGCTGGCTGTACACCAGGCTGGCGCGATCGGGACGTTTGCCTGCCATGCCACCTGGGGTGTAGGCGTCATCGGAACGGATTTTCTTGTCCGCGGTGTAGCGGTTGATCATCGAGTCCATGTTGCCGGCGGCAACGCCGAAAAACAGGTTCGGCTCACCGAGCTTCATGAAGTCGTCTTTGGACTGCCAGTTCGGCTGGGCAATGATACCCACTCGGAAGCCCTGGGACTCCAGCAAGCGGCCAATAATGGCCATGCCAAATGACGGGTGATCGACATAGGCATCACCGGTCACGATGATGATGTCGCATGAATCCCAGCCAAGCTGATCCATCTCCTCCCTGCTCATGGGCAGGAATGGTGCTGGGCCGAAACATTCGGCCCAGTACTTCGGATAGTCAAATAGAGGCTTGGCTGATTGCATGTCGATGACCGGTGTTGAGTGCAAAAAAGGGGGCGCGGCATTTACTAAGAAATTCGCGGGCGCGGAATATAGCACAAAAATTGATCAATTCCGACGGCAATGGTCGGAATTGATGACTCACCTGTGGGAGCGGGCTTGCTCGCGAAGGTATCGCTGCGGTTCGGCAGATATACCGAGTCGCCTGAATCGCGGGCAAGCCCGCTCCCACAGAAAAGCGCGGGGCGATTAATCGTCGTCGAAGTTGTAGCTGCCCGGCGCCAGGTTTTCAAAGCGGGTGTATTTGCCGATAAACGCCAGGCGCGTCGTCCCGATAGGGCCGTTACGCTGCTTGCCGATGATGATCTCGGCAATGCCCTTGTGCTCGGTCTCGGGGTGGTACACCTCGTCCCGGTACACAAACATGATGACGTCGGCATCCTGCTCGATGGCTCCGGATTCACGCAAGTCGGAGTTGATCGGGCGCTTGTTGGGCCGCTGCTCAAGGGAACGGTTGAGCTGCGACAGCGCCACTACCGGGCAGTTGAACTCTTTGGCCAGAGCCTTGAGGGATCGCGAAATCTCGGAAATTTCGTTGGTACGGTTGTCACCGCCCGAACCCGGGATCTGCATCAATTGCAGGTAGTCGATCATGATCAGGCCGATATCACCGTGCTCACGTACCAGTCGTCGGGTACGGGCGCGCATTTCCGACGGGCTGATACCGGCCGTATCGTCAATAAACAGCTTGCGGTCGTTGAGCAGGTTAACCGCCGACGTCAGGCGCGGCCAATCGTCGTCTTCGAGGCGACCGGCCCGGACCTTGGTCTGGTCGATACGGCCCAGGGACGACAGCATACGCATGATCAGCGATTCGCCTGGCATCTCGAGGGAGTAAACCAGTACCGCTTTTTCACTGCGCAAAACGGCGTTTTCAACCAGGTTCATCGCAAAGGTGGTTTTACCCATCGATGGACGGCCGGCGACGATGATCAAATCCGCAGGCTGCAGGCCGCTGGTCATCCCATCGAGGTCGGTATAACCGGTGGACAGGCCAGTGATGGCGTTGTCGGTGTTGAACAGCGTGTCGATGCGGTCGATGGCCTTGGTCAGCAGGTCGTTGACGCTGACCGGGCCACCGGTTTTTGGCCGGGCCTCGGCAATCGCAAAAATCTGGCGCTCAGCTTCGTCGAGAATCTCTTCAGCGCTGCGCCCTTCCGGGTTGAAGGCACTGTCGGCGATCTCGGTACTGATGCCGATCAACTGACGCAAGGTCGCGCGCTGGCGCACGATCTGGGCGTAGGCCTTGATGTTGGCGACCGACGGCGTGTTTTTCGCCAGCTCACCGAGGTAGCCCAGGCCACCGACTTGCGAGGTCTGACCTTCCTTGTCCAGTTGCTCGGCAAGGGTCACGACATCGATCGGGGAGTTCTGGTCTGCCAGCTTGGCGATGGCGCGGAAGATCAGGCGGTGGTCATGTCGATAGAAATCACCGTCCGAAACCTGATCCAGCACGCGTTCCCAGGCGTTGTTGTCCAGCATCAAACCACCGAGCACAGCCTGTTCGGCCTCGATGGAATGCGGAGGCACCTTCAGGGCTGCGGTTTGTAGATCGTATTGCTCAGGAGCGGAGATATCGTTCATGGCCACTTGGAATAGGTATGAAAATCAGAAACAGCAGAAAGACAAAGGGCACGACCTGTAAACAGGATCGTGCCCGATGTTAACCGTCCGGCACACAAGGTGCCAGTCAGTTAAGACTGCTTAAGCAGCTACCACAACAACGCGTACGGTTGCTTCAACTTCGGCGTGCAGGTGCACAGCCACGTCGAATTCGCCAACGTTGCGGATAGTGCCGTTCGGCAGACGAACTTCGCTTTTAGCAACTTCAACGCCCGAGGCGGTCAGTGCATCAGCGATGTCGTGAGTGCCGATCGAGCCGAACAGCTTGCCTTCGTCGCCAGCGGTGGCAGTGATAGTCACTTCCAGCTCAGCCAGTTGGGCAGCGCGTGTTTCAGCCGAAGCTTTTTTGTCTGCAGCAGCTTGTTCCAGCTCAGCACGACGCTCTTCAAACGCAGCCAGGTTGGCAGCGGTTGCAGCGGTTGCTTTGCCGTACGGCAGCAGGTAGTTACGACCGTAACCGGCCTTAACATTTACTTTGTCGCCCAGGTTGCCCAGGTTCGCGACTTTTTCCAGAAGGATCAGTTGCATGTGAAAATCCTCTTAACTTTTAACCTTCACCGTCCGCAGAGTCTTTATCGGTGCCTTTGGGCGCCAGACGTCCGCGAAAATCAATCAGGCTGTCGACAATGGCCAAAACCACGAGCAACGGATAGATCAGCTGCATAAACAGCAACAGCGTGACGTACAACCCCACCAGCCAGAACTTGGCCAGTCGCTTTTGCGCCACCAGCCCATGAATCAGGGCCAGCCCGGCGAAGAACAACGCTACGCTGCACAACGGCGTAAGCATGGCCATTTCGGGACCGAAGTTCGGCCCTACAAGCATGCACGCCAGCAATACGAGCGCTGGTCCCAGCGGTAGGCGGATGCTGCGAAATTCGCTGGCAAAACCGCCCGGGTTATACAACAACGCCTGCCAATAACGCCCAAGCATCAGGCTAAGCACGCTGACGACCTGCATCAAAGCTGCAATCAAACCGGTGAGGACGGGTGCAATCAGTGCTCCAAGGCGCGCTCGCTCTACGTCAGATAACTTGTCGTAGAGACCATTGAGGACCTGCGGCAGAAGTTTTTCCAACTCCTGCGCCATCGCACCAATGGGTTCGCGGAAAACCGTACCCAGGACCACGCCATACACCACACCCAACGCTACGCTGACCAGCAGCACGCGATTCCAGGACTGGCCGGCGCGCAACATCAACGCCAACCCCAGAGTTCCCAGCAGCACCATAAGGGTGCGAGGTTCTCCGATAAACCACCAGGCCAAGGCCGGCAGTAACGCCCATGAGAGGATGCTCAACGCATCTCTCGGACCGCGCCGCAGAAGCACAAGGCTACCTGCAGCAGCACTCAACCAGAACAAGAACGGCAATGCCGCACATCCGGCCACGATTAACGTGGCCTGCACACGGCCTCGCATGATGAACTCAGCTAAGGCGCGCATGCTTTCAATCCTTTACTACTTGTCGACTGCCCGGTCTCAGCGGCCGTGGCTGTCGGTGTAGGCCAGCAGGGCCAGGAAGCGGGCGCGCTTGATAGCGGTGGCCAGCTGACGCTGATAACGAGCTTTGGTACCGGTGATGCGGCTTGGAACAATTTTGCCGGTCTCGGATACGTAAGCTTTCAGAGTGTTGAGATCCTTGTAATCGATCTCTTTCACTTCTTCTGCGGTGAAGCGGCAGAATTTACGACGACGGAAGAAACGTGCCATGTAATTGGCTCCTCAAAAGGTCCGTGGATTACTCGTCAGCGTTATCGCTGGCGTCGCTGTTATCGCTGTCATCGCCATCGGCGCTGTCAGAATGCTCAGGACGGTCACGACGCTCACGGCGCTCACTGCGGTTCTCTTCAGCCTTGAGCATCTCGGACTGGCCAGTTACGGCTTCGTCGCGACGGATGACCAGGTTACGGATCACAGCATCGTTGTAACGGAAGTTGTCTTCCAGCTCAGCCAGGGCTTTGCCAGTGCACTCAACGTTCAGCATCACGTAGTGAGCCTTGTGAACATTGTTGATTGCGTAGGCCAGTTGACGACGGCCCCAATCTTCCAGACGGTGGATTTTGCCGCCGTCTTCTTCGATCAGCTTGGTGTAACGCTCTACCATGCCGCCGACTTGTTCGCTTTGATCCGGGTGGACCAAAAAGATGATTTCGTAATGACGCATGAATGCTCCTTACGGGTTGTAGCCTGCCGCTAACTAAAAAGCGGTCAGACAAGGAGTGAATGACACTTGTGTGTCTTGCCTAGAGAGGCACATATGCGCCCGCCATGACGGCAAGGGGCGCAATTGTAGAGAAGGGACAACGGAGGCGCAAGGCAATTGGTGATTATTTGAACAATCTTTGCCTGCAAACACCACAAACCAATGTGGGAGCGGGCTTGCTCGCGATGGCATCGCTGCGGTCATCCTGAGACACCGTGTGATACGCATCGCGAGCAAGCCCGCTCCCACATTTAACAGCCAGCCAGCTTACTTCTTCTTCGAAGAAGCCTTGGCCTTGGCGCCGCGCTGACGCTGGGCTTCGAACAGGCAAACGCCTGTCGCTACCGAAACGTTCAGGCTGCTGACGCTACCCGCCATCGGCAGCTTGACCAGGTAGTCGCAATGCTCACGGGTCAGGCGACGCATGCCCTTGCCTTCGGCCCCCATGATCAGGATGGTCGGACCGGTCAGGTCCTGGTCATAGATGCTGACCTCAGCCTCACCGGCCGTACCGACAACCCACAGGCCGCGCTGCTGGAGTTTTTCCAGGGTGCGCGCCAGGTTGGTTACGGCCACCAACGGAATAACTTCCGCTGCACCGCAGGCTACTTTTCGTACAGTCGGAGTCAATGTTGCAGACTTGTCCTTCGGCACGATCACAGCCAGTGCGCCGGCAGCATCTGCCGAGCGCAGGCAGGCACCCAGGTTGTGGGGGTCGGTCACGCCGTCCAGCACCAACAACAACGGGGCACCTTCGGTGCGATCGAGCAGCTCGTCGAGCATGGCTTCGCCCCAGACCTGGCTCGGGCTAACGTCCGCCACCACGCCCTGGTGCACGCCTTCAACCCAGACGTCCATTTCACGACGCTCGGCCTGGCCGACAGCCACACGGTTTTCGTTGGCCAGTTCGATCAGGGTTTGTACCCGCGGGTCACTGCGACCCTCTGCCAGCCATACCTGCTTGACGCGCTTGGGATGGTGACGCAGCAATGCTTCTACGGCATGCACGCCGTAGATTTTTTCCAGACTCATGACTTGGCCTTAGGTTTGCGCGCCCCGCCGCTTTTGGCGGCTGGAGCGGTGCCCGATTTCGGCGGGCCTTTACGATGTTTGCTCGGCTTGGAAGGCTTGCCTGCATCTTTTGCAGGCGCCCCCCTACTCGACTTTCCCGGCTCCGATGTCCGACCGCCGCTTTTCGATTCGGCCAGCAGCGCCTGTTTCAGTTCACGGCTTTTACGCAGTTCGGCGTTTTTGGCCGCCGCGTCGCCAGGACGGTAAGCATCATCGGACGATTTCTTCACCGCCTTGGCTGGCGCACTGCGGCGCGCTGCCGGGGCAGGCTCAACCGGCTTTTCAGTCGCCTTGGTGCCCGACTTGCCAGCGTTTTTCGCTTTAGGCGCATCAGCAGTGCGATTTTTACGACCAATCGGCGCGCTGAGGGTTTTTTCCGCCATTTCGAAGTCGATCTTGCGCTCGTCGAGATCGACGCGCATGACCCGCACTTCAACGGTATCGCCCAAGCGGAAGCTGCGACCGGTGCGTTCGCCCGCCAGGCGGTGATGCACAGGATCGAAGTGGTAGTAGTCACCCGGCAAGGCGGTTACGTGAACCAGACCTTCGACATAAATGTCGGTTAGCTCCACAAACAGGCCAAAACCGGTCACTGCCGTCACCACACCCGGGAACGACTCGCCTACGCGATCCTTCATGAACTCGCACTTGAGCCAGTTGGTCACGTCGCGGGTGGCTTCGTCGGCACGGCGCTCGCTCATCGAGCACTGCTCGCCGAGCTGCTCGAGGATCGCTTCGTCGTACGGATAAATCCGCGCTTTCGGGATGGTCATCGCGCCAGCACGGCGAACGTGCGGGGTGTCCATCTTGGAATGGATCACACTGCGGATCGCACGGTGCGTCAACAAGTCAGGGTAGCGACGAATCGGCGAGGTGAAGTGGGTGTAGGCTTCATAATTCAGGCCGAAGTGGCCCTGGTTATCAGAGCTGTACACCGCCTGGCTCAACGAACGCAGCATCACGGTCTGGATCAGGTGGAAGTCCGGACGATCCTTGATGCTGGCCAGCAATGCCTGGTAATCCTTCGGCGACGGACCGTCTTTACCCTTGTGCAGGCTCAGACCCAGCTCACCGAGGAAGGCACGGAGTTTTTCCAGACGCTCCGGCGGCGGACCATCGTGAACACGATACAGCGCAGGAATCTCGTGCTTCTTGAGGAACTCGGCAGTGGCCACGTTGGCCGCCAGCATGCATTCTTCGATCAGCTTGTGCGCATCGTTACGGGTGGTCGGGCGAATGTCGGCGATCTTGCGATCGGAACCGAAGATGATTCGGGTTTCCTGGGTCTCAAAATCAATCGCGCCACGGGTATGACGAGCCGCCAGCAGCACCTTGTACAGCGAGTAAAGCTGCTTGAGGTGCGGCACTACATCAGCGTATTCGCTGCGCAGTTGCTTGGCTTCGCTGGTTTTTGGCTGTTCCAGGATAGTGCTGACCTTGTTGTAGGTCAGACGGGCCTGGGAGTGGATCACCGCCTCGTAGAACTGGTAGTCGGTCATTTCGCCGGTTTTGGAGATGGTCATCTCGCACACCATGGCCAAACGGTCGACTTTCGGGTTCAGGGAGCACAGGCCGTTGGACAGCTGCTCAGGCAGCATCGGGATCACGCGCTCAGGGAAGTACACCGAGTTGCCGCGAACCTGGGCTTCGGCATCCAGGGCCGAACCGATTTTCACGTAGCTGGAGACGTCGGCAATCGCCACGTACAACTTCCAGCCGCCGGAGAACAGGCGCAGCTTGCCAGGCTTGGCTTCGCAGAATACGGCGTCATCGAAGTCGCGGGCATCTTCGCCGTCAATGGTGACGAACGGCAGATGACGCAGGTCGATGCGCTTCTCTTTGTCTTTTTCTTCGACTTCCGGTTTCAACCGGCCCGCTTCCTTAAGGACAGCTTCAGGCCAGACGTGAGGAATGTCGTAGGAGCGCAGGGCAATATCGATTTCCATGCCCGGAGCCATGTAGTTGCCTACAACCTCAAGCACATCGCCTTGCGGCTGGAAACGCGGGGTCGGCCAGTGAGTGATCTTCACTTCGACGAACTGACCGATCTTGGCGCCAGCGTTGCGACCCGGGGTCACCAGCACTTCCTGCTGGATCTTCGGGTTGTCGGCAACGACAAAACCAATGCCGCCTTCTTCAAAGTAGCGACCGACGATGGTTTCGTGAGCACGGGAGACCACTTCAACGATCACGCCTTCGCGACGACCACGGCGGTCCAGCCCCGAAACACGGGCCAGCGCGCGATCGCCATCGAACACCAGGCGCATTTGCGCCGGGCTCATAAACAGATCGTCGCTGCCGTCATCCGGCACCAGGAAGCCGAAGCCATCGCGGTGGCCACTGATGCGACCGAGAATCAGGTCAAGCTTGTCCACCGGCGCGTAAGTGCCACGGCGGGTGTAAATCAGTTGGGCATCACGCTCCATCGCACGCAGGCGACGGCGCAAGGCCTCGATTTGGTCTTCTGTAGTCAGACCGAACTCTTCCACCAACTGTTCACGAGCAGCAGGCGAGCCACGCTCGGCCAGGTGCTGAAGGATCAGTTCGCGGCTAGGGATAGGGTTTTCGTATTTTTCCGCTTCACGTGCGGCCTCGGGATCGAGGGTCTGCCAATCGGCCATTAGATAGTTTTCACCTTGTCTATATGCGGGTTAGTTTGGCATACGCGTATTGAAACGGGAAATTTCAGGCACTCACCGGGCCTTAATAGTCCTTTCTGACGCGCTTTGCTGCTGTCGACCAACCGTTCGCGAAATATTTTCACTATTTTTAAACACAACGCTTTACAGGTCAAAGGTTCGTCCGTAAGATGCGCGCCATCAACAACGGCAACAGCGTTGAAGATACTGCCCAGATGGTGAAATTGGTAGACACGCCAGCTTCAGGTGCTGGTGATCGCAAGGTCGTGGAAGTTCGAGTCTTCTTCTGGGCACCAATTCGAGATTGCAGAGTAGTACACTCTTCAGCCTCACACAAAAACCCGCGAAAGCGGGTTTTTGCATTTCAGGATCTTATAAGCCTCTGATTTAATAAAATTAAAACAGGGGTTTACAGATCGAAAAGCTATCCGTATTATGCGCCACATCAACAGCGGCAACGTTGCTGATACTGCCCAGATGGTGAAATTGGTAGACACGCCAGCTTCAGGTGCTGGTGACCGCAAGGTCGTGGAAGTTCGAGTCTTCTTCTGGGCACCAATTCAGGTTTACAGGTTCATCCTGTATAACCACTCAAAAAGCCCGCGAAAGCGGGCTTTTTAGTTTCCGGGATTCCTTCCTGCCCTCCCCGATACCTTTTATCTGCGGCCCAAAGGTCGTATTTGATAATCCATCTCATCCGCATTAATATCCGGTCAACTTCAGCTCCCTGGCTCATCCTCCTGGATACCCGTGCCCGACACCAATGACAGGCTCCAGCTTTACCTGACGCATCGCATCGCTTTGGTCGACTATGCCGCCCCCATCGTGGGTTGCCGGGCCAAGGCAGAAGATGTGGTGCAAGACGCCTGGCTGCGTTTCAGCCAGGGCGCGGACAGTCTCATCCCGTTGACGCAGCCGGTGGGCTACCTTTATCGCATCGTGCGCAACCTGGCCTTTGACCTCAATCGCCGGGCCACCCTGGAAAACCGCCACACCACCCACAGCGAATCATTGGACGAACACATTTCCAACGCCCCTTCGCCCGAACAGCAAGCCTTGCATGTGGACGAACTGCGCAAATTGCAACATGCTTTGTCGCGCTTGCCGGAACGCACGCGTCAGGCATTTGTGTTGCATCGCCTGCAAGGCCTGACGTTCCAGCAAATCGGCACGCAACTTGGCATATCCGTGAGCCTGGCCCACCAATTGGTCCGCGACGCCCTGACCTACTGCGCGGAACAACTGAGTGATGACTGAAAAACCGCCCCCGAACCCGATCTGGGAAACTGCACTGGACTGGCTGCTGCTGATCCAGGAGAACCCCCACGACCCCGAGCTGGCCGCGCGCCTGAACCACTGGCGGGCCAGCGCCCCCGAGCATGACGCGGCCTATCGCAAGGCGCTCAAGGTCTGGAGCTTGAGCGGCGAAGCCTTGAGCCTGCCGGTTGCTAAAGAGCCAGTGCCAGTGCCGACGGCCTTACGTCCTCCCGCGCGCCTGAGCCGGCGCAAGCGCGCACTGGTTGGTGCCGCCGTGGCCGCCAGCGCCCTGCTGATGTGGGGCCCCGACTGGCAAGCGATGCAAGCCGACTACCGCAGCCCCACCGCCGAACACCGCACCATCACACTGAGCGATGGCAGCCAGATGCTTCTGGACAGCAACACCCTTGCCGATGTGCAGTTCAACCCCGAACAGCGAGAAGTCACGCTATTGCGCGGCCAGGCATTTTTTTCGGTGACTCACGATACCAACCGCGCCTTCTATGTGAACGCCGGCGACGTACGTGTTCGGGTGACCGGAACCGCGTTTGCAGTCAATCTGGATGACAACGGTGTCGATGTCAGTGTCGAAAGCGGCACGGTTGCCGTGCAAACACCGCAAGCATCGGCCTCGGCCACACACCTGCTGGGCCACGGCGACCAACTGCATTTCGCCGCAAACGAGCGGCAGACCCGCATCGTGCAACTGCCTCTGGAACAAATCGCGCCGTGGCGGCGCTGGCAACTGGTGGCGATCGATCAGTCTATCGATGACGTGATCATGCAATTGCGCCGCTACCAGCCAGGCCTGATCGTGTTGACCGACAAAGCGCTGGGCCAGCGCCGCATCACCGCCGCCCTGAACCTGCGCGACCCCAAGCGCGCACTGCAAACTGCCATTGCCCCATTGGGCGGGCGCCTGCAGGACGGCGTGCCCTACACCCTGATCGTCTCAACCAAGCCCTGAGCCTCCCTGTGGGAGCGAAACTATTTTCATTTATTTCTGGAAATCCTGAAGGCCCGGGAGTCTTTACCTACGAACGTCACTGATAAAGATTCGCATTAGTGACTATGGCGTTTCATTTCGTAGGTCACCTCATGCCTTCTTCGCGTTTGCGTTGTGTCAGTGTTGCTCGTTATCGATCGTTATCCCTGGCCCTGCTGCTCGGCCTGCCCACTCTGGCTATCGGCGCCAGCCAGGTGGCTGACGCGCAAATCCAGCAACAACTGCACTTCCAGATCCCGGCCCAGCCTTTGGCCAGCGCCCTGATTGCGTTTTCCCAACAGTCGGGCTGGCAGGTCAGTGCGGAAAGCACCTTGCTCAACGGCCTGAACAGCTCGCCGGTCGATGCCCGCACCAGCCCCGAAAAAGCCTTGGCCCACCTGTTGCGCGGCACGGGCATGCAATGGGAAGTGACCTCCACTGACAGCGCCTCGATCCTGCCGCCCGCCCAAAGCGATGTGCTGCAAATCAAAAGCACACCCATCACCGCCATGGAGCCGGTATTTCAAGGCGAACAGGTGATCGACCACCAGATGATCGAAAACCTGCCCTCGGGCAACGGGGACATCACCAGCCTGCTGCGCACCAACCCCAATGTGCAGTTCGACAACAGCCAGTTGAGCAGCAAAAACCCGGGTGAAATAGCCCCCGCCGATATCAGCATCAACGGCGCACGACCCTGGCAGAACCTGTTTATCGTTGACGGCATGAGCATGAACAACGACCTGGACCCGGGTAACAGCAACGACGACTTCGATGAGATCCCGGGACGCAGCCAGGGCCTGGCGCTGGACACCGACCTGCTGGAAAACATCAAGGTCTACGACAGCAACGTACCGGTGGAATTTGGCGGCTTCAATGGCGGTGTAGTCGAGGCCAATACCCGCGATCCCAGCAAGGAACTGCACGGCAAGGTGTCGGTACAAATGACCCGCTCCGAGTGGACGCGCTATCACCTGAACAAAGACGACCCGGACCTGGAAAACTTCAAGGCCGGCTTTGGCAACAACTACCAGCCCGACTTCGAAAAAATCATCACCCGCGCCACCCTCGAAGGCCACCTGACCGACAACTTCGGCTTGCTGGGCACCTTTTCGCGCAAAGAATCCACCATGCCGACCCGCCTGTTTTCCGTAGCCAACCAGACCGAAACGGCAATGGAGACGGAAGAACAATCGCGGCGCATCGACAACTATTTCCTCAAGGCCACCTGGCAAATCAACGAGGACTGGAAGCTCGATACCACCCTGACCCACGCACCGGAAACCGCCCGCACTTACGGCCCCAACTCACTGGTGTCCGGCCGCGATATGGATGCCGGTGGCGACAGTATCAGTACGCGCCTGGTATGGAACGCCCCCTTGGCCCGGGTAGAGCAGAACCTGAGCTGGAGCGAGCTGAACACCTCACGCTATTCCGACCGCGACTACATGATCCTGTGGCGTACCTCGGCCAGCCGCGACTGGAGCACCTCGGCATTCGCCACCGAAGGCGGTTTTGGTGATATTGAAGAAACCCAGAAAACCCTGGCCTATAAACTCAAGGCCGACTGGAACAGCTTCAAATGGCTGGGGGTGGATCACTCGCTGCAGACCGGCCTTGAGCTGTCGCAGAACTCGGCCAGCTATGAACGTGGCACGCCCTACAGCAGCTACTCGGTGGACAAGGCCACGTCATGCACCGGCAATGACCCACTGTGCTCAATGGCGCCCACGATCAATGGCTGGCCTGGCCAGTATGCGAACAAGATGACCGTCACCCAGGGCAAAATTGCCTTCGATACGCGTTCATGGGCGCTGTACCTGCAAGACGAAATGCACTACAAGCGCCTCACCGTCAGGCCCGGCATCCGCGTGGACGGCGACAACTACATGAATCAGGTCACCTTCGCCCCGCGCCTGGCCACCGAACTGGACGTGTTTGGCGATGGCAAGACCCGCCTCACCGCCGGCGCCAACCGTTACTACGGACGCAACCTTTACGCCTATCGCCTGCGTGACGGCATTGCCTCGATGAGCACGGAGTACACCCGCAAGACGCAAACGTCCGCCTGGGAGCTGAGCAAGCACACCCCCAACGACAGCAAGTTCAACCAGCTCAAGGTGCCTTACGATGACGAACTGACCCTGGGCCTGAGCCATGTGCAATGGAACACCGAGTTCGCCGTCAAATACGTCAACCGCAAGGGCCGCGACCAGATCAGCCGCGCTTGGGGCGCACAAATCGGTGAGCCCTCCGAAGACACCTCCACCCTGGCCGCCAACTACTACACCTACTACAACGGCGGCAAAAGCGATGCCGATATCTACACCCTGAGCATCACCCCCCTGCAACCCTTCAACCTGGGCAGCACCCGCACCACTGCGCAGTTTGCGATGGACTGGAGCAAGATCAACAACACCGGTCTGTCCAGCTACAGTGCCAGCATCGGCGCTATCTACGTAGAAGACCCGACGATCCAGTACGACGGCAAGTTCATGAAGTATTCCGACATGCCCGCCAGCAACTACAACCGCCCCTGGACCGCGCGCCTGACCACCGTGACCGAAGTCGAGCCCCTGCACCTGACCTGGACCAACTTTCTGCGTTATCGCGACGGCTACCGGCGCATTGCCTCCACCAACAAAACGGTCGAGCACGAAGGCAGCAGTGTCCATGTCTGGGAAGAAACTCCGTTCTCCGGGGCACTGACATGGGACACCCGTGTGGCCTGGGAGATGCCCACCGCCAAGGATCAGGCCGTATTCGTCAATCTCGACGTCAGCAACCTGCTGGACAAGACCATTGTCAGCTCCACCGACACCAACGGCGTACTCAATTATGAAGTCGGCCGCCAGTTCATGCTGGAAGTGGGGTACAAGTTTTGAAGCCCGCCGCGCTCCTACTCGGCCTGACCCTGGGCAATCTGACCTTGAACGCAGCCGCCTGCGACGAACAGGCCGCCGACTACAAAACGTGCATCGCCCAACAATACCGCCAGCCCGTCGCTCAATGGCCAGCCCCCCAGGTGGACGCCGATGTGCAATGGCAGGAAATGGCCGCCCTGCCCGCCCACGCCCCCGCACCACCGGAAAACCCGTTCAGCGAGGCCAAGGCGGCGCTGGGCAAACAACTGTTCAACGACCCGAAACTGTCGCGCTCCGGGCAGATTGCCTGCGCCTCGTGCCATGAAGCCGACATGGCCTTTGCCGATGGCCGCCGCGTCTCGTTCGGCCATGACCGCCAAAGCGGCCGGCGCAATGCCCCCAGCCTGGTGATGAGCGGCTACAGCCCGGCGCTGTTCTGGGATGGTCGCGGCGGCACTCTGGAACAGCAGGCCATGCACCCCATCATTGACCCGGTGGAAATGGCCTTCGATATCCCGCAACTGCTTGAGCGGCTCAATGCCGACGCGGCCTACCGCGAGCAGTTCGGGCAGGTGTTCGGCCCCGGCCCGATCACCACCGAACATACCGCCCAGGCCCTCGCCACCTTCCAGCGCACGCTGGTCAGCGCCACGCGCAATACCGCCTTCGAGCAACTGCTGCGCGGGCGCCCGCAACGCATGAGCGATGAGCAGCTCTACGGCCTGCATCTGTTTCGCACCAAGGCGCGCTGCATGAACTGCCACTTCGGCCCGGCGCTGAGCGACGAGCAGTTTCATAACGTCGGCCTGAGTTACTACGGGCGTAAATACGAAGACCTCGGGCGCTACGAAGTAACGCGCAAACCAGAAGATGTGGGGGCATTTCGCACGCCGTCATTACGCCTGGTGATGAAAACCGCGCCGTGGATGCACAACGGCCTGTTCGTCAACATGGAAGGCACGCTGGCGTTCTACAACATGGGCATGCCGCGCCCGCGCCCCAACGCGCAGCAGACCGACGATCCGCTGTTCCCGCGCACCAGCGACCGGCTCAAGGCGCTGAACATGGACAGGGACGAACTGCGCGCCCTACGCAGTTTTCTCGACACGCTGTAGGCAGCACCTTGCTGTGTGGGAGCGGGCTTGCTCGCGATGCAGACGACGCGACCTACCAGTAAAACGGCAGCGCTCCCATCGCAGGCAAGCCCGCTCCCACAAAAGCAGAGCCGGTCGCCAACATCACAGTTCGTCGCACTTGCGCAATTGGACGCTGGGTCAAGCGCACTTGAGAAACGATATCGTTTATTATTGTTACAAGTTTTGTAGTACCCAAGCGAGGAAACCAGCGAATGATGCTCCGAAATACCCAGCTTGCGACATTTCTACTGCGCAGTTTGTCCATCGCAACTCTTGGCCTGACCCTGCTTGCTCCCACCGCCTACGCTGCCGATCCGGTAACGCTGACCCTGTACAACGGCCAGCACAAGGAAGTCGGCGACAACCTCGCCAAGGCCTTTGAGGCCAAGACCGGCATCCACGTCAACGTGCGCAAGGGCAGCAGCAACCAGCTGGCCAGCCAGATCATGGAAGAAGGCGAGCGTTCGCCTGCCGACGTGTTCTACGCCGAAGAGTCGCCGCCCCTCAACAGCCTGGGCGAACAGGGCTTTCTGGCCAAGGCCGACGACAGCACCCTGCAAGCGCTGCCCAAAGAGTACGTGGCCGCCAATGGCACCTGGATCGGTGTGACGGCGCGTACCCGCGTTGTTGCCTTCAACCCGAAAAAGATCAGCGAAGACCAGTTGCCCAAGTCGGTACTGGATTTCGCCGACCCGCAATGGCAAGGCAAGATCGGTTTTGTGCCCACCAGCGGTGCATTCCAGGAACAGGCCGTGGCCATCATCAAGCTGCACGGGCGTGATGCCGCTGAAGAGTGGCTGACCGGCCTGCGCGCCTTCGGCAAGACCTACACCAACAACATGGTGGCGCTCAAGGCGGTAGAAAACGGTGAAGTGGCCGCCGTACTGGTCAACAACTACTACTGGTTTGCCCTGCAGCGTGAAAAAGGCCAGCTGGACTCCAAACTGCATTACTTCACCGATGGCGATGCGGGCGGTTTGATTACCGTATCCAGCGCCGGCGTGATCAAGGCCAGCAAGCACCCCAAGGAAGCCCAGCAACTGCTGGCCTACATGGCCAGTGAAGAAGGCCAGCGCGTGATTACCAACACCACGGCTGAATACCCGATGCGCAAAGGCATGGTGTCGGAACGTGGCCTGAAGCCATTTGAAGAACTGCAACCGCCTAAAGTGACCCCGGCTGACCTGGGCAACGCCGAAGAAGCGCTGGACCTTGAACGTGATGTAGGCCTGCTCTGATGCTGTCAGCCGCTCAACCTGCACGCTTTACCCCCACCCGCAAAAAGCCGTCGATCTGGCTGCTGCTGCCCGTTCTGCTACTGGTGGGCCTGAGCCTGCTGCCGCTGCTGTATGTCGGCACCAAGGCCTGGCAGGCCGGGTGGTCTGAAGCGCTGCACCTGTTGTGGCGGCCCTATGTCTTTGGCCTGATGCGCAACACCCTGTTGCTGATGGTCGGTGTTACCGTGACCTGCGCCCTGGTGGGGCTGAGCCTGGCCTGGCTGCTGGAACGCAGCAACCTGCCAGGACGGCGCCTGTGGGGGGTGATCCTGTGCCTGCCATTTGCCGTGCCGGCGTTTGTCAGCAGCTTTACCTGGGTCTCGCTCAGCGCCAGCTTTGAAGGCCTGGGCGGGGCGATCCTGGTGATGAGCCTGTCCAAATACCCGCTGATTTTTTTGCCGGTTGCCGCCACCCTGCGCAACCTCGACCCGGCCCTGGAAGAGTCCGCCCGCACGCTGGGGCAGAACCGCTGGGGGGTGTTTTTCAACATCACCCTGCCACTGCTCTGGCCTTCGCTGCTGGCCGGTTCGCTGCTGATCGCCCTGCATATGCTGGTGGAGTTCGGGGCGCTATCGATCATCGGCCTGCAAACCTTCACCACGGCCATTTACCAACAGTTCGAGCTGGAGTTCAGCAATGCCAATGCGGCAATGCTGTCTGCGGTGCTGCTGGTGATGTGCCTGAGCCTGTTGTGGCTGGAACTCAAGGTACGCGGCAAAGGCCGGCATATTCGTATTGGCCAGGGTGCTGCGCGCCACGCCGAACAAGTGCGACTGGGCAAGTGGTCGGTAGCAGGGCAGTTGTATTGCCTGGCGCTGGCCGTGATTGGCAGCGGCATCCCGCTGGGCATGCTGGTGTACTGGCTGATCAAGGGCAGCTCGGCAGCCTTCCCGCTGGCCGAGATTGGCGAAGCTCTGTTCTCGTCTCTGTCACTGGCGCTGGGCGGTGCAGCGCTGTGCCTGGTGCTGGCGGTGCCGGTCGGATTGCTGGTGGTGCGCTACAAAGGCCCGCTGGCCATCTGGGCGGAGCGCTTGCCGTACCTGCTGCACGCCCTGCCGGGGCTGGTAATTGCCCTGGCGCTGGTGTATTTCGCCCTGCACTTCGTGCCAGCGCTGTACCAGACGTCCGCGCTGTTGCTGATTGCTTATGCGCTGCTGTTTTTGCCACTGGCGCAGGCGCCCATCCGCACCGCACTGAACAAGGCTGCTCCACAACTGGAAGAAGCGGCGCGGACCCTGGGCGCCACCTCGTTCTCGGCCTTTTGCCGGGTGACGCTGCCGATCATCTTTCCGGCGTTGGGGGCGGCATTTGCCCTGGTGTTTCTGGATGCGATGAAAGAACTGACCGCCACCTTGCTGCTCAGCCCCACCGGGCTTAACACCTTGGCGACGCAGGTTTGGTCGCACACTTCGAATATCGAGTTTGCAGCAGCGGCGCCTTATGCGGCGTTGCTGATTCTGGTGTCGGGGCTGCCGGTGTACTTGCTCACCACCAGGATGTATCTGAGCCGTTGAGCCCCAGGCCTTCCCTTGTGGGAGCTGGCTTGCCTGCGATGGCATCGACGCGGTCATGCAGATGAACCGCGTTGCCCGCATCGCGAGCAAGCCCGCTCCCACAGGGGCAGCCCCGCTTCTTTACGCCCGGAACTGCCCCAGACTCGCCTTGAGCTGCGCCGCCAACCCGTCCAGCACCTTGCCGCTGGCCGTGGTCTGGGTCACCGCCTCGGCCGCACGTTCGGCCTGGGCATGGATCACTTCCACCCGCCCACGCACCGCATAAGCCCCCTGGGCCTGATGCTCGGCGGCCCTGGTCGCATCACCAATCGCGCTATGCACCTGCTCGACCGATGCCTGCACAGTCTTCTGCAACTGGACGCTGCCGCGCAGCACTGCCAGCCCCTCGTCGGCCTGACGCCCCGCCAGGCCAATGGCCGCCACAGCTTCCTTGGCCCCCTGCTGCAACGCCACGATATGCGCCTGAATATCACCGGTGGAGCTTTGGGTTTTGCTGGCCAGTGCCCGCACCTCATCAGCCACCACGGCAAAACCGCGCCCCGTCTCGCCCGCGCGCGCGGCCTCAATCGCCGCGTTCAGTGCCAGCAGATTGGTTTGCTCGGCGATGCCGTGAATCACCGTCAGGACCACTTCGATCTGTTCGCTTTGCTGCGCCAGGCGCTCGATCACCTTGGCCCCCTCGCCCACCTGCCCGGCCAGCGCCTCGATCAGCCCCCCGACCTTGGCCGAGGTACGGGTGTTCTCATCGGTGGCCTGGCGGATATCGACCACCTGCCTGAGCGCCGCCTGCATCGCCTGGCTTTCCGACTGGGCATCATCCGCCATCGTCGACAGTGCATGCAGGCTCTGGGCAACTTCATCACGCTGCAATTGCGCGGCAGCATCAGCCCCGGCATTGCGCAGGGTCATCACGCCGATCTCCACGCCAGTACGCTGGGCCACATCCCCCGCCTCACGCACGATGGGCTGCAACTTGTCGACAAAACGATTGACCGCCGCCGCCATGTCACCGATCTCATCCTTGCTGTTAAGGCCCACGCGCTTGGTCAAATCGCCCTCGCCGGCGGCCAGATCATCCAGGGCAGCAATCAGCAACAGCAACTTGTTCACCACCCGTCGCCCCAGCACCATGGCCAGCAACAGCAACACGCCCAGGCCGACAATCGCCAGCCCCATGCCTATGCGCCAGCGCAAGGTGTCTGCCGCCTCGCGCACGGTTTGCGCGGTATTGGCCTGCATCTGCGCAGCGGCTGCCTGTGCCGACTCCAGCCGCGCGCCCAATGCCGCCGAGCTGTCGCTCGCAGCGCCTTGCAGGCTTTCACCGACCAGTTGCCCGCTGTTGGCTATCAAGGCCGAGAAACGCTGATCGAGGGCCGCCAGGTCCTGTTCAACCGAAGCCGTGGAAACCCCCATCAACACTTTGCCGATCTCGACCCCATTGGGGTTGATAGAGGCTTCGAGGTAGTACACCGACGGATCATGACGGGCCGCATCGAGGACTTTATCCAGCGCCCGCTCGCCATTGCCCTTGGCCAAAAGGGCCTGGTTGATCGGGTTGTCACGATTGAGATAGCGGGTCAGATGTTGCCCCGTGGCATCGTCATACACCACAAACAACACATTGGGATTACGCTGAGCGCGACGGGCGAAATCGGACAGCGTGGGCACATCATTGTCCCAGATAGCCCGCGGAGCCACAGCGGCCAGCAGTTGCGCCATATCATTGGCCGAATCCTGCAGGTTTTTCTCCAGCGCGTGCTTGAGCTGCACTTGCTCGTCTTTCAACCGCGGTTCCAGGCCCGCAGTGAGACGCTGGCGCGTACTGGCAGACAACGATTCAAGGCTGCTTTTAACGTCACGCCCAGCCTGTTCTAGCTGCGCCGTGAGCTTTTGGCTGTCGGCCCCCAGACGCGCATCCAGATCAGACTCCAACGCCGTCACCGTGCTCCGTGTCAGTGCAACCGCCACCAGCACCTGCACCAAAAGAGCGATACCTAGAGTAACGAATACAGGCCGCAGCAGACGGCTTTGTAACAGTGAGAGAACGGCAGACACGGAAAACCCTCCACTTAGGTGCCATTATTTTGATAGCACGCTTATTGACGGTTTTCACAGCAAGGGCCGTGCCGCTGCGCAGCCAGAAACGACAAAAGGCCCCGAAGGGCCTTTTGCTTTACATCAACAGCGACTTAAGCGAACGGGTGACGCAGAACGATGGTCTCGTTGCGGTCCGGGCCAGTCGAAATGATGTCGATCGGTGCACCGATCAGCTCTTCTACGCGCGTAATGTAAGCGCGAGCGTTGGCTGGCAGCTCTTCCAGGGTTTTGGCACCCACGGTCGATTCAGTCCAGCCCGGCACTTCTTCGTACACAGGCTGCAGGCCTACATAGCTGTCAGCGTCGGTCGGAGCAACGTCAACACCGTTTGCGTCTTTGTAGCCTACGCAGATGTTGATGGTTTCCAGGCCGTCGAGTACGTCCAGCTTGGTCAGGCAGATGCCCGAGATGCTGTTCACATCGATAGCGCGACGCAGGATAACGGCGTCGAACCAGCCGCAACGACGGGCACGGCCGGTGGTAGCACCGAACTCGTGACCTTGCTTGGCCAGGTGAGCGCCGACGTCGTCGAACAGCTCAGTCGGGAACGGACCCGAACCTACGCGAGTGGTGTAGGCCTTGGTGATGCCCAGGATGTAGTCCAGGAACATAGGACCAACGCCCGAACCGGTAGCAACGCCGCCAGCCGTAGTGTTGGAGCTGGTCACGTACGGGTAGGTACCGTGGTCGATGTCCAGCAACGAGCCCTGGGCGCCTTCGAACATGATGTCCTTGCCAGCGCGACGCAGGTCGTGCAGCTCGGCAGTCACGTCCAGCATCAGCGGCTTGAGCAGCTCGGCGTATTCCTTGCACTCGGCCAGGGTCTTGTCGAAGTCGATGGCTGGCTCTTTGTAGTAACCGACCAGCATGAAGTTGTGGTAATCCACCAATTCACGCAGTTTGGCTTCAAAGCGCGGCATGTTCAGCAGGTCGCCAACACGCAGGCCACGACGGGCAACCTTGTCTTCGTAAGCCGGGCCGATGCCGCGACCGGTCGTACCGATCTTCAGCTCGCCACGGGCTTTTTCACGCGCCTGATCCAGGGCAACGTGGAACGACAGGATCAGCGGGCAGGACGGGCTGATACGCAGGCGCTCGCGCACCGGTACGCCTTTCTCTTCCAGCTTGATGATTTCACGCAGCAGGGCGTCGGGAGCAACCACGACACCGTTGCCGATCAGGCATTGCACGCCTTCGCGCAACACGCCCGACGGAATCAGGTGCAATACGGTTTTTTCGCCGTCGATTACCAGCGTGTGGCCAGCGTTGTGGCCACCTTGGTAACGCACTACAGCGGCAGCATGTTCGGTCAGCAGATCAACGATCTTGCCTTTGCCCTCATCACCCCATTGGGTGCCCAGGACTACGACATTCTTACCCATAACACTTGTCCTCATTCGCGCAAACTTGGTGCCGGCAGCCGCCGGCAGGAAAACTCAAGAAACCAGTGGCACTACTTGCCACAAGCCGTTCTGCTGAATCAATTGGCGGTCGCAGTCTGCCTCCAGGGCACCAGCCTGCTGTTGCCCAGGCAACGCCTGAACCACACGCTGACCTTCACTGCGAAGCTGGCAAACCTGCTGCCAGAGTGCCGCATCAGTGCTGTCTGGCATCCAGATACCACCCGACGGCAACTCGACTTCCGCACGCCCCAGGGTCACCAGGGTTTTCAAATCGGTCGAAAAGCCGGTTGCCGGCCGGGCACGCCCGAAAACAGCACCAATGTCGTCATAACGACCGCCTTGGGCGATGGAGTCCCCAACGCCCGGTACAAATACCGCAAACACTACACCTGTGTGGTAGTGATACCCACGCAACTCGCCCAGGTCAAAGTACAACGGCAACTGCGGGAAACGCACAGACAACCCTTCGGCAATCGCCACCAGGTCGTCCAGCGCCGCCAGCACTTGAGCCGGAGCCTTGGCCAGACGCTCGCGCGCAGCAGCCAGAACCTCGTGACCGCCACACAAACCAACCAATGCCTGCAGCATGTCCGCCAAATCGGCCGACAAGCCTTGGGTCAAGGCCGTTACTTCGTCGATCGCCTTGCGTTGCAGGGCGTCGAACAATTGTTGTTCCACTTCAACCGACAGGTTGGCCGCACGGGCCAGACCACGGTAAATACCAACATGCCCCAGGTCCATGTGCACATCCGGCACATCGGCCAGTTGCAGCATGGCCAGCATCAGGCTGATCACTTCAACATCGCTGCTCGGGCTTGCGTCGCCATACAACTCGGCACCCAGCTGGATCGGGCTGCGCGAGGATGACAGTGCACGCGGCTGAGCATGCAGCACGCTGCCGGCGTAGCACAGGCGGCTCGGGCCTTCACGACGCAGGGTATGCGCATCGATGCGCGCCACTTGCGGCGTGATGTCGGCACGAAAGCCCATCTGGCGACCCGTTTGCGGGTCAATCACCTTGAAGGTACGCAAGTCGAGGTCCTGGCCGGCCCCTGTCAGCAGGGACTCCAGGTATTCGATATGCGGGGTGACGACGAACTCATAGCCCCAGCTCTGGAACAGATCCAACACCTGACGGCGCGCCACTTCAATGCGGGCAGCTTCAGGTGGAAGTACTTCTTCGATGCCATCTGGCAAAAGCCAGCGGTCTACCGTTGCCATTACGCCATTCCCCTGTGATCCGGGCGGCCAGCCAGCAGGCGAGCCTTGAGTAAAGCAGAACGTGGCTGCGTCTTGAACGCGCACAGCAAAAAAGCCTGAACGACAGGCTCGCACATTCCTCGAAAATTCTGCCGATGCTGTAACAGCATTCAGCCAATCAAACATGCAGACGCAAAAAAGCCGGGAATTTCCCGGCTGCCGCATCATACACCCGTTTTCTAAAAGGATCACCCCGCGAGGCAATTTGCCCGCCCGGCGGAGTGAAAGCAGGGTCTGTGATGAACATGCCAACCCTTCTGAAAACAGTGTGGGAGCGGGCTTGCTCGCGATAGCATCGACTCGGCTGGTCAAACAGACCGAGTTGGCTGCATCGCTGGCAAGCCAGCTCCCACAGGTTTCAAGCGGTTTTACTGCTGCGAAGGCTTGGATTTTTCCAGGTAGCGGAAGAAATCGCTGCTTGGATCCAGCACCAGTACGTCGCTCTTGTTCGCAAAGCTTTCGCGGTAAGCGCGCAGGCTGCGATAGAACTTGTAGAACTCCTGGTCCTGGCCGTAAGCCTTGGAGTAAATCGAAGCTGCCTGGGCATCGCCATCACCGCGTGCTTCTTCAGACTGACGATATGCTTCAGCCAGCAGAACACGACGTTGACGGTCGGCGTCGGCACGAATGCCTTCTGCCAGTTCGTTACCCTTGGCCCGATGCTCGCGTGCTTCACGCTCACGCTCGGTGCTCATACGTTCGAAAACGCTGCGGTTTACTTCTTTTGGCAGGTCGATGGCCTTGACGCGAACGTCGACCACTTCAATGCCCAGCTCTTTTTCAGCCATTTTGTTCAGCGATGCAGTGATGTCAGCCATCAACGCATCACGCTCACCCGACACCACTTCGTGCAGGGTGCGCTTGCCGAACTGGTCACGCAGACCGGATTCCAGACGACGCGACAGACGTTCGTCAGCAATCTGTTTCATGCCCGACGTTGCGGTGTAGAAGCGCTCGGCATCTTTCACGCGCCACTTGGCGAAGGCATCAACCATGACCGCTTTCTTTTCCAGCGTCAGGAAACGCTGAGTCGGTGCGTCCAGCGTCATCAGGCGGGCGTCGAACTTGCGCACCTGGTTGACGTAAGGAATCTTCACATGCAGGCCCGGCTGAACGTCAGCCTGAACCACACGGCCGAAGCGCAACAGTACCGCACGCTCTGTTTGCGAGACGATATAGAAGCTGTTCCAGGCAACGATCCCCACGACAACGGCAACAATAAGGGCGACCAGCGATTTATTGCTCATCAGCGGCTCTCCCTGGTGCGCGGTTGTGGCGGCAGGTCAGTGCTGACGTGCGAGCCGGAATCATTGTTGCTCGCTGCGGCTGCCGAACCCGTTGCCGGGGTGCTGCCATTACGGCCTTCGATCATTTTGTCCAGCGGCAAGTAAAGCAGGTTGCTCTGGCCGTTCTTGTTACCGGTCACGAGTACCTTGCTGGTGTTGCTGAAGACTTCCTGCATGGTGTCCAGGTACAGACGGTCGCGGGTGACTTCAGGATTCTTGCGGTACTCGGCAACCAGTTTGGTAAAGCGGTCAGCCTCACCCTTGGCGCGGGAAACCACTTCATCACGGTAGCCGTTGGCATCTTCGATGATGCGCTGGGCCTGACCACGTGCTTCCGGTACCACGCCGTTGGCATAGCTTTCGGCCTGGTTGCGGGCACGCTGCTCGTCTTCACGGGCACGGATCACGTCATCGAAGGCTTCCTGTACTTCACGCGGCGCAGCGGCGTTCTGTACGTTGACCTGGGTTACGGTGATACCGGTCTTGTAGGTATCGAGGAAACGCTGCAGGCGCTCCTTGATTTCCACGGCCATCTGCTCACGGCCTTCGGTCAGCACCTGATCCATCGACGTGGAACCCACGACGTGGCGCAAGGCACTGTCGGTCGCCTGCTGCAAGCTGACTTCCGGTTGATCAACGTTCAACACGAAGTCGCGCAGGTTGCTGATCTTGTACTGCACGGTCAGCGGCACTTCGACGATGTTTTCGTCTTCAGTCAGCATTTGACCCTGCTTGGTGTACGCACGCTCACGCGTCACGTTCTCCATGTACTTTTTGTCGAACGGCGGGAAGTAGATATTCAGGCCCGGCCCAACGGTGTCGTAGTACTTGCCCAGGCGCAGCACCACGGCTTGCTCCTGCTCATCGACTACATACACGGCGCTGTACAGCCAGGCAGCCGCCAGCACGACGAGGCCGATGCCGAGCAGGCCGTAGCCGGCGCCCTTGCCATTCGAACCACCATCACTGCCGCTGCCGCCAGTACGTTTTTTCCCACCACCGAACAACCCATTCAGGCTTTCCTGCAGCTTTCGGAAGGCCTCGTCGAGATCTGGTGGTCCCTTGCGGTCGCCATTTTTAGGGCGTTTGCCACCCCAAGGATCTTGATTGTTCGAGTTGCCACCCGGCTCATTCCAAGCCATAGCGCTCTCCATCTGATAAAGCAAAGACGCGCCCACGGCGCGCCGACCAATGCTACAGAATGCCTATCACAGCGGCACGGCCGCTTTGCGAGGCTTTTATTGCAAAGTGTGTTCTTCGATGAATTCCAGCGGCTGCATCCCTTCGCGGCTGACCAAGCGATTGAGCTCGGATCGCGGCAGGCGTACGTCCAGCAGACTGGAGCCCTCATCGTCATGCTCTTCTTTTTGCACAACCCCCAGTTCGAAGAACTGTGCACGCAGTCGAGCAAAACGTTGCGGCAAGCGCAAGGTGCCCACGAACAAATCATTGCCCAGCAACTCGGCGATGGCCTGCTCAAGCAACTCCAACCCTTGACCATCACGGGCCGACAACCAGACCCGCTGCGGCTTGCCATCGGCATCACGCTGGATCTGCGGCTCGACACCTTCAAGCAAATCGATTTTGTTGTAGACCTCGAGGATCGGCAAGTCCTGGGCACCAATTTCGCCCAGCACCACCATCACCTGCTCGATCTGCGCCATGCGCTCGGGTTCGTGTGCATCGATTACATGCAGTAGCAAATCGGAATTGCTCGACTCTTCGAGCGTAGACCGGAATGCTTCAACTAGCTTGTGCGGAAGATGACGAATAAAGCCCACGGTATCGGCCAGCACGATCGGCCCCAGGTCGCCCAGATCGAGGCGGCGCAAGGTCGGGTCGAGCGTGGCGAACAACTGGTCGGCGGCAAACACGTCTGAGCCGGTGACCTTGTTGAACAACGTGGATTTACCGGCGTTGGTATAGCCCACCAGCGACACTGTAGGAATATCGGCGCGTTGGCGCCCTCTACGGGACTGCTCGCGTTGACTGCGGACTTTTTTCAGGCGGGATTTGATCTGGCTGATGCGCACACGCAACAGACGGCGGTCGGTTTCGAGCTGGGTTTCACCCGGCCCGCGCATGCCAATGCCGCCACCTTGACGCTCAAGGTGAGTCCAGCCGCGTACAAGACGCGTGCTCATATGGTCAAGCTGGGCCAGTTCGACCTGCAGCTTGCCCTCATGGGTACGGGCGCGTTGAGCGAAGATATCGAGAATCAGCCCGGTACGGTCAAGCACGCGACACTCGAAAACACGTTCGAGGTTACGTTCCTGACTGGGCGTGAGTACGTGATTGAAAATCACGATGTCGACCTTCTCGGCCTTGACCAGGTCGCGCAACTCCTCGACCTTGCCACTGCCAATCAGGTATTTGGCCGATGGCCGATGACGCGGCACGTTAAAAAACGCGACGGTATCGGCGCCAGCCGACACAGCTAACTCCTGGAACTCCTGCGGATCTTCGCGCGCCTCAGGGTCCTGTCCTTCCAAATGAACGAGGATCGCTCGCTCACCACCACCGTGGCGCTCAAAGAACAAAGGATGCTCCTATTTTAGGCGTTACCTGGTTCAGCGTCTGCCAGATCCGATTCAGTTGCGCTAGGCAGACGAATTGGACGTACTGGTACGACTGTCGAAATTGCGTGTTTGTAAACCATTTGGCTGACGGTGTTTTTCAACAGAATCACGAACTGGTCGAAAGACTCGATAGTCCCCTGCAGCTTGATCCCGTTAACCAGGTAGATGGAAACGCCAACCTTCTCTTTACGCAAAGTATTCAAGTAAGGGTCTTGTAGCGAATGCCCTTTTGACATATGCCGCACTCCTGTAAGGATAAAAAAATAGAATCAAAAATTAGATGACCGCTGTCGCCACATCCATAGGATAGACGGCATTTGCCAAGACTCAGCTCAATATGGAGACCGATTCCAGGTATTTCAAGGCTCGTGGCAGATTGTCGCAGTCCAGACTGTCAAGCCAATGCAAATCATTCCAGCTGCGCAACCAGGTGAACTGACGCTTGGCCAACTGGCGCGTGGCGATGATGCCGCGCTCCTGCATTTCGGCCGCTGTCAGCTTGCCGTCGAGGTAGTCCCAGACTTGGCGGTAACCCACAGCACGTATAGACGGCAGCCCTGCATGCAGGTCACTTCTATTGCGCAGGCTTATGACCTCGTCGATGAACCCCTGTTCCAGCATCTGCCCGAATCTTAATGCAATTCGCTCATGCAGCACCTGACGGTTCGCCGGAGCGATGGCCAGATGCGCGACAGTATAGGGCAATTGGCTGTAGCCAGAAGCCGCTGCTTTAGTCGTTTGTTCAGATTGTTTTTGCCGATGGGCCGTCACGCTCATGCCGCTGACCCTATAAACCTCCAGCGCCCGGGTCAGACGCTGCGGATCATTGGGGTGAATGCGTGCCGCAGACTCCGGGTCGATGGCCGCCAACTGGTCATGCAAGGCTTGCCAGCCAAGGCGTTGCGCCTCTTCTTCAAGCTCGGCACGCACCTGGGGATCGGCAGGCGGCATGTCGGCAAGGCCGTCGATGAGCGCCTTGTAATAAAGCATGGTGCCACCTACCAGCAGCGGGATATTGCCCCGCGCGGTGATCTCGGCCATCGCCTTGAGGGCATCACGGCGAAAATCCGCCGCCGAATAGCTCTCGGCGGGGTCGAGAATATCGATCAACTGGTGCGGGTGAGCCGCCAGGATGTCTTTCGACGGCTTGGCAGTACCGATGTCCATGCCGCGATAGACCAGCGCCGAATCGACACTGATCAGCTCGCACGGCAGCACCTTGCTCAGCTCGATGGCCAGGTCGGTCTTGCCGGCAGCAGTCGGCCCCATCAGGAAAATGGCCGGGGGTAGAGCGTTGGAACCTGTCATCAGCGACCGCGCAAAAAGAGTTTGTCCAAGTCGTCCAGGCCCATTTGGGTCCAGGTGGGACGACCATGATTGCACTGACCACTGCGCTCGGTGTTTTCCATGTCACGCAACAGGCCGTTCATTTCCGGGATCGCCAAGCGGCGATTGGCCCGGATCGCCCCGTGGCAGGCCATGGTGCCGAGCAGCTCGTTGAGGTGCGCCTGAATCCGGTCACTGGTGCCGTATTCCATCAAATCAGCCAGCACGTCATGCACCAGGCGCTGCGCTTCAGCCTGCTTGAGCAAGGCCGGGATCTGGCGGATGGCCAGGGTTTCCGGACCAAGGCGTTGCAGTTCAAAGCCCAGGCGCTGGAACCATTCGGCGTGTTCTTCGGCGCAATCGGCTTCACGCTGGCTGACCGCAATCGACTCCGGCACCAACAGCGGCTGGCCGCTCAGGCCTTCGCTGGCCATGGCGATTTTCAGGCGCTCGTACATGATCCGCTCATGGGCCGCGTGCATGTCCACCAGCACCAGCCCCTGGGCGTTTTCCGCGAGGATATAAATGCCCTTGAGTTGCGCCAGGGCGAAGCCCAACGGCGGGATATCACCCTGCCCGTCCGGCAACGGTGCAGCGTTGGCTTCGGGCAACGGAGCAAAAAATTCACGATAGGCGTTGCGCGCTTCTTCGGCGGGCACTGCCGGTGCGGAAGACTGCGGGCGGTATTGATACTGATAGCCTGCACCAGCGCCCGAACCGGCCACATGAGGCGTCGGCGCAGATTGCGGTTGCTCCAGCACATTGGCCGCCAGACGCATTTCACCCTGCGGGCCGAATTCACCGGCATCCAGCCCCGTCGGGCGCTCGGCCCCGGGTACCGGCGCAGGGGCGGCCAGTTGATCTTCCGGGCGAACGTCACCCAGGGCACGGTGCAAGGTGCCATAGAGGAAGTCATGCACCATGCGCCCGTCACGGAAGCGCACTTCGTGTTTGGTCGGGTGCACGTTGACGTCGACCACCGAGGGGTCCACTTCAAAAAACAGCACAAAGGTCGGATGCCGGCCATTGAACAGCACATCGCGATAGGCTTGGCGCACCGCATGAGCCACCAGTTTGTCGCGTACTGCGCGGCCATTTACATAGAAGTACTGCAGGTCAGCCTGGCTGCGCGAGAAGGTCGGCAACCCGACCCAGCCCCAAAGGTGCAAGCCATTACGCTCGACCTCGATGGGCATTGCCTGTTCCAGGAACGCCGAACCGCACACCGCCGCCACACGCCGGGCCCGGGCAGTGTCGTCGCGGGCTTCGTGCAGATTGAGAATGGATTTGCCGTTGTGGCGCAGATTGAACGCTACATCAAAGCGAGCCAGCGCCAGGCGCTTGATCACTTCCTGCAGGTGATCGAACTCGGTTTTTTCGGTCTTGAGAAACTTGCGCCGCGCCGGGGTGTTGAAAAACAGGTCGCGCACTTCAACCGAGGTACCCACCGGGTGGGCCGCCGGTTGCACCCGCGGGGCCATGTCGCGGCCTTCGGTTTCAACCTGCCAGGCCTGGTCGGCGCCACGGGTGCGCGACGTCAGGGTCAGGCGGGCCACGGAGCTGATGGAAGCCAGTGCCTCACCGCGAAAGCCCAGGCTCATCACCCGCTCAAGGTCTTCAAGGTCACGAATCTTGCTGGTGGCGTGACGCGCCAGGGCCAGCGGCAAGTCGTCGCTGGAAATCCCGCTGCCGTCGTCGCGCACCCGCAGCAGCTTGATCCCGGCCTGCTCTACGTCCACATCAATGCGCTTGGCACCCGAGTCGAGGCTGTTTTCCAGCAGTTCCTTGATCACCGACGCCGGGCGCTCAACCACCTCACCTGCCGCAATCTGGTTGGCCAGGCGCGGGCTGAGCAGTTCGATCCGCGCACTGCTACTCAATACATCGTCACTCATTATTGAGCCGCCAGGGCAGTAGCCGGGATATTCAGGTTTTGCCCGATTTTCAGCTCATCGCTTTTCAGGCTGTTGTTCGCCCGCAGCGCCGCCACGCCCACTTGATAGCGCACGGCAATCATCGCCAGGGTTTCGCCGGGGCGAACCGTGTGCTCACGGGCGCCCTGGGCAATCTTGCCGGTGTCACGCAACCAGGCGATATAAGTGCCCGGCGGTGGATTTTGCTGGAAGAACTGACGCACGCCGCTGCTGATCGAGCGGGCCAGCGCTTGCTGGTGGCTGCTCGAGGCCAGTTTGGACGCTTCGTTGGAGTTCGAGATAAACCCGGTTTCGACGAGGATCGACGGAATATCTGGCGACTTGAGCACCATAAACCCGGCCTGCTCCACACGTTGCTTGTGCAGCGGGGTGACCCGGCCGATGTTGCTCAGTACTTTTTGCCCGACATTGAGGCTGGAAGTCAGCGACGCGGTCATCGACAGGTCGAGCAACACGCCCGCCAGCATGCGGTCCTTGTCATCGAGGCTGACGTTGCCGGCACCACCGATCAGGTCGGAACGGTTTTCACTGTCGGCCAGCCAGCGCGCCGTCTCGGACGTCGCACCGCGCTCGGACAGGGCAAACACCGAGGCACCGAAGGCAGCCTTGGACGGTGCCGCGTCAGCGTGGATCGATACAAACAGGTCGGCGCCCTTCTTGCGGGCGATTTCGGTACGGCCACGCAGCGGGATAAAGTAGTCGCCGGTACGCGTCAGCTCGGCCCTGAAGCCTTTCATGCCGTTGATCTGGCGTTGCAGTTCCTTGGCAATGGCCAATACCACGTCTTTTTCACGCTGGCCTGCAGAGCCTGAAGCACCCGGGTCTTCACCGCCGTGGCCGGCATCGATTACCACCACCACGCTGCGCTTGCCACTCGGGATCGGTGGCAGTTTCACGTCAGGCTGGGCAGGTGTCACCGGCACCACTGGCACCGTTGCCACATTGGTGGCCGGCAGGCTTGGCGCCAGATCGGCGCCCTGGTCATAGAGGTCGACCACCAGGCGGTTGCCGTACTGGGCATTGGGCGCCAGCACGAAGCTTTTCGGGGTGACGGCCTTTTTCAGGTCGATCACCACGCGCAAGTCTGTGGGGGTACGCTGCGCCGAGCGCATGCTGGTGATTGGCGTATTGGCCGTTTGCACATTCAGCGGCCCGCCAAGGGTCGCGCCATTGATATCAATCACCAGCCGGTCAGGTGCGGTCAGCGTAAACACGCTGTGCTGCACCGGGCCGGTGAGGTCAAACACCAGCCGTGTGTTGTCCGGCGCCCGCCACAGACGCACGCTCTTGACCTGGGTTGCGGCCACAGCATTGATAGCCATGACACTGAGCAACACACCCACCACACTTACTAACGCGCGAAAGCGCATACCAAACCCCATCATTATTTGTATTCCGGCGCCAATGCGGCACACCAAGACTCGCCACGAGAACCTTGGGGCGTCAGCGTCAGCAAACGCCCGGTGTTATGCGGCCTAATGGTAATGGTCAGGTCAGGCTTTGGCAAAAAGCCTGCACCTTTATCGGGCCACTCGATCAAGCATAGGGCGTCTTCGTCGAAATAATCGCGAATCCCCATATATTCCAGCTCTTCGGGGTCAACCAGCCGGTACAGGTCAAAGTGAAAGGCCCGAATATCGCCAATCTCGTAGGGTTCAACCAATGTGAAGGTCGGGCTTTTCACCGAGCCTGTATGGCCAAGGCCGCGAATCAGGCCGCGTGACAGGGTGGTTTTACCCATGCCCAGGTCGCCGTCCAGAAAGATCAGGCCGTGGCCTTGGGTGACAGTGGCCAGACGTGCGCCAAATGCGGTCATGGCCTCTTCGTCGGCCAGTTGCAGTGTTATTTCGTGCACGGTGCGTGTTCCTCCAACAACTGACGAATGGCTGGAATCAAATCACTGGCCGCCAGCCCACGGCCCAATTGTCCTTGTTGTTCGCCGGCGCGGGCATGCAGCCACACCGCCAGGCACGCCGCATCAAAAGCGCTCATGCCCTGAGCCAGCAGCGCGCCAATCACGCCTGCCAGCACATCCCCCAGACCGGCCGTGGCCATTGCCGGGTGACCGTGATTGCAGATGGCCAACTTGCCATCCAGCCCTGCGATCAGCGTACCCGCCCCTTTAAGGACGCACACCACTGAGTATTTTTTAACCAACGCCCTGGCCGCAGCCGGGCGATCGGCCTGCACTTGCGCAGTCGTAATACCCAATAACCGCGCAGCTTCCCCCGGATGCGGGGTGATCACCGAGCCTGTCGCCAGCGCGATGACTGCGTTGGACAACAGATTAAGCGCATCGGCGTCCCACACCTGCGGGATTTTTGCCTGGGCCGCCGCCGACAACAGGCTGCGCCCCCAGGGGGCCTGCCCCAAACCCGGCCCGACCACCACCACCGAAGCCTGCGCCAGCACGCCCATCAACTGATTGGCCGACGACACGCCGAGGGTCATCACCTCGGGCACACGTACCAGGGCGGCGGGCACATGCTCGGGGCGCGTGGCCAGTGAAACCAGGCCCGCGCCGCAGCGCAGTGCCGCCTGAGCGCTCAGGGTAATCGAGCCGCCAAAACCGCGGTCGCCACCCACCAGCAGCACATGGCCGAACTGGCCTTTATGGGCGGCCGGGTCACGCGCGGGCAGTCGCGCCAGGTGGTCTGCGCGAAGGGCCTGGGGTTCGGTTAACAGGTGTTTGGTCTGCGGCATGCGTCTTGGGCTCCGATGTCTGGCAGAATTATACGCATCTCAGCTCCGGTTTCTCTTGTCCCATGCCTGCTATTACTGCCGACCTCCCCGCTCTCGCCCAGTCCATCAAGGAATGGGGCCGCGAGCTGGGCTTTCAACAAGTCGCCATCGCCGGCCTTGACCTGGGAGAACACGAACACCATCTGCAACGCTGGCTCGATGCTGGCTATCACGGCGACATGGACTACATGGCTGCCCACGGCAGCAAACGCTCGCACCCCGACGAACTGGTGCCCGGCACCTTGCGCGTGGTTTCGCTGCGCATGGACTACCTGCCCGGCGACACCCATATGGCGCAATTGCTGGCCCAACCGGAAAAAGCCTATGTATCGCGCTACGCCCTGGGCCGTGATTACCACAAGCTGATCCGCAAGCGCGTGCAGCAACTGGCCGACCGCATTCAGGCGGATATCGGCCCGTTTGGCTTCCGCGCCTTTGTCGACAGCGCCCCGGTACTGGAAAAGGCCATCGCCCAGCAGGCCGGCCTGGGCTGGATCGGCAAAAACACCCTGGTGCTCAATCGCAAGGCGGGCAGCTACTTTTTCCTGAGCGAGCTGTTTGTCGACTTGCCGCTACCGGTCGACGCCCCCCACGAGACCGAACACTGCGGGCGCTGCACTGCCTGCCTGGACATCTGCCCCACCAATGCTTTTGTCGGGCCTTATGTGCTGGATGCGCGCAAATGCATCTCGTACCTGACCATCGAATTGAAAACCGCGATCCCTGAAGAACTGCGCTCAATGATCGGCAACCGGGTGTTCGGCTGCGATGACTGCCAGATCGTCTGCCCGTGGAACCGCTTTGCCCGCACCACCGGCGAAGGTGACTTCAAGCCACGGCATAACCTGGACAACGCCGGGCTGGCCGAGCTGTTTATGTGGGATGAAGACAAGTTTTTGAGCAGCACCGAAGGTTCGCCGCTGCGCCGGGCGGGGTATGAGCGCTGGTTGCGCAATTTGGCCGTGGGCCTGGGCAATGCGCCGTCGACGATCCCGGTGCTCGAAGCCCTGAATGCGCGGCGCGATTACCCGTCTGAACTGGTACGCGAGCATGTGGAGTGGGCGCTCAGGCAGCATGCAAACCGTTTGCCCTCATCCCAGAGCTGATTTGTGGCGTTACACATATCTGCTTTCGCCTTTAGTCCCCTCTCCCTCCGGGAGAGGGTTAGGGTGAGGGGCTTCGGGGGCTGTCAGTGTTCGTCGTTATAAACGAACTTGGGCATTTCCCAGTTAAAGCGTATCGCCAGCAAGCGCAGCAGCAACCCGCCGAACAAGGTGACGAAAATCGCCTGTTCGTTGGGCATCTCCATATAAGTACACAGCAAGAAACACCACGCCGCAGCAAACGACACGCTGGCATACAGCTCGCGACGGAAGATCAGCGGGATGTCGTTGCAGAAGATGTCGCGCAGGATGCCGCCAAACACCCCGGTAATCACCCCGCTCACCGAAGCCACCAGCATGCCCTGGCCCATTTCCAGGGCGGTCATGCAACCGATCAGGGTAAATGCCACCAGCCCCAGGGCATCGAGCACCAGAAACAGCGAGCGCAGGTGGCGCATCAAGGGCGCGATAAAGATCGTCACCAGCGCGGCAAACGTGGTCAGCACCAGGTATTCCGGGTGCTTGACCCAGGTCAGCGGGTAATGCCCCAGCAGCACGTCGCGCACTGAGCCACCGCCCAGGGCAGTGACGCAGGCGATCAGCACCACCCCGAACCAGTCCATGCCCCGACGCCCGGCAGACAGCGCGCCGGTCATGGCTTCGGCAGTAATGGCAACTAAGTAAAGCATCAGCAACATGGCAGCGATCCTTGCAAGAAGGCGCGCAGTCTACTCTCAGTTGGCATTGGCACCAAAAGGGGGCGGCAAATACAGCTCTTTGTGGGAGCGGGCTTGCTCGCGATGGCTTCGCTGCGGTTGGGCAGATGTACCGAGTCGTTTGCATCGCGAGCAAGCCCGCTCCTACAGGGGAATCAAGGGCAGCTTAGAATTTGATGAAATGCTTGCGATAGTGCTGCAGCTCGGCAATCGACTCGCGAATGTCGTCCAGTGCCAGGTGCGTGCCCTTTTTCACCAGGCTGTCGCGTACTTCAGGGGCCCAGCGTGCTACCAGCTCCTTGAGTGTCGACACATCCAGGTTGCGGTAATGGAAGTAGCTTTCCAGGGCCTTCATGTGGGTGTACAGGAAACGACGATCCTGGCAGATGCTGTTGCCGCAGATCGGCGATTTGCCTTTGGGCACCCACTGCTCCAGAAACGCGAGGGTCTGCGCTTCGGCTTCGGCCATCGTGGTGGTGCTGTCCTTGACCCGCTGGGTCAGGCCGCTGCCGCCGTGGGTGCGGGTGTTCCACTCGTCCATGCGCGCCAGCACGGCATCGCTGTGGTGGATGGCGATCACCGGGCCTTCAGCCAGGGTGTTGAGGTTGCTGTCGGTGACGATGGTGGCCATTTCGATAATGACGTCGTTGTCAGGGTCCAGACCGGTCATTTCCAGGTCGATCCAGATCAGGTTCTGCGCGTTTTGCATAATGGCCTCCAGTGCTTAGGTGCGCAGTTTAGCTTAGGCACGCAGCCCTCGTGCTAAACTCCCCGGCGTTTTACCCTTCTTATCGTTTTATCAACACGGAACACCCATGGCCAAACGCCAGCTCAACCGTCGTCAGAATTGGCGCATCGAAAAGATCCAGGGCGAGCGCGCTGCCCGCGCCGCCAAACGCGAATCCAGTGCCGTCGAAGCGCTTGAAGGCGGCGATTTAGGCCCCGAGCAACTCGGCCTGGTGATCGCGCACTTTGGTGTGCAGGTCGAAGTCGAAGCCCAGGAAGGTGAGCTCAAAGGCCAGATGTTCCGTTGCCACCTGCGCGCCAACCTGCCCGCGCTGGTAACCGGTGACACCGTGGTGTGGCGTGCCGGCAACCAGGGCATCGGCGTGATCGTCGCCCAGTTGCCGCGCAAGACCGAGCTGTGCCGCCCCGACAGCCGTGGCCAGCTCAAGCCGGTTGCGGCCAACGTCGACATGATCGTGATTGTGTTCGCGCCCATGCCCGAGCCGCACGCCAACCTGATCGACCGTTATCTGGTGGCCGCCGAGCATGCCGGGATTCGCCCGCTGCTGCTGCTCAACAAGGCTGACCTGATCGACGAGCAAAACGCACCGGCGCTGAATGCGTTGCTGGGGGTTTATCGTCAACTGGGTTATCCGGTGCTGGAAGTGTCGGCGCATCACGGCGATGGCATGCAGCAGTTGCAGGCGCAACTGGACAGCCATATCAGTGTGTTTGTGGGTCAGTCGGGCGTGGGCAAGTCGTCCCTGGTCAACAGCCTGCTGCCTGAGGTCAACCTGCGGGTCGGGCCGCTGTCCGAGATTTCCGGCCAGGGCACGCACACCACGACCACGGCGCGCCTGTTCCACTTCCCGGGCGGCGGCGATCTGATCGACTCCCCGGGTATTCGTGAGTTCGGCCTGGGCCACGTCAGCCGTGCCGATGTCGAGGCGGGCTTTATCGAGTTCAACGACCTGATCGGCCGTTGCCGCTTCCGCGACTGCAAACACGACCGCGAGCCGGGCTGTGCATTGCTGATGGCCCTGGAAGATGGCCGCGTGCAGCAACAGCGCATGAACAGCTATCGCTCGATCATTGCCAGCTTGCCTGAAAGCAGCTACTAAAGCCCGGATCGGCTTCTGTGGGAGCGGGCTTGCCCGCGATGCAAACGACGCGGTTGTTCAGTAGAACCGCGCCGAAGCTATCGCGAGCAAGCCCGCTCCCACAGTGTTTATGGTGCCTTGTCGTCAAACAGATTCAGCTTCTGGCGCTCTTCATGCATCGGCAGCGGCTGTTTGTCGGCGGGCAACTTGATCGGGTCGACCGCCTTGGGCAGTTCCTGCGGCTTGACCACCTCCGCGCCCTGCTCACCTTCAATTGCCTGCTGGGCCTTTTTGGTCAGCACCACAATGTCGATACGACGGTTGACCGGGTTGTAAGGGTTGGCCTTGTCGAACAGCACTGAAGACGCATACCCCACCACCCGCGCAATCTGCCCATCCGGGTAGCTGCCTGCCACCAGCGCACGCCGCGCCGCATTGGCACGGTTGGCCGACAATTCCCAGTTGCCGTAATCACCGCCGCCCGCGTAAGGCATGGCATCGGTGTGGCCGCTGATGCTGACCTTGTTCGGTACCGCCTTGATGGTGTCCGCCATTGCCAGCAAAATATCTTCGAAGTACGGCTTGAGCCGCGCACTGCCCACATCGAACATCGGCCGGTTTTCGGCATCCATAATCTGGATACGCAGGCCGTCCGGGGTAATTTCAAACAGCAGCTGGTCCTTGAACTTGCGCAACTGCGGGTTTTCTTCAACCTTGTTCTGCAACTCTTGCAGCAACAGTTCGAGGCGCTCTTTCTCAACCTGCTCGGCCATGCTTTCAGCCTGCTCGGCATCGACCTTGATTTTGTCGGGCTGGGGCTGCAGTTTTTCTTCGGGGTTGAGGGTTTTTTCCGGCGCCAGCGCAGGGGTGCCGCCCAGGTCGATAACGTAGGGCGTGCCGCTTTCGCTGAAACCGATCGGGTCCTTGAAATAACCGCCAATGGCGATCTTTTGCTCAGGCGTGGCGGCTGTCATCAGCCACATCACCAGAAAGAACGCCATCATCGCCGTGGCGAAGTCGGCAAAGGCGATTTTCCAGGCGCCACCGTGATGGCCTGCGGCGTAGCGCTTTACGCGCTTGATGATGATGGGCTGGTTGTTTTCCATAGATCAGCGACCGCGAACCACTTGTTCCAGCTCGGAAAAACTGGGCCGGTGCTTGGGGTACAGCACCTTGCGACCAAACTCGACTGCCAGCGACGGCGGCATGCCCGAGGCCGAAGCCACCAGTGAGGCCTTGATCGCTTCGTACACGTTGAGTTCTTCCTTGGCATCGTGAGCCAAAGACGTTGCCAAAGGCCCGAAGAAACCATAAGCAGCCAGAATACCGAAGAAGGTACCTACCAGCGCGGCACCAACGTGCATGCCGATGGCCGCCTGGTCGCCTTCGCCCAGCGAGGCCATGGTCACCACAATACCCAGTACCGCGGCCACGATACCGAAGCCCGGCATGCCGTCGGCAATCCCGGTAACGGCGTGGGAAGGATGCTCCAGCTCTTCCTTGAGGTTATACAGCTCCATGTCGAACAGCCCCTCAAGCTCGTGGGGGGCCATGTTGCCCGATGACATGATGCGCAGGTAATCGCAGATAAACGCGGTCATGCGCTCATCTTTAAGCACGGTGGGGTATTTGGCGAAGATCGGGCTGGCGGCCGCGTCTTCAATGTCGCTCTCGATGGCCATCATGCCTTCGCGACGACTCTTGTTAAGAATCTCGTAAACCAGGCCCAGCACTTCCAGATAAAAAGCGTGGGAAAAACGCGAACCGAACATGCCCAGTGATTTTTTGATCACATGCATGGTCATGTAACCGGGGTTGGCCTGCAGGAATGCGCCAAAGGCCGCGCCGCCGATGATCAAGACCTCGAACGGCTGGATCAGTGCGCCGATCTTGCCGTGGGAAAGCACGTATCCGCCGAGCACGCTCGCGAACACGACGATGATGCCGATAATTTTAGCCATAGATATAAAAGTACTTCTTGGGTCGGTTCAAGGTCATATTCCAGCGTAGCTAAAACTCTTCTTCTCCTTATCGGCGAATCTGCGCCAGACTATAGCCGGTAGAGCCGAAAAGCCATTCGACCCCCACATTGGATGATCATCGCGTCCCCATTATGGCCAACGAAACCAGCGCACCGACATCAACACCCACCACCCTGGATGCCTGGGCGGCCCACCTGGACGCAGTCGACCTGCCGATCCCGCAAGCCAGCCATGCTCGGGTCTTCAAGACAATCAATGACAGTCGCCGCTCGTTGCGCGAAATTGCCGAAGTCATGCAGGACAGCCCGGCGCTGGCGCTGAGGCTGATACGCGAGGCCAACCAGCAAGCGCAAAGCAGCTTGAGCGAGCCTGCCGAAAGCCTTGAAGTGGCCATCAACCGCCTGGGCCTCAAGCGCACCCAGGCGTTGCTCGAACGCGTACCCGCGCTGGCGATAGAAGATATCCCGCTGGCCTACCGGCAAATCCAGCTGATCAGCCAACACGCGGCGCAACAGGCCATAGGCTTGTTCGGCAACCGCCTGGCGCGGCTCTGGCAGGAAATCTACTGGGGCAGTTTGCTGTTTCTGTCGCCGCTGTGGGCCCTGGCACTCACCCACCCACAGCTGCTCGAAGCCTGGGAACGGCGGGTGGTCGAGCACAATGAATGCGCCAAAAAAGTCGAGCTGCAGCTGTTTGGCGTACCGCTGTTTGATATCTGCCGTACCCTGGCCGAGCTGTGGCGCCTGCCCGCCTGGGTGATGCACGGCTACACCGTGATCACCGAAGAGCGCCGCACCCTGGTCAACGTGCTGCATATTGCCCGCGACAGCCATCACCCGCTGCGCCAGCAACAACACCTGGACGCCGACCCCGCGCTGCGGCGCTGGCTCAATCAGCCCGCCAACAGCGTATTGCTGGCCAACTGCCTTGCACTGTCGGCCCAACAGGCCTGGGACAGCCCGCACAACCTGCGCTGGCAGTACGTCACCAGCCTGTACCTGCAAATGCCACTGGACGAAGTCCAGCAGCAAGCGCATCAACAGGCCGCTAGCAGCGCGCGCTATCACTCCACCCCCGACCTTTGGCACCCGGCCCAGGCATTGCTCTGGCCGTGGGATGCGCGCCGCAGCGGGCACAGTTCGCTGGCTGCCCCGCCGCCCTCGGCCGAATCACTGGTTGCCTGGCGCAGGCATTGCGGGCAACTGCTGGCACAACCCAGCGCATTCACCAACCCCATGCACCTGACCACCTGTGCCCGCGACGCCTTGGTGGCCTGCGGCATGCGCCGGGTCATGCTGCTGATGGCTGACAAAACCTCGACCAGCCTGAGTGTTAACCAGATTGCCGGGCTGGCAAAAACGGCCTTCGACCTGAGTGTGAACATCAGCGACAGCACCGCACTGCAACGCTTGATGACACAACCTGCGCAAGTGCGCCTGACGCCCGAAAACAACGCGGTGATCTCCGCCGTCTTGCCCTACGCCCTGCGCAGCCTGTTCCCCGGCGAGCATCTGCTGCTACGCTCGCTGAGCAACAACGGCCGCGTAGTCATGCTGATCCTCGCGGACCAGGGCGGCGGGCCGTTTTCCGAAACCAGCGTGCAGGCATTTGGCAAAACCGCCCAATGCATCGAGAAAGCCCTGAATAGCTTTAGTAGTCGCGGGCGCTAGCGCTACAATCCCCCCCTTTTTTGCTCTGGAGGCTTCACATGCCTGGCTTCTCTGGCTTGCCGTTAGTGATTGAACCGCGCGACCTGCTTGCCCGGCTCGACGCTCCCGAACTGATCCTGGTCGACCTGACCAGCGTTGCGCGTTACGAAGCCGGGCATATTCCGGGGGCTCGCTTCGTCGACCCGAAACGTACGCAACTGGGCTTGCCACCGGCGCCCGGCCTGCTGCCGACGCAGGCGGCGCTGGAAGCGCTGTTCAGTGAGCTGGGCCACAGGCCAGACGCGGTCTATGTGGTGTATGACGACGAAGGCGGTGGTTGGGCCGGGCGGTTTATCTGGTTGCTGGATGTCATCGGCCACAAGGCTTATCACTATCTGGATGGCGGCATTCACAGCTGGATTGCTGAAGGTCTGGCCCTGAGCCATTACCTCCCGGACGCAGCCACGGCTCAGCTTTCGCTGACCCTGCATGACGAACCCACCGCAACCCGCGAGTACCTGCAAAGCCGCCTGGGCGCTGCTGACCTGGCGATCTGGGATGCGCGCAGCGAAGCCGAATACACCGGTGAAAAAGTGCTGGCAGCCAAGGGCGGGCACATCCCCGGGGCGAAGCATCTGGAATGGACCGCCGGCATGGATAAAACCCGCAGCCTGCGTATCCGCACAGACATGGCCCAGATCCTCAAGGACCTGGGCATCACGCCAGACAAAGAAGTGATTACCCACTGCCAGACCCACCACCGTTCTGGCTTTACTTATCTCGTCGCCAAAGCGCTCGGCTATCCGCGCGTCAAAGGCTACGCCGGCTCCTGGGGCGAATGGGGCAACCACCCCGACACCCCCGTCGAGCTACCTGTAAAAAATTAAGGATCTTGAATGAAAAAGCGTTTGTTCCTCCTCAGCCAGTACCTGCTGCCGCATCACCTGCTGTCACGCCTGGCAGGCTGCATTGCCGAATGCCGCGTACGCTGGTTCAAAAATGCGTTCACCAGCTGGTTCGCCAAGCGTTATCAAGTGGACATGTCCCAGGCCCTGGTTGAAGACGTAACCGCCTACGAGCACTTCAACGCCTTCTTCACCCGCGCCCTGAAAGACGGCGCGCGCCCGCTGGATCAAACCCCGGGTGCGGTGTTGAGCCCTGCCGATGGCGCCGTCAGCCAATTGGGCCCGATCGAACACGGCCGTGTATTCCAGGCAAAAGGCCACAGCTACAGCGTGCTGGAACTGGTCGGCGGCGACCCGGCCGTTGCGGCGCAGTTCATGGGCGGTGAGTTCGCCACCATTTACCTGTCGCCCAAGGACTACCACCGCGTTCACATGCCTCTGGCCGGCACCCTGCGCGAGATGATCTACGTGCCGGGCCGCCTGTTCTCGGTCAACCAGACTACCGCCGAAAACGTGCCGGAACTGTTTGCCCGCAACGAACGCGCCGTGTGCATTTTTGACACCGAGCGCGGCCCGATGGCCGTGGTATTGGTCGGTGCCATGATTGTGGCATCGATTGAAACCGTGTTTGCCGGCCTGGTCACCCCGCCGAAACGCGAGCTGAAAACCTTCCGTTACGACGAAGCTGCGCGTGCGCCGATCCACCTGGAGAAAGGTGCCGAGCTGGGTCGCTTCAAACTGGGTTCGACGGCAATCGTGCTGTTTGGCGCGGATCAGGTGAAATGGGCCGAAGGCCTGGCGGCAGGAACGCCGGTGATGATGGGTCAGAAAATGGGCGCACCGGCGCACGCCGAATAACCCAAAACCGTGTGGGAGCGGGCTTGCCCGCGATTGCATCACCTCGGTGAATCAGATGCACCGAGGTGTCAGCATCGCGAGCAAGCCCGCTCCCACAGGTCATTTACAGGGCTGTTTTAGCCCTGGCTGTTACGATCACGCTGGCCCAGCAGGTACAGCACGCCATCCAGACCCAGGGTCGAAATCGCGTGTTTGGCCGACTTCTTCACCAGCGGCTTGGCACGGAATGCCACACCCAGCCCGGCAATCGCCAGCATCGGTAAGTCGTTGGCGCCATCACCGACCGCAATGGTCTGCTCCAGGCTCAAGCCTTCCTTTTGCGTCAGTTCGCGCAGCAAGTCAGCCTTGCGCTGTGCATCCACAATCGGCTCGACTGCAACCCCGGTCACCTTGCCGTCCACCACTTCCAGCTCGTTGGCAAACACATAGTCGATGCCCAGCTTGGCCTGCACCTGCTTGGCGAAGTAGGTGAAACCACCGGACAGGATCGCGGTTTTGTACCCCAGCCGCTTAAGTTCGGCGAACAACACCTCGGCGCCCTCGGTCAGGCGCAGTGAAGCACCGATGGCATCCAGCACGCCCACGTCCAGCCCTTTGAGCAGCGCCATGCGCTCCTTGAAACTGGCCTTGAAGTCCAGCTCACCGGCCATCGCGCGCTCGGTGATGGCCGCTACCTGCTCACCCACGCCGGCGGCCTTGGCCAACTCGTCGATCACTTCGGCTTCAATCAGTGTCGAGTCCATGTCGAACACCGCCAGGCGGCGGTTGCGACGGAACAGGGTGTCTTCCTGCAGGGCAATATCCACACCCAGCTCCTGGGCCAGGTTGAAGAACTCGGCGCGCAGGGCGTCAATGTCCGCAGGCTCGCCGCATACACGCAGCTCGATGCAGCTTTTGCTCGCTTCGGTCGGTGCATCCAGCGGTACACGGCCGGACAGGCGATCGGTCTGCTCGATGTTCAAACCGTGCTGGCTGATCACCGATGTCACACGCTGCAGCTCATGGGCCGTAACCTGGCGGCTCATCAGGGTCACCACATGACGGGTCTGGCTTTGCTCGTTGACCCAGCGCTGGTAATGCTCTTCGCTGATCGGGTCAAAACGCAGTTGCAGGCCCTCTTGGGCGATCAGGGGTTGCAGGTCCTTGAGCACTGCCGAGACTTGCTCGGCGTGTGGAATTTCCACCAGAAAACCCAACGACAAAACGCCATGGATGGCGGCCTGACCGATGTCGAGAATATTCACACCATTGCTGGCCAGTACACCGGTAATGGCCGCAGTGAGACCCGGACGGTCCTCACCGGTGATGTTTATCAGGACGATTTCGCGCAAGGCACACCCCCATTCGCTAAAAAAAACGCATTCTACCCACTTTCAGTGACCATCGGGCACCGCCAAGGCTTTGCCGCCTCTAGGCTGCTCGCTATACTGCGCACCAACTTAACGGACTAAGAGCCGCGCTCAGTGAACCGGCCATCGCCTGTCAAAACCGATAATTTCTTCCTGCTGATCTTCCGGGCCCTGCGTGATCGCCGCGTTCCGCTTGCTCTGCGTATCGCCAGCCATAACGTGATTCTGGTCGCCCTGGCGCTGGTCATCTATGCCGTGGTCATGGGCCTGCAATTCAAGCAGGCCATGCACGAGCAGGCCGACGCCCTGGGCCAGAGCCTGACCACGCAAACCGCCACTTCGGCGACCGAGCTGCTGGTGTCCAACGACATCCTCAGCCTCAACGTGCTGCTCAACAACCTGACCAAAAACCCGCTGGTAGCCCACGCAGCTATCTATAGCGTGGATAACCGCATCCTCGCCGAAGCCGGGCAGCGCCCCAAAAACGGCCTGTTGGGCGAAACCCAGGGGTTGTACCAGACCAAGATCACCTTTCAGGATGTGACCGCCGGGCACCTGCGCATCAGCCTGGACATGAACCAGTTCGAACAGCCGATGACCATCAGCCTGCAGAGCATGGGCATTTTGGCGGCCATCCTGCTGGCCCTGGCATTGGCCCTGAGCTTGCGCCTGGGCCGTCATATCACCACGCCCCTGCTGCAACTGCGGGTCTGGTTGCGCGAACCCGATCCTTATACCCCGGCCATTCAGCGCCAGGACGAGATCGGTGATCTGGCCCGTCAGCTTCACTCGCGCCTTGCCCCACCGGCACCAGAGCCAGAACCCGAGCCAGAACCGGAAGAAGACTACGACGACAGCGACTACGAAGAAGCTGAAGACAACGAGCCGACCTTCGAAGTACGCAACCTGAGCGATCCGTCGTTCGACCAGACCCCGGCTGTACCTGCACCCAAAGCGGTGCCGCGCCAGGTGATCAGCACCGCTGAAGACGACAACGACGACGAAGACCCGTTTGCCGACCTGCGCGATACCGGCACGAGTGCCGCCCCGGCCGCACTGGTCAAGCCGAAACCGGTTAGCCCGGCAACGCCACAGCCCTGCGCCGTACTGGCCGTGCAACTTGGCGCGCAAGAACAACTGCGCCGCCTGCCCCGCGCCCGCCTGATGGAACTGCTGGAGCGCTACCGCGACTGCCTGAACCAGGCGGCCTCGCTGTACCAGAGCGAACTGCACACACTTAACGATGGCAGTACGCTGATGCTGTTCCACAGTGAAGACAGCGGCGACGACTACCTGACCAACGCCATTTGCTGCGGCGAGCTGCTGCGGGCCCTGGGCCATGCCTTGCAGATCGAAGTGGCAGACAGCGGCATCACCCTGCAATTGCAGCTGGGCCTGGTACTGGGCGAAGGTTTGAGCGGCATCAGCCAGATCGACCTGCTGCTGACTGAAACGGCACAAGATGCGCTGGCACTGTCGCAACACAGCCGCAATCTGCTGCTGGTGGAACGCAAGATCAGCGACGATCCGTTGATCCGCCAGCGTGCGCGCATCCGCCCGATTGCCAGCCCTGAAGGCGCCTGCTGTGTCGAGCGCCTGATGGAGCCCTACCCTTCGATGCTGGAGCGCCAGCTGGCGCGGATGCATGAGAGTCGTGGGTAGCCAAGAGCTCCCTCACCACGCCTCTCCCGGAGGGAGAGGGGACTGACCGCACACGGCCTTAGTATCTCCACATATCAGCTCCCTCTCCCTCCGGGAGAGGGTTGGGGTGAGGGGCTTTTTGACCCTCCATAAAAAATCCCGCACATGTGCGGGATTTTTTATGGCCGGTGACGGCCTCAGAAGCGAAACACTTCCATGTCCGTGCGTATCGGCGAAGCCATCGGGATACGAGGTTTATCCGCACCCTGCTTGGGCGCCGCCTTGGTCGGCGCCTTGGGCGCTTCCACCAACGGTGGCTGATTGGCCAACGGCTTGAGTGCCACCGCCAATTGTTCACTCAGTTGCTGCAACAGCTTGCCCTGGGCCTTGACCTGATCCGCCGTGCTGCCCGCGTGCGGCTGCTCCAGGTGGACGATGCGGTTGTCACGCACTTGCCCGCGACGGTCAATCAAGCGCCATTGTGCGTCCAGCACAGCTGGCAGGTCCTTGCCCGAGTCCAGGCGAGTGATCGACAACAGCACCTGCACATCCGGGCTGAAGCCCGCAGGCGCGGGGGCCTGGACCACACGTTGGCTATCGAGGCGCCACGCCAGTTGGCGCACCAGCAACTGATCGATGTCGGCCGACAGGCTGCCAGCCCATCGCCCATCAGTCGCGGCGCTCAAGCTGCCATCGGGCTGGCGCTGCAGCAGGGTTTCACGTTGCAGGTAGTCGGCCACGCTGATCGGGCCAAGTACCACAGCCATGCCGGCGCTTTGCGCGGGCTGGCCGGGGGTGCCGCTGTCCAGCTGGTAAAGGGCCGCCGGCTGGTGCGTGCTGCACCCCGCCAAGCCCAGTACACCGGTCAGCAACGCAATTAAAGGAAGGCGTAGAACGTTCATCATTCCATCCAGGTGGCCGCCATGTGGCGAACCGCAGTGTAATTCTCGAAAGGCTCGCAACGCACATTGCTCTAAGCCGTGCCGCAAACGCGGCATATCATCCGCGAATATCGGGCCTGACTCCAGCGCTGTCGCGCCGATCTGCGCGTAAAAACGCAGATCGGGCACGCTAAACAGGCTTAATTGAGCGTTTCTACCAGCAAAGCGTCTACACGCTGGAAACCACGCGGCAGTTTGTTGCCACGCCGGCCACGCTCACCCTTGTAGTGCTCCAGGTCGTCTGCCTTAAGCGTCAAGGTACGCTTGCCCGCCTGCAATACCAATGCGGCATTGTCTGGAAGCACCGCGATATCGGTGACGTATTCCTCGCGACTGGCCACCCGATCGCCGGGAATGCCGATGATCTTGTTGCCCTTGCCCTTGCCCAGCTGCGGCAAGTCGCTGACCTTGAAAATCAGCAGGCGGCCTTCGGTCGTCACCGCTGCCAGCCAGTTGTGCTCGCGATCGGCCACCGGCCGTGGCTGCATCACCTGCGCACCTTTAGGCAGGCTGAGCAACGCTTTACCCGCCTTGTTCTTGGCCTGCAGGTCTTCACCCTTGACCACAAAACCATAACCGGCATCGGAGGCGATCACATACAACGCGTCGTCTTCCGGCAACAGCACGCACTCGAACGTCGCGCCCGGCGGCGGTGTCAGACGACCGGTCAGCGGTTCGCCCTGGCCACGGGCCGACGGCAAGGTATGCGCGGCCACCGAATAGCTGCGCCCCGTGGAGTCGATAAACACCGCAAACTGATTGGAACGCCCCGCCGCAGCGGTCTTGTACCCGTCCCCCGCTTTATAGGACAGACCGGTCGCGTCAAGGTCATGACCTTTACCGCAACGCACCCAGCCTTTTTCAGACAGAACAACCGTAACCGCTTCAGTCGGCACCAGCTCGTTTTCCGACAGGGCCTTGGCTTCTGCGCGGGCCACGATTGGCGAACGACGGTCATCGCCGTAAGTCTTGGCGTCTTCCAGCAGTTCAGTACGCACCAGCTTTTTCAGCTTGGCTTCGCTGCCCAGCAAGGTTTGCAGCTTGGCTTGCTCTTTACGCAACGCATCCTGCTCGTCGCGCAGCTTCATCTCTTCCAGACGGGCCAATTGGCGCAGGCGCGTATCAAGGATGTAGTCGGCCTGGGTTTCACTCAGGGCAAAACGCGCAATCAGCTCGGCCTTGGGGTGTTCCTCGGTGCGGATGATGTGGATAACTTCATCGAGGTTCAGGTAGGCGGTGAGCAAACCGTCCAACAGGTGCAGGCGCCGCTCGACTTTATCGAGGCGGAACTGCAGGCGGCGGCGCACGGTGTTGACGCGGAACTCCAGCCATTCCACCAGCAGCGCACGCAGGTTTTTCAGCTGCGGCTTGCCGTCCAGGCCGATGATATTGATGTTGACCCGGAACGTGGACTCAAGCTCGGTGACGGCGAACAAGTGCTGCATCAGTTCGTCGAGATCGACTTTATTGTTGCGCGGAATGATCACGATACGGCACGGGTTTTCGTGGTCGGACTCATCGCGCAGGTCGGTGACCATCGCCAACTTGGTCGGCTTGGCCTGCATCAGCGCGGCAATCTGCTCCAGTACCTTGGCACCGGAAACCTGATGCGGCAGCGCGGTAACCACGATGTCACCGTCTTCGACGTGGTACACGGCGCGCATGCGCACCGAACCACGGCCGGTCTGGTAGATCTTCAGCAGGTCGGCGCGCGGGGTGATGATCTCGGCTTCGGTCGGGTAGTCCGGGCCTTGAATATGCTCACACAGTTGCTCGACCGTGGCCTTGGGCTCGTCGAGCAAACGCACGCAGGCCGCCGCCACTTCACGCAGGTTGTGCGGCGGCACGTCGGTGGCCATGCCCACGGCGATACCGGTGGTGCCATTGAGCAGGATATTGGGCAAACGTGCCGGCAACACCGCCGGTTCGTCGAGGGTGCCGTCGAAGTTTGGCACCCAGTCCGCCGTGCCCTGGCCCAGTTCGCTGAGCAGCACTTCGGAGTAACGCGACAAACGCGCCTCGGTGTAACGCATGGCCGCGAACGACTTGGGATCGTCCGGCGCACCCCAGTTGCCCTGGCCGTCGACCAGGGTGTAGCGGTAGCTGAACGGCTGCGCCATCAGCACCATTGCCTCATAGCACGCCGAGTCGCCGTGGGGGTGGAACTTGCCGAGTACGTCACCGACGGTACGCGCCGACTTCTTGTGCTTGGAGTCTGCGTCCAGGCCCAACTCGCTCATGGCGTAGACAATACGCCGCTGTACCGGCTTGAGGCCGTCGCCGATATGCGGCAAGGCCCGGTCCATGATGACGTACATGGAGTAGTTGAGGTAGGCCTGTTCGGTGAAGTCGGCCAGTGACCGGCGTTCTACGCCGTCCAGGCTGAGATCAAGGGAGTCGCTCATGCGGACCTCATTCAGTTCGTTGTCTGGCGCAGCAGCATGGTGCCGCCGCGCTGGGTAAATTCAAGTTTGTTCAGTGCACTCATGCCCAGCAGTACTTGCTCGCCTTCAAGCCCAGGGGCCGCCACTGCACGCACGTCGCGCAATACAATGGCCCCCAGTTGCAGGCGGTCGATGCGGGTCTGGTAACCCTGGGCGCGGCCGTTGGCGGTGTTCAGCGTCACCGGGACGCCTTTGGGCAGGGCCAGTTGCCTGGCCAGGTCCATCGGCACCGCCACATCGGTGGCACCGGTATCGAGTAAAAATTCCACCGGCACGTTGTTGATCCGGCCACTGGCGACAAAATGGCCCTGGGCGTTGCCGAGCAGTTTGACTTCGATATAACCCTCGCCTTGCTGCGAGGTGACTTCAGTATTGGGGTTTTCCTGACGCTGCTCCCAACGCCCGAAAAATTGCGTGGCCAGGTACAGGCCCGCGCACCAGGCCACGATCATGAAGACCCGCCCCACGCCTTTACCCGGTGCTTGCTGGCTCATGGTTTGGCACTCCAGCCACCTTGCGGGGCAGCAAAACGCCAGACGACGGGACGTTTTTCGCCATCGGCGCGGGCATGGTTACCATTGTCGACGCCAACCCAGGCGCCCTTGGCATCCAGGCTCAGGGCCTCGCTGTTGCCGTAGCCGGTGTTGTAGCGCCGAGCATCGGTCAGGGCGTCATTGGCAAATGACCAGCAACGTTCGATGGCGCCCGTGTCCTGGGTGCGCCGGCAAATGCGATAGGCCATGCGCTCAAGGGTAAACAGCTTGCCCTCGAACAGCGCCAGGTCGGCAAAGTCCTTTTGCTGAGCCTTGGCCTTGAGTTGCGCCGGTGGCTGCTCAAGGCCGCCTTCGCTCATCAGCACGCAGCCGTTTTCGCAGTCCCACACACTCTGTTTTTTGCGAATAGTCAGCAAGCCACGGCGCTCACGCTCGGCCGCCAGCCATATCTGATTGCCCTGCGGGTTAACGGCAATACCCTCGAACAGCGCATTGAAATGCAGCAACATGCCGCTGGCACGGGCCTGACGCACCAGCGCCGGGTCGATTTTAAGCCATGAAGGCGCGCCCGCCTGGGGGATTTGCAGCACCGCGGCATGGGCCTCACTGACCACGAAACGGTTGCCCGCCTCATCGCAACTGATCCCTTCAAAATCCAGCTCGCCGCCACGCAGCGGGCTGATGGCCTTGCCCATCATGCGTACGCCCCACGGCAAGCCGCTTTCAGGCGCTGGCGGCACATCAACAGGCAAGACTTCGGCGTGCCACAGTGGCTCGCGTGTATCGAGGCGATAAATCTGATCGTCATCGCGATCAGACACCGCCCACAGCTCACCTGCACACACTGCCAGCCCGGACAGATTGCCACCGCGCATGCCTTCAACCGGATGCTCTGACTGCAACGCCAGCTCTGGCCAGGTATCGGCCATTACCGGCGCAGCACCCAGGCAGAGCAAGCCCAGCAAGGCACTGCGCATCAGGCCAGCACCTGCGCCAGGTTGCCTTTGGATTCGAGCCAGGACTTGCGGTCACCGGCGCGCTTTTTGGCCAGCAGCATATCCATCATTTCCGAAGTGGCGGCGAAGTCTTCCAGGGTCAGTTGCACCAGACGCCGGGTGTTGGGATCCATCGTGGTTTCGCGCAACTGCGGCGGGTTCATCTCACCCAGGCCCTTGAATCGCGTGACCTGCGGCTTGCCGCGTTTTTTCTCGGCTACCAGGCGATCGAGGATGCCGTCGCGCTCGGCTTCGTCCAGGGCGTAGAAAATCTCCTTGCCCAGGTCGATGCGGTACAGCGGCGGCATTGCTACATAAACGTGGCCGGCATCCACCAGCGGGCGGAAGTGCTGCACAAACAAGGCGCAGAGCAAGGTTGCGATGTGCAGGCCGTCGGAGTCGGCGTCGGCCAGGATGCAGATCTTGCCGTAGCGCAACTGGCTCATGTCGGCCGCGCCCGGATCGACACCGATGGCCACAGCGATGTTGTGCACTTCCTGGCTGGCCAGCACTTCGCTGCCGTCGACTTCCCAGGTATTGAGGATCTTGCCGCGCAACGGCAGGATCGCCTGGAATTCCTTGTCCCGCGCCTGCTTGGCCGAGCCGCCTGCAGAATCACCTTCCACCAGGAACAGCTCGGAGCGCATCGGGTCCTGCCCGGCGCAGTCGGCCAGCTTGCCCGGCAAGGCCGGCCCCTGGGTGATGCGCTTGCGCTCAACCTTTTTACTGGCCTTGAGCCTGCGCCCGGCGTTGTTAATCGCCAGTTCCGCCAGTTGCATGCCCAACTCGGGGTTGGCATTGAGCCACAGGCTGAAGGAGTCCTTGATCACGCCCGAGACAAATGCCGCCGCCTCACGGGATGACAAACGCTCCTTGGTCTGACCGGAGAACTGGGGTTCCTGCATTTTCATCGACAGCACGAACGCAATGCGCTCCCACACGTCTTCAGGCGCCAGCTTCACGCCGCGCGGCAGCAGGCTGCGGAACTCGCAAAACTCGCGCATGGCATCGAGCAAACCCTGGCGCAGACCGTTGACGTGAGTGCCGCCCTGGGCAGTGGGGATCAGGTTGACGTAGCTTTCCTGAACGCTGTCACCGCCCTCGGGCAGCCACAGCAAGGCCCAGTCGATGGCTTCCTTGTTACCGGCCAGGCTGCCGCAGAATGGCTCATCGGGCAGGCGTTCAAATTCGCTGACGGCATCGACCAGATACGAACGCAGGCCGTCTTCGTAATGCCACTCGACCTTTTCGTTGGTGTTTTTGTCTTCGAATGTGACCAGCAACCCCGGGCACAGCACAGCCTTGGCCTTGAGCACGTGCTTGAGGCGGCTGACGGAAAACTTGGGTGAATCGAAGTATTTCGGATCCGGCGCGAAGTACACGCTGGTGCCGGTGTTGCGTTTGCCCACGGTGCCGATGATTTCCAGATCGGTGGCTTTATAGCCATCGGCAAAGGTCATCTGGTACTCGTTGCCGTCACGCTTGACCTTGACCCGTACCAGCGTCGACAGCGCGTTGACCACCGAGATGCCCACGCCGTGCAGGCCGCCGGAGAACTGGTAGTTCTTGTTGGAGAACTTGCCGCCAGCGTGGAGCTTGGTGAGGATCAGCTCGACGCCCGGCACACCCTCTTCCGGGTGGATATCCACCGGCATGCCGCGCCCGTCATCGCTGACTTCCAGCGAGTGATCGGCGTGCAGAATGACGTGCACCGCCTTGGCGTGGCCTGCCAGGGCTTCGTCGACACTGTTGTCGATGACTTCCTGGGCCAGGTGGTTGGGCCGACTGGTGTCGGTGTACATGCCGGGGCGTTTGCGCACCGGGTCGAGGCCCGAGAGGACTTCGATGGCGTCGGCGTTATAAGAGCTAGCGCTGGGAGTGGCCATAGGGTCTCGTCGTTAGTCGTAAGTGAAAAAAAGGGCCATTCGACGGGCGCCTTAAAGGGCCGCGAAGTCGATGGTTTGAAACTGTTCGGCGCCGATCCCTGCAAAGTTCAGCAGATCGGGCAATTGCCGGGCAAAGCCCTGATAACTGTGATCACCGCCCGCTTCGATACGCAACGTACACGCCGCGTAGTACTGTTCAGCGTAGCGGTAGTCCAGGGTTTCATCGCCGGTCTGCAACCACACCTGACAGCGCTGCGCGTCCTGGGGGGCTGGCACTTCGAGTTCGGCCAGCGCCTGAACGTGATCGTGGGTCAATTCCCAGGTTTCGCCGCTGTAATGATTGGTTTGCGTACCCAGATAACCGTCGAACATCCGGTGCGGGCTGACGGCCGGGTTGACCAGCAAGGCCTTGAGCCCATGTTGGCGGGCCAACCATGTCGCATAGTAGCCGCCGAGCGAGCTGCCTACCAGCAATGGGCTGCCCAGCTCACGGATTGCGGCCTGCAACTGGGCGATGGCCTGACGCGGGTGATGATGCAGGGCGGGCACGCGCAGTTGCTCGCCAAGGCCCATGCGTTGCATCACCGTAATCAGTTGCGAGGCCTTCTTCGACTCGGGGGCGCTGTTGAAACCGTGGATATACAAGATGGAACCCGACATGCGATGACCCCCGAAGACCCGTTAAGCTGAACACAGCATCAAGAAAGACGCGCAGTTTAGCCTGACTCAGGGGCAATGACTCGCTTCAAGATATTTCAGTAATTGTTGGCGCTGTAATCCGGCTCGAAGGCGAAATCCGCCAGGCGCGACACACCGGTTTGCAAGGTGCCATCCGGTTGCAGGCGCAACCAGCGATAGCCCGGCGCCTCACCACTGACCTTGAAGTCCGGGCTGCCGACAGCGAACTGGATGCAAGTTGAAGGCGACGCCAGCAACCGCACATTGTTGCGCTGCTGGTCAAACGGCTGATGGACATGCCCCCACAGCACCGCACGGGCCTGTGGATAACGGTCCATGACCGACCAGAACTCCTTGGCATTGCGCAGGCCGATAGGCTCCAGCCACTGGCAGCCCACCGACACAGGGTGGTGATGCAGGCACACCAGGTGATGACGATCTGGGGCTTCGCTCAAGGACTGAGCCAGCAGTTGCAACTGGTCGTCCTCCAGGTAACCGGGGGTGGAATGGGGCACCGCCGAATTGAGCATCGTGATGCGCCAGTTGCCAATATCGACCACGGGCTCCAGCAGACGGCTTTGCACGGCCGCTTCGCGCATTGGCGCCAACTGGTCGTGATTGCCGGGGATCCAGCGACCAAAGGGCGCCAGTGGCGCGGTCAGTGTGCGAAAGCGCTGGTAGGCCTCGACACTGCCGTCCTGGGTCAAATCGCCCGTGGCCAGCAGGCCGTCAATCTGCGGCTGCTCGGCACGCACCAGGTCGATCACCTGTTGCAGGCTTTGTGCGGTCTTGAGGCCCAGCAGCGAGCCATCGGCATCGGCAAACAGGTGGCTGTCAGAGAGCTGCACCAGCAGCACCGGATCTTCGGTGGTCAGCGTGGATACATTCGGCAAGGCGGCTCTCCCGGGGAGGTTTTTCTTCAAGGCTAGCGCACTTCTGCGTATTCATGGCCACAGGCCAGGCAATGGCTGAGCCACTCACCCAAAAACACATTGAGCTGGGCTTTTTCGTCAGGCTGGTGCATGGCCAGGTTGGGGTACGGGTAGATACTGCGAAAACGCCGTGCATGCTCGGCCGCGACCACTTCGGCCATGCGTGCATCGTGGTACACCTGCACCTGCAACTGCGGCACCGGCAACCACGGCAGGCTGTGCTGCTGGCTGACACGCAGGGTGCTGGTGTACGGGCAATCGAGGATCACCTCCAGCGTCAGCACGCCCAGCATCTGGTCGCCCTGGGTCACGGCAATCTGGCGCGGGCCGGGTTGCTCACGCATTTCGGGCAGCAAACGCATCAGGCGCGCATAGTTGGCCTCGCAAGCGGCCTGCAGCCCGACCAGATCGACCCGATAACGATCGCGAACCCCATTTACGACCATAACCCCCTCACTTCAGCGCGATTAAGCGCCAACCATTGCAGGGCAATAATGCTCGCTGCATTGGAAATACGCCCATCACGTACTGCTTGCAGCGCATCTTCGTACGCCCATACCGTTACACGAATATCTTCTGCCTCTTCCTCCAGACCATGCAAGCCCCCCACACCTTCAGAGCTGCAACGGCCCAGATAGAGATGGACAAACTCGGTGCTGCCACCGGGTGACGGAAAATAGCGGGTGATGGGCCACAGGGACGAAAACGTCAGCCCGGCTTCTTCTTCACCTTCGCGGTGGGCGACCTCTTCCGGCACTTCAGCCTTGTCGATCAGCCCGGCAACCAGTTCGATCAGCCACGGTGTTTCGGTCTTGCCCAGCGCGCCGACGCGGAACTGCTCGATCAGCACCACTTCATCACGCTGCGGGTCGTAGGGCAGCACACACACGGCGTCATGGCGCACAAACACTTCACGACTGATCTCGCGGCTCATGCCACCGGCAAAGAGTTCGTGACGCAGGTGCACGCGATCAAGTTTGTAAAAGCCCTGATAGCCGTTCTCACGCTTTACGATCTCAACGGCGCGTGGCGTGGCCTTGGTGATGTCAGTCATTGCAAACCCCTTGCTGGCGAATTTCACCGTGGGCGGGCCCTCGGCATCGCGCATCCTAACGCGCCTGAGACTCGCGATGCAGCCTCTTTTATAACGCGGGGATAGACGGATCGCCTGCAAAACAACTCTAATTGGCTCTACATAAGCTTAGTGGCGAACCGATGCCCATGCTGGCAGTCGAACCACCATCATTCCCTTACTCTTTCGACGATGAAGGACGACCATGTCGCTTTTAAAGTTTGCTTCCATGACTTGCATCGCCCTGACCCTGGGTGCGTGCCAAAGCGTGTTCCAGCCTGCGGTGCAAAAGCCGCTGGCGTTTGCCAATGACGCTTCCGAGCAAGTCAAGGCAGGCTGCACCGGCCAGGATTGCCCGCTGGTGAATATCGACACGCTGCATTTCCCCGACGCCCCCAAGCTCGATGCGATGATCGAAAATCGCCTGCTGCGAATGACCGTCAACTCGCCTGACGACAAACTGGCACCCTCGCTCAACGCCTACCGCGAGCACTTCCTGCGCACGGCCGACAGCCGTAACAGCACTTATTTGCAGGCCAAGGTACGCGAGCAGCATGACGGTCTGGTGATTGTCGAGCTGTCCAGCTATCTGGATACAGGTGGCGCCCATGGCATGCCGGGCCGCGGGTTTATCAACTACTCGCGTTCACAGCAAAAGGACGTGACCTTGCAGGACATGTTACTGCCGGGTCAGGAGCAGGCTTTTTGGGGCGCCGCCAAAGTGGCCCACAACAACTGGCTGATCAGCAGTCATTACGGCAGCGATCCGGAGTTCGTGAAAAACTGGCCATTCCAGAAAACCCCGCATGTGGCGTTGCTCAAGGACAACGTGGTGCTCAAGTACGACGTGTACAGCATTGCGCCGTACTCTGAAGGGCATGTTGAACTGAAGATCCCGTACTCGCGCTTGAACGGGATTTTGAAGCCGGAGTGGTTTCCGGGTAAAGGCTGAGCCAGAGCCGCCCTCACCCCAACCCTCTCCCGGAGGGAGAGGGAGTTGATTTGATGCTGAATTCAAGCCCGCGTGCGGTCAGTCCCCTCTCCCTCCGGGAGAGGGCCAGGGTGAGCGGATTTTAACGTTTGCCCTAACACCCACTGCAACCCACCCGCCAGCAACAACGCTGGCAAAGTCGCGCCCACATCCGGCAGCAAGTTCGCCAGCAGGTGATAAGTCACCACCCCACCCACCCAGGCCAGCAAACTCGACCAGCGCAGCAGCGTCGGCGTAACCCGGGCACTGCGCTTGCGCAGGATAAAGTGATCCACCAGCACCACACCGAACAAGGGCGCGAACACTGAGCCAATCAGCAGCAGGAAGTTCTGGTATTGCGCCAGCGGCGCAAAGCAGGCGATCAAGGTGCAGACCACGCCAATGGCCAAGGCCAGGTGTTCGACCTTCAAGCGCAACAAAATCCCGCCAGACACCGCCGCCGAGTGAATATCGGCAAATGCGTTTTCCGATTCGTCGAGCAAGATCAGCAGCAATGGGATACCCAACCCCGCACCCGCCAGCGCCAACAGCAGCGCATTGACTTCACCACTCGGAGCGAATGCCAGGGTGTAGGCCACGCCCAGGCTCATCAGCCAGAAGTTACCAATAAAGAAGCCCACAGCCGTGCCGCCGAACACGCTTTTGGCCCGCTTGCCGAAGCGCGAGTAATCCGCAATCAGCGGCAACCAGGACAGCGGCATGGCGATGGCAATGTCAAAACCGACGGCAAACGGCAGCGAGCCATCGCCTTTTTGCGCCCACAGCGCTGGCAGATCAGCCTTGGCAAACAAGTTCCAGGTCAGCCAGAGGCAGGCCCCCAGCAGCAGCCAGATACCCCACTTGCGCAGGATCTTGCGCACAAAGGTCAATGGCCCGCTGACCGCGAGCAAGGTGGCCAGGGCGCCAAACAGCAGCGTCAGCAACAGCGGGTTGCTCAGCGCGCTGCCTTCGCCAAATGCCCGGGCGCCCAGCAGGCTGGCGGCATCGCGCATCACGATGATTTCAAACGAGCCCCAGCCGATCAGTTGCAGCACGTTGAGCATGGCCGGGAGCATGGCACCGCGACTGCCCAGGCTGAGCTTGAGCGCAGCCATCGACGACAGGCCAGTGTCGCTGCCAATCACGCCGACCGAAGCCAGTAGCGACACGCCCACCAGCGTGCCGAAAAAAATTGCCAGCAAAGCACCCGACAGCCCCAGCCCCGGCGCAAGCAACGCACCGGTCTGCAACACCATCAGGCCAATGCCGAGGGAGAACCACAGGGAAAACAGATCGCGACCGCCGAATGCACGCCGGTCCAGAGGGACAGCAAGGTCGGGGGAATAGGTGCCGGGTGTGTTCAAGGAATGAATCCCACAAAGAGAAAACCGCCTAAAAAACCCTGTGGGAGCGGGCTTGCTCGCGAATGCAGCACCTCGGTGACTCAGACATACCGAGTTGATTGCATCGCGAGCAAGCCCGCTCCCACAAGGGGACTGCTTACATCACACTTTTTTATACAACTGGCTGCCTTCCTGCTTGAAGCGCTCGGCCTGCTCAGCAAGGCCCTTGGCTACATCCACATCAATGGCATCAATGCGCTGGTTGGCGGCGTAGATGCGCACTTCCTGGGTGATTTTCATCGAGCAGAATTTCGGCCCGCACATGGAGCAGAAATGCGCGACCTTGGCCGAATCCTTGGGCAGGGTTTCGTCGTGGTACGAACGTGCGGTGTCCGGGTCCAGGCCCAGGTTGAACTGGTCTTCCCAGCGGAATTCAAAACGCGCCTTGCTCAATGCATTGTCACGAATCTGTGCACCAGGGTGGCCCTTGGCCAGGTCCGCAGCATGGGCTGCGATCTTGTAGGTAATGATCCCGGTCTTGACGTCATCCTTGTTCGGCAGGCCCAGGTGTTCCTTGGGCGTGACGTAACAAAGCATGGCGCAGCCAAACCAGCCGATCATCGCGGCACCAATGCCCGAGGTGATGTGGTCGTAACCCGGCGCAATATCGGTGGTCAGCGGGCCGAGGGTGTAGAACGGCGCCTCGTCGCAGCATTCCAGCTGCTTGTCCATGTTCTCCTTGATCAACTGCATCGGCACATGGCCCGGGCCTTCGATCATGCACTGCACATCGTGCTTCCAGGCGATCTTGGTCAGCTCGCCGAGGGTTTCCAGCTCGCCGAACTGCGCGGCGTCGTTGGCGTCGGCAATCGACCCCGGACGCAAGCCATCGCCCAGCGAGAAGCTGACGTCGTAGGCCTTCATGATTTCGCAGATTTCGTCGAAATGGGTGTAGAGGAAGTTCTCTTTGTGGTGCGCCAGGCACCACTTGGCCATGATCGAACCACCGCGCGACACAATGCCGGTCACCCGCTTGGCGGTCAGCGGCACATAGCGCAGCAACACGCCGGCGTGGATGGTGAAGTAGTCCACGCCCTGCTCGGCCTGTTCAATCAGGGTGTCGCGGAACAACTCCCAGGTCAGGTCTTCGGCCACGCCGTTGACCTTCTCCAGCGCCTGGTAAATCGGCACGGTACCAATCGGCACCGGCGAGTTGCGGATGATCCACTCGCGGGTTTCGTGGATGTGCTTGCCGGTGGACAGGTCCATGACCGTGTCCGAACCCCAGCGGATGCCCCAGGTCAGCTTGGCCACTTCTTCTTCGATCGAAGAACCCAGCGCACTGTTGCCGATATTGCCGTTGATCTTCACCAGGAAGTTACGGCCGATGATCATCGGCTCCAGCTCAACGTGGTTGATGTTGGCCGGGATAATGGCGCGGCCACGGGCGATTTCTTCGCGCACGAACTCGGCGGTGATTTCTTTCGGGATGCTGGCGCCGAAACTGTGGCCCGGGTGCTGCTGGTCCAGCAGGCCGGCGGCGCGGGCTTCCTGCAGTTTCATGTTCTCGCGGATGGCGACGTATTCCATCTCGGCGGTGATGATGCCCTGACGCGCATAGTGCATCTGGGTAACGTTGGCGCCGGCCTTGGCCCGACGCGGGTTTTTGACGTGGGCGAAGCGCAGTTTGGTCAACTCTGCATCTTCCAGACGCATCTGGCCAAAGTTCGAACTCAGGCCCGCCAGACGCTCGGTATCATCACGGTCGTCGATCCAGGCCGAACGCACATCGCCCAGGCCTTTACGCACGTCAATCTGCACGGACGGGTCGGTATACGGGCCGGAGGTGTCGTAGATCAATACCGGGGCGTTCACTTCGCCGCCAAAATCGGTAGGTGTGATATCCAGGCTGACTTCACGCATCGGCACCAGAATGTCCGGGCGCGAACCCTGTACATAGACTTTTTGCGAGCGGGTAAACGGCTTGACCGACTGCTCATCGACCTTGGCCGAATCACTGAGATTGATCGCGTTTTTTGGTTTTGTACTCATCACGGCTCTCCAGACTGCATCCAGGCGGATTGTCGGAGGGAGAACCTGAAAAATGTACGGATGCACCCAAGGACTGGGTGCTGAGTGACGACCTCGAACGACTGGTTGTTTTTTAACCAATCGATCCCGGACGGCACTCAAGAGGACTCGCCGGGAGACGAGAAATCTTGTTCCCTACGCAGGCGTTAACCTGATCAGGTTCAACGGGATCCGAAATTATTCGATCTCAGCCTCATAGCAAGGCACCCCGACAAGAACGGGCACAGTCTAGGACAGCGGCAAATTTTTAGCTACAAGTGCCAAGCCGCAACTTGCAGATGCTCTATCGCGCCCAAAACTACTACACTCGCTACTTCCTGAAACCGCGAGTCGGACTCGGGCTTTCATTTTTCGCATTCTTGAACTAGGGATCGCTCATGCTGCGCAAACTATCACTGGCTATTGCCGTGTCTTGGGCGACCAGCGCAATGGCGCTGGACACCCCCGCTCCATTGTCCAGCCAAAACGGTCTGGTCAGCGTTTACCACGAAGCGGTCGACAACAACGCCGACCTGGCCGCAGCCCGCGCCGGTTACGAAGCGCAAAAGGAAGTGGTACCCCAGGCCCGTGCCGGTTTGCTGCCCAACCTGTCCGGCGGCGCCGAGTCGAGCAATGTGCGTACCGCCATCGACCAGCCGTCGCTGACCACCACTCGCAGCGCGATGGTGTACCAGGCCACGCTGGCACAACCGATTTTCCGCATCGACCGCTGGTTCCAGCTTAAAGCCGCCGAGTCGATCAACGAGCAGGCTGCGCTGCAACTGTCGGCCACCGAGCAAAATCTGATTCTGCAAAGCGCCAATGCCTACTTCTCGGTACTGCGTGCCCAGGACACCCTGGCGGCGACCAAAGCCGAAGAAGCCGCGTTCAAGCGCCAGCTGGACCAGTCCCGCGAGCGCTTTGACGTAGGCCTGTCGGACAAGACCGACGTGCTGCAATCCCAGGCCAGCTACGACACCGCGCGGGCCAACCGGATGCTGGCGCAGCGTCAGGTCGAAGATGCATTTGAATCGCTGGTGACCCTGACCAACCGTCAGTACAACGCGATTGAAGGTATGCGCCACACCCTGCCGATCCTGCCGCCGATGCCCAATGACGCCAAGTCGTGGGTCGATACCGCCGCCCAGCAGAACCTCAACCTGCTGGCCAGCAACTACGCGGTCAGCGCCGCCGAAGAAACCCTCAAGCAGCGCAAGGCTGGCCACGCGCCAACCCTCGATGCCGTGGCGCAGTACAAGACCGGCGACAACGACGCCTTCGGCCTGAGCAACCCCAACGCCCTCAACCAGCGTTATGGCGGCGACGTATCGCAGCGCAGCATTGGCGTGCAGTTGAATATCCCGATCTACAGCGGTGGCCTGACCAGCTCGCAAGTGCGTGAATCCTACTCGCGCCTGGACCAGACCGAGCAACAGCGCGAGGCCCTGCGCCGCCAGGTGGTGGAAAACACCCGCAACCTGCACCGTGCCGTGAACACCGACGTTGAACAGGTATCGGCACGCAAACAGTCGATCATCTCCAACCAGAGCGCGCTGGAAGCCACGGAAATCGGCTACCAGGTGGGTACCCGCAATATCGTCGACGTGCTCGACGCCCAGCGCCAGCTGTATAACTCGGTGCGCGACTACAACAACAGCCGCTATGACTACATCCTCGACAACCTGCGCCTCAAGCAGGCGGCGGGCACCCTGAACCCCGGGGACCTGGAAGCCCTGTCGCACTACCTCAAGGCCGACTACAACCCGGACAAGGACTTCCTGCCGCCGGACCTGGCCAAGGCTGCCGAAGCCAATTTGCGCTCGCCGGGCAACTGACGCCTCCTGTGGGAGCGAGCCTGCTCGCGAATAAAGCGCCGCCGCTCCCACAGCGATTGGCTTGACTGATATACCCGGATACCACCGTTCCCTGAGAGCTACAGACGTTAATACGGCATCAGTCGTATGACCCTCTGCCAGTCTCTACAGGAACGCTTATGCCTACAGCCCCCGCAACCGCCCTGAACCCACCCGAAAATGCCGTGCGAGCCCAGTTTGCCAATGGCCCCGTGCTTGAAACGGTCGCCCGGCAAATGCTCACCGCAGCGCTGGTGCAACACTACCCGTCACTGCGCATCGATCTGCAGCGCACCCGCCTGGCTGTCCCCAGGCCTGAAGGCGGCTGGGCGCTGGAGCCCTTCATGCCACGGGTTCTGGATTACCTGGGCAGAGGCGCCGGGCTGGACTTGCGCCCGGTCAATACACAACCCTGCTACCTGACCGATAACCCGCCTGACTGGCTCGGCCCCGCAGAGGGCGAGCTGGACATGGCGATTGTCGAGGCCCTGGCCAAGGAACTCTCCTGGCGCCTGCCCATCGGCCTGCAAGGTGCACTCAACGAATTCTGGGCGGGCAACGCCGACACCGGCGCCAGCCGCTGGCAATGGCTCAGCGATGTGCTCAAGGACACCCTGCGAATTGGCGCCCTCCAGCAGACCGACCTGCACCCGAACGCATTGCTCGCCATCAATCAGGTGATCACGACCCCGGACTCTGCGCAGCGGATCCGCCTGTACGGCGACACTGCCGTGCGCGCCTACTGGCTCAAGGCATCATTACTCGGCCCGCACACGCTGCACTCATCCCTGAGCTCAAGGATCGTGCTGGCCACCCGGGAGCAGGTACTGCTGTGCAAACCCGACGGCAGCATCCTCACTTACAAGACCCTCGACTCCCTGAGCCGGGCCTGGGCCAGGCAGATCAGCCGGACCTATACCGTCCGGGAAATCCGCATCAGCCACTACGAGCTTGAGGGCAACGTATTCGACGCCTGCGCAGCGGCCATCCTCAACCGCCAGCTGGAACACATCGGTGCGCTCAAGCTGCCGGCCAGCATCGGCTGGCCGGCATTGCAAAAGGTCTACAACTCCATCACCAGCACCGCGCAGTTCCTGGCCGGTGGGCCGCAGGCCAGCCTGTACAACCTTGAAACCATCAACAGGCACTTGCCCCACTGGCTGCGCAACGCCAGTGCCGCCGACAAGGCCCGCTACCGCCAATACAGCCTGGCCCTGGCCTCGGCCAAAAAAATCGCCAAGGGCAAGACCTACCTGCACGGCATCAGCGACATCCGCGCCTATGCCGCCGATGTGCTGCACCAGCAAATGCGCAGCGACCAGGGCCACTTTGAGCAGACCACCCCGATTGCCGAGCGCCAGGACCACTTTGACCCCGAAGACATTGAACTGACCTTCCTCACGGCCACCGGCTTGCCGGATACCGTCGGCGCTGTCGAAACCACCACCATGAGCCTGACCGATCTGGCCCTGAAGAATCTGCTCGGGCGCCCCAAAGGCACGCTCAGCCTGCGCCATCGCCGGGACCTGGCACTGCCCCCGTGGTTGACTGCGGACTACATCACCCAACGCGGCGGGCTGATTGAAACGGTCAATATCGGCAAGATGTACCCCGAACGCCTTGAAGACCTGCTGCTGGGCGCCACTGCAGACGCCCGCCCCCGGGAACAACTGTTCGCCGCCCACCTCAGCGTACAGTTACCGCTCGAAGCGCTGGAACTGAGCCTGAAACACGAACAGGGCCTTACGCCGCTCGGTGCCCGCTATGTGGCCGCCGTGGTGCAGACCAGCACCGACGAGCAGCAGGTCGAAGGCACGGCGGTGGTCATGCGCCATCTGGCCCTGATGCGCCACCCGCAAGCCTCGCCGGACATCGCGAGCAACATGTTTATCATCGAACCGGCCAATACCGGGCAAGGCCCGCATGTGCTGTACCGTCCTTTCTATACCCCTTCGCTGCTGGAGTTCAGCACCCGCACGGCCCTGCTGGAGGCCATCACCGAGCCCTCCCCCCTGCAGACCAGCGTGCTGACCTGGCTGAGCGATATCGCCCGGCCGATCTACGACAACGGCGGTTTCAGGGAGCCCCATTACGTGCGCTTTGGCCTGGGCAGCGAGTATGCCCCCCTCGAACGGCCCGCCCCGGCGCAACTGGCAACCAATGGCAGCAGCGACGAATTGCTGCAATACCTGCACAACGGCCGGCTGATGGAGTATCTGTTCGGTTGCAATGCCAGGGCATTGGTGGCGCAGGCCGACAGCGATTCGGTGTCCAACGCCGAAAGCCGCTGGGGGGTGCTGATGGAAGGGGCCGGCCTGATCTTCAACAGCCTGTTGCTGCTGCCCGGCTTGCCCCCGCCCCTGATGCTGACCGGTGGTTTGCTGAGCCTGGCCAGCGTGGCCAGCCAGGACATCCCCGCGCTCACCAGCAGCGACGCCATCACCCGCGAGCTGGCAGCGGCTGATGTACTGCTCAACCTTGGCATGCTCCTGCTCCACCAGTCCCTGGCCGCGGCACAGCGACCTGGCCCCCTGCCCGCCGACCTGCTGGCCCAGGCCTTGCGCCCCCGGGCCCCAGTGCGCATCGGGGAAATATGGCCCGAACCCGAACCGCCCATAGTGGTCACCGGGCTGGTGGCACTGCCCGGGGAAATGCCGGCGGCCGACAGCACGGTGCTCGATTTCAGCTTCGCCAGCGCCCACAACCGCCTCACCCCTACGCAGCGCGAACGGCTTGCAGGCTTTAAAGTGGCGCCCCCGCAACCACTGCCCGCGCCCCACCCCGACGGCCCGCACAGAGGCCTGTACCGCATTGGCCAGGCCTGGCATGCCCGGGTCGGCCAGGACCTGTACCCCGTTGATATCGACTCCGAGGGGGTGGCGATGATCGTGTCGGCTACTGATCCCGGCCAGCGCGGCCCGGCGCTAAAGGCCGACAGCCACGGCAACTGGTCGCTGGACCTGCGCCTGCGCCTGCTCGGTGGCATGCCGCCCAAACGCATCGCCGCCCTGCAGCAGCACAAGGCCCAGCGCATCCGCGAACTGCAAACGCAGATGACGGATTTTTTCCCTCATGAAGTGCCACTGCAGAAGGCCGTTGAAATCAACCACACCGCGCTGAAAAGAGCGATGCAGGATCCACGCTTCAACGAGCAGCAAATCGCCACGTTCCGCAACCGCCTCAGCGTCGCCCTGCACGCCGAACTCAGCGCCTATCAGGCACTGCTGGCCACAGTCCGGGAGCGTACCGAGCTGAAAATCCCGTTTCATGAAACGATCCTGATCTCCTTGCTGGAGAAGTCCTTCGACAACCGGACCATCTCCCTGTCCATCTCGGCCAGCGAACAGAAAAGCCAGATCGCCAAATGGCCACAATTCACCACCCCCGGCCCGGCGCTGGAAGCCGCCGCGCTACAAGACCCGCAAGGGTTCATGCAGTCGATCCGCGAGCAGGTGGCACTCAACGACAGCACCATCGAGCGCATCGAGCAAAGGGACGGTTACCTGGAGCAACTGTTCAACCTCGGCGAAACCGCTGCGGCCACGGCCACCGAGCTGCTCCAGATGCTGCCCGCCGCAGGCCATACCGGCCTGACCCTCAAGGGCTTCCAGCTCGACTGCCTGAAGCTGGCCAGCTCCAGGCTATCGGCAGGCACCATCATCGAAGAGAGCCTTGATAGCGCTATCGACCCGCTCAAGGAACATGCCCACACCCACAACCAGCTCAACACCCTGGAATTCGACGCCAGCAAGCGCCTGGAGATCCTGGACAGCCTTGTGGACAACTACGGCCAGGCGCTGGATGCATTGCAGGGTATCGGGGGGATCTATGCCGATGAGCTGGAGCCCGAGTACTTCAACAAACTGCGCCTGCTGCTCACCGATCTCTACCAGGATGTAACCAGGCAACTGGCCAGCGAGATCCGGCCAACACCACAACCAACGGTGAAAAGGCCGCGCAAGCGCACCCCATCAGGCGCGGGCAGCCGCCCGAAAAAAGTCATCAACGTGCGCGGCAAGGGCAAGCTGATCGGCGAACTGAGGCCCGCCGACAGCGAATGGCAAAATGACGTTATCGAAGTGCGTTCAGACTATGACGAGCAACTGCTCTCGACCTATTTGCAACACGGCGACGAATGGGTCGAAATCAAGACCGTGCGCCCGCCATCTCCCCTGCGGGTGCGGGCCCTGAATATCATCAAGGGCGATGCGCGCAAGTTGTTCGCCATGTTCGCAGATCACCTGCACAAGACCCGTCAGTACAAGAACCTGTCGCGCCACCCCCAGGAAGTCGAAGAGCTGCTCGCCCACGAAGCGCAAAAGCTCGACCGGCTGGCCACCGAGCTGCACACAGCCCTTCAGGCCCAGGCTGAAGCCGCCCGCATGCCGGACGATCAGGCCCTGGTCGACAACATGCGCAGCGCAGCACAGCAGATGCTCAGGGAGGGCCGGGAAATGCGCATTCAGCTAAGCCTCGAACTGCCGCCGACCCACGGCAACCTGCAATACCTGATTGACCAGGAGCTGGTGCAGATGGCCGGGCTGGGCAACCGCATCCAGCTCGCGGGCGAGCGGCGCGACTTTATCGAGGAGTATGCCGTCAACGACCGTCAGGGCCGGCCACTGTGGTATGCCCACTTCCATTACCCCGAGGCCACGACGCCGAAACAGGACTACAGCGTTGCCCACTTGAAGACCAAGGCTCAACGCAAGCTCAGTTACTGGTCACAACTGGCCGATGCAAAAAGCGGCCAGGCTGTGGTCATCGTGCACCGCGGCCAGATTGGCAGGGTTCTGGCAGAACGCTGGTTTCTGCCACTGGCCAACTAGCGTGACAACAATCGCCCGAGCCCGTCGAGCAACCGCTGCAAGGCACCCTGATTGAGCTGCATGACTTTCAGGCCCGCCTGGCCCATGCGCCGGGCGTCTTGCGGCAACTCGAACAGGCGCTGTACCGCCAGCGCCAGGCCCTGGGCGTCATCCACCTCTTCCAGCGCACCGGCGTCGCGCAGCAGCGCGCTGATTTCCAGAAAGTTGAACAGATGCGGCCCGCTCAACACCGGCTTGGCCAGCGCCGCTGGCTCCAGCAGGTTATGCCCGCCGTTGGGCACCAGGCTGCCGCCGACAAAAGCGGTGTCGGCCAGTGCGTACAAAAACAGCAGCTCGCCCATTGTGTCGCCCAGCATGACCTGGGTTGCGGCATTGACCGCCTCGCCACTGGAACGGCGCACGGTGGCAAAACCTTCACGGCGGCACAGTTCAAACACCGCGTTGAACCGCTCCGGGTGGCGCGGCACCAGTATCAGTAACGCATTGGGGTATTGGTTGAGTAATCGGCGATGGGCGGCGAGCACAATCTCGTCTTCCCCCTCGTGGGTGCTGGCGGCAATCCACACTGGACGTGCCTGGGCCTGCCACTGCTCACGCAACTCCCGGGCATCGACCAACAGTTGCGGGTTGATGCTCAGGTCAAACTTGATCGAGCCGGTCACTTCAACGCATTCAGGTCGTGCACCCAACTGACGAAAGCGCTCGGCCTCGGTTTCGGTCTGCACGGCGATCAGGCTCATTTCTTCCAGCATGGGCCGGGTCAGGCGGGCAAAGCGGCCATAGCCCTTGGCCGAGCGGGCCGACAACCGGGCATTGGCCAGCGCCACCGGGATGCCACGCTTGGCGCACTGGTGGATATGGTTGGGCCACAACTCGGTTTCCATGATCACCGCGAGCTTGGGTTGCACACGATTCAAAAACCGCGCTGCCGCCCACGGCAAATCGTAGGGCAAGTAACAATGCTGGATACGCGGCTCACCCGCGAACAGCGCCTGGATCCGCTCGGACCCGGTGGGCGTCATGCAGGTCACGGTGATTGGCAGCTGTGGATAACGCTCCAGCAGCGCTCGAATCATCGGCGCGGCGGCGATACTCTCGCCCACCGATACGGCATGCACCCAGATGCCGCCCGGTTGCATGGCCGGCAGATTTATGGCGAAACGCTCACCAATGCGCCGGGCATAAGCGGGTGCCTTGCGCGCCCGCAGCCACAAGCGAATCGCCACCAGCGGCAGCCCCAGATGAAACAGCAAGGTGTAGAGAGTTCTATTCATGGGTGCGGAGTTTACTTGAAAAACTATTCACGATGATGGCACCGAATCCGCCTTACCCTGTCGCAACCAGAACGCACTACACACTTTCACAACTACTAGAATGCCTTGCTGTTAAATTGCCCCGCACCAAACTCAGGACTCCACGATGAACGCCTACTACTACCTGGCCATTGCCATTTGTGCCGAAGTGATTGCCACCGTCTCCATGAAAGCGATCAAGGGCTTCAGCACACCGCTGCCGCTGGTCCTGGTGATTGCCGGCTACGCCACGGCATTCTGGATGCTGACCCTGGTGGTACGCACCATCCCCGTGGGCGTGGCTTACGCTGTATGGGCGGGCATGGGCATCGTGATGGTGAGCATCGCGGCACTGTTTATCTACGGGCAAAAGCTCGATGTGCCAGCCATGCTCGGCATGGGCCTGATTGTGCTGGGGGTGGTGGTGATCCAGCTGTTTTCCAAAACTGCAGGGCACTAAACCTTCCACCTGTGGGAGCGGGCTTGCTCGCGATAAAATCAACACGGCCTATCAGGTAAACCGCGTCGCCCGCATCGCGAGCAAGCCCGCTCCCACAGTGCACACCCAAGTTAGTGGCCTCTACAAGGCCAGGTTGAAGATCAGGCTGTATACTTGCGGTCTTTGTCTTTAAACACTGAGGTCGCCCATGCCATCTGTTATTTCCACCGACGTGCTGATTGTCGGCGCTGGTGTTGCCGGCCTCTGGCTCAATGCCCGCCTGCGTCGCCAGGGCTTCTCCACGCTTGTGGTCGAGCGCGAAAGCCTGGGTGGCGGGCAAAGTGTGAAATCCCAGGGCATCATTCACGGCGGCGCCAAGTACGCGCTGCACGGTGCCCTGACCGGCGCGTCCGAAGCCATTGCCGATATGCCACGCCGCTGGCGCGAAGCCCTGGCCGGTGACGGCGAGCTGGATCTGCGCGGCGTACGCCTGCTCTCCGAAGCCCACTACCTGTGGTCGCCAGGCACCCTGGCAGGCAACCTCACCAGCTTTTTCGCCAGCAAGGCCGTGCGCGGCCGGGTCGACCAGGTCAAGGGCGACCAGTTGCCCCCGGCCCTGCAAGACCCGCGCTTCAAGGGCAAGGTCTATCGCCTGGCGGAGCTGGTCGTCGATGTCCCGAGCCTGATCGAACGCCTGGCCGACCTCGCTGGCGACGGCCTGCTGAGCGGTCAAGTCATTGAACCGCTGTTCGAGAACGACGAGCTGATCGGCCTGCGGGTCGACGGTCTCGATATTCACGCCCAGCGCATCGTGTTCAGTGCAGGTTCCGGCAATGCCGACCTGCTGGCCAGTGTCGGCATCAGCGTTCCGGCCCAGCAACTGCGCCCGCTGCATATGGTGCTGGTCAAGGGGCCTACCCTCAAGCCGCTGTACGCCCACTGCCTGGGCGGTGGCCCCAAGCCACGCATCACCGTCACCACGCACCCCGCAGCCAACGGCGAGTGGGTGTGGTATCTGGGCGGTGATATCGCCGAAGCCGATGGTGTGGCCCGTGAACCTGCCGAGCAGATCGCCGTGGCCAAAAAAGAGCTGGGCAACCTGCTGCCGTGGGTCGACCTGAGTCAGGCGCAATGGGCCACGTTGCGGGTCAACCGTGCCGAGCCTGCGCAGTCGGGGCTGGTGCGCCCGGACAACGCCTTCCTTGCGGATCAAGGCCGCCTGCTGGTCGGCTGGCCGACCAAGCTGGCACTGGCGCCAGACTTCTCCGACCGCGTGCTGCAAGCGCTGGAACAAGACGGTATCAAACCAGGTGATACCCCCGCCCTGCCACCGCTACCCCGTCCACCTCTGGGCAAAACCGCCTGGGAGCAACTGTTGCCATGAGCCAGCCAACCCTGCACGACTTCCATCGCCCGCTGGGCAGCACCGGCCTGCGGGTTTCGCCACTGGGTCTGGGCACCGTCAAGCTGGGCCGCGACCAAGGGGTCAAATACCCCAGCGGCTTTCAGATCCCCGATGATGACGAAGCACGCATGCTGCTCAAGCTCAGCCGCGACCTGGGCATCAACCTGATCGACACCGCCCCCGCCTATGGCCGCAGTGAAGAGCGCCTGGGCCCGCTATTGCGTGGTCAGCGCCAGGACTGGGTGATTGTCAGCAAAGTCGGCGAAGAGTTTGTCGACGGCCAGTCGAGTCACGATTTCAGCGCCGCACATACCCGGCGCTCGGTGGAACGCAGCCTGAAACGTCTGGAAACGGATTTTATCGATCTGGTACTGGTTCACTCCGACGGCAATGACCTTGCCATTCTCAACGGCTGCGAAGTCTACGAAACCCTGGCCGAGCTTAAGCGCGAGGGCAAGATTCGCGGTTTCGGCCTGTCGGGCAAAACCGTTGAAGGTGGGCTCAAGGCCCTGGAAACCGGTGATTGCGCGATGGTGACCTATAACCTCAATGAGCAGGCCGAGCTACCCGTGATCGATTACGCCGCGGCCCACGGCAAGGCCATTCTGGTTAAAAAAGCCCTGGCCAGCGGCCATGTTTGCCTGAGCCCCGGGGTTGATCCGGTGCGCGCCAGTTTCGAACTGGTGTTTGGCCATCACGGGGTTGCCAGTGCTATTGTCGGCACCATCAATCCGCTGCATCTGGCCCATAACGTGGCGACTGTTGCGCAGGTTCTGCGCAAAACCTGAAGCCGCCGACGCGGCCGACCCCGACGCAAGGAGGAGCCGACCATGCCGCGCATGTTGATCCGCAAGAACCCCAGCGACTTCAAGACCCTGCCGTTGTATGTCGAGGCCACGCCCGAGGGCTTGAGCTATCAAAGCATCGGCATGCCGCTGAACTTCGCGCAAACCCTGCAAAAACGCCGCCCGGTGACGGTTACCGACAATGAGCGTTTTTCGCTGGAGCTGGCCAACCTCGGGGTATCCGTGCGCCTGACCCTGCATTGGCAAGGTCGCGATTACTGGGTGCTGGTGCGCCAGCGCCGCCAGGATCGTGGTGATGTGGTGCTCAAGCTGATCTCTGGTTATGTACCCGCCCACGAGGTCAATCTGCCCCTGCATACAGCCATTCAGGAAATTGCCGAAGAGTGCCTGCTGGAAACCCCCGAAGGCTGGCTTGGTGGCCGTTTCAATGAAACCTGGCTACCGGCGCCCTACGCTGCCGCGCTGCATTACCGCGAAGCCCTGCCCTTTCGTCTCACACCCCTGTCCGGTGCGACCCGGCCTGTAAGTTGTGGCAGCCAGCCCCTGCTGGAGCGGCCACGAACCTATGTGCACCTGCCGACCGCCTCACTGCAGCTGATTTACGATCTGCGCCTGGAAGTGCCCAGGGAAGCCAAGTCCCTGAGCCTGTTCCATGTTGAAGAGCGGCTGGAAGGGGATCAACTGGTGGCGCGCCTGGATCGCAAGCGTCCTGACCTGTACCTGATCCCGCTGACGGAGGGCCAGCCGTGCGCCGAGCTGTACACCCTGAGCAAAGATCGCCTGCAGCCTGCCAGCACTCGCGGCGTGCGGTTGGCCGAGAGTTTTGCGCCACAGGAGGGCTGGGTGGTGCGTGATGAGCGGATTCGCTGGAAGGATTGGCTCAGGCAGCAGGGCTTGACGCCGCCCAAACCCGAGTCAAGGCTCAAGCGCCTGACGGGCAAGGCGCGACAGATATTCAGGAAGGTGGTGAAAAAGTCTTAGTTACTCATGTGGGAGCGGGCTTGCCCGCGATTCAGACAACTCGGTTTTTTAGCTGGACCGAGTCGAGCTTATCGCGGGCAAGCCCGCTCCCACAGTGAGTATGCGATCCATCACTGACCGCGAATCTTCTCGACAATGGCCGTGGTAGAGCTGTTTTCAACCAGCCCCAACACCTTCACCGTACCGCCATAGGCGGTGACGATATCGGCGCCCACCACCTGATCGATCCCGTAGTCACCGCCCTTGACCAGCACATCAGGCTTGACCTGGGCCAGCAGGTTTTCCGGGGTAGCTTCAGGAAAGCTGATTACCCAGTCCACCGCCCCCAGACCAGCCAGTACCGCCATGCGCCGGTCCACGCTGTTGATCGGCCGGCCCGGGCCTTTCAGGCGGCTTACCGAAGCATCATCGTTGACTGCGACGATCAAGCGATCACCCTGAGCCCGCGCTTGCTCCAGATAGGTCACATGCCCGGCATGCAGAATGTCGAAACAACCATTGGTGAAAACGATCTTCTCGTTGTGCGCCCGCGCATCTTCGATGGCCAGCAGCAACTGATCGAGGCTCAGCACGCCGCGCTCCGACCCTTCGGAGCGCTGGATCGCACGGCGCAGTTCCGGCGCGCTGATGGCCGCCGTACCCAGCTTGCCGACCACAATACCCGCCGCCAGATTGGCCAGGGCCACGGCGTGGGGCAGCTCTTCACCGGCAGCAATGGCGGCGGCCAGGGTCGAGATAACGGTATCGCCCGCCCCTGTCACGTCAAACACTTCACGCGCACGCGCTGGCAGGTGCATGGCGGCAAAGCCCGGGCGCAACAGGGTCATGCCGTGCTCGCCACGGGTCACCAGCAAGGCGCCCAGGTCCAGGTCGGCCATCAGTTTGGCGCCTTTGGCCACCAGATCGGCCTCGTCAGTGCAACCACCGACGATGGTTTCGAACTCGCTCAGATTGGGCGTAATCAGGCTGGCGCCACGGTAGATCGAGAAATCCTTGCCCTTGGGGTCGGCCAGCACCGGAATGCCCCTGGCACGCGCAGCCTGGATCAACACCTGATGGTTTTTCAGGGCACCCTTGCCGTAGTCGGACAGCACCAGCACCTTGATGCCTTCGAGCAGGTTTTCAACTTCGGCACCCAACGCCAGTGCGTCGGTGGCGAACGGTTCTTCAAAATCGATACGCAGCAGTTGCTGGTGACGGCTCATGACCCGCAGCTTGACGATGGTCGGCTGGTGCGCGATGCGCTGGAACAGTGCACGAACGCCCGCACCCTCAAGCCGGTTGGCCAGGCTGTCGGCGGCTTCATCGTCGCCGGTCACGCCCACCAGCGAGGCAGGCGCGCCCAGTGCAGCAATGTTGAGCGCAACGTTGGCAGCGCCGCCCGGGCGGTCTTCGATTTGCTCGACCTTGACCACCGGCACCGGCGCCTCAGGGGAAATCCGTGAGGTCCCGCCATGCCAATAACGGTCGAGCATGACATCGCCTACCACCAAGACAGGGGCTTGATCGAATCGCGGCATGGACAACTTCATGGAGAACCCACATACAAAATGAACAGGGGCGCGATATTAACACAGGGTGAACGCAGGTCAGTTCACGGTATTAATCGCAGCGAATGAGAATCAGGCAAAGCGAAAGTGTTGTGTAGCCGCTGCCGCAGGCTGCGACAAGGGCCGCAGGCCCTTCATGGCAAATACTGATCCGGATCGCCGCGCAATCCATCGCAGCCTTCGGCAGCGGCTACAAATGGATTGCGACAGCGGCATTTACTAGGCGATATCGCCCGTTTCCGGGGCATCAAGCCCCATCGAATGCAGACGCGCGTAGTAACCATTTTGCGCCATCAGCTCAGCATGGGTGCCGCGCTCGACGATCTGGCCCTGGTCCATCACCAGGATCAGATCGGCTTTTTCGATGGTGGTCAGGCGGTGAGCGATCACCAGCGTGGTACGACCTTTCATGACGTGGTCAAGTGCCGCCTGGATATGACGCTCGGACTCGGTATCCAGCGCCGAGGTCGCCTCATCCAGAATCAGCAGCGGAGCGTTCTTGAGCAACGCCCGGGCAATTGCCAGGCGCTGGCGCTGGCCACCGGAAAGCAACACGCCGTTTTCACCGACCTGAGTGTCCAGGCCTTGTGGCAATTGCTCGATAAAATCCATCGCGTAGGCATCACGCGCGGCTTTCTCGATGTCGGCACGCGGTGCTCCGGCAAGATCGCCGTAGGCAATGTTATTGGCCACGGTGTCGCTGAACAGGGTCACATGCTGGGTTACCTGGGCGATATGCTTGCGCAGGTTAAGCAGGCGGTAATCTTCTATCTCGACGCCATCGAGCAATATCTCGCCCGCCGTGTGGTGATAGAAACGCGGGATCAGGTTCGCCAGTGTCGACTTGCCACTCCCGGAACGCCCCACCAATGCCACCATTTGTCCCGGTTCGGCCGAGAAGGTCACATCCTTGAGCACCTGCCGGTCGGTGTCCGGGTAGGTGAAGCTCAGGTTGCGCACATCCAGGCGGCCAGTGACGTGGTCGCGCTCAACAGTGCCGGTGTCGACTTCCGGTTTCTCATCCAGCTGTTCAAAGATGCTTTCGGCACCCGCCACACCCTTCTGGATCGTCGAGCTGACTTCAGACAACTGGCGAATCGGCTTGGGCAGCAGGCCGGCCAAGGTGATGTAGGCGATCATGTCGCCCGGCGACGAGTCGCCACGCAGGTAAAGCACCAGGAACATCAGGATGCCCATCGCCACATAGATGACCAGTTGCAGCATCGGGGTATAGATAGCCCCCGTGCGGGTCATGCGCAGTTGCTTGTCGGTGTTGCTCTGGCTGGCTTGCAGGAAGCGCTTGCGCTCATAAGCCTCACCGCCAAAGCTGCGCACAACGCGGTAGCCCTGGATGGTTTCTGAGGCAACGTGGGTAACGTCGCCCATCGCCACTTGAATCTTCTTGCTTTGCTTGCGGAATTTCTTGCTGGCCGTACTCACCATGACCGCAATCAGCGGCAGGATCGCGACCATCACCAGCGTCAGGCGCCAGTTCATCCACAGTAACGAGCCGAACAGGAACACTACCGTCATGCCTTCACGGATAACCACCTTGATCGCATCGGTAGCAGCACCGGTCACCATGGTCACGTTGAAGGTAATACGGGAGATCAGATGCCCCGAGTTGTGCTTGTCGAAGTAACGGTTGGGCAGTACCAGCAGGTTGTTGAACAACTGCACCCGCAGGTCGTGCACCAGGCCCAGGGACACCTTGGCCAGGAAGTAGTTGCCCAGGAAGGAGCCCAGGCCCTGCCATGCAGCAATCAGTACAATCAGGATCGGTACAACCTGCAACAGGCGCAGATCACGCAAATAGGGAACGGAAGGAAACAGCACTGCGTCCGGGTTGGACAGGCCATCGACGAAATACTTGAGGATGTAACCAAGCATTGGCTGGGTCGAAGCGAAAATAAGAAACCCGACGATACTCAGCAGGAACAGGCCGACATAAGGCCGGACATAGCTGAGCAGGCGCAGATATATCTTCAAGCTCGATTCGCTTGTGCTGGGGCTGGATTCGGTCATATCACGCGGCGGTTAGTCAAAAAGGATGCTGACTTTATCACAGCTTCTCTGGTGTACTGACTGCCGCTTGTAGCCCGGCCGCACGGGCCAGTAAAAACGACACTACAGGGCCAGTGCGCTAGTATGGCCGTCCAAAATCTGGAACGAACCTTTCAGCATGCAATTGAGCTACTTAAATTATTCAAAACAACGGGTGTTTGATTTCATTTGCCTATGGCTGCTGCCTGTCGGCCTTTTATTACTGTTATCCGACCTTTATTTTCTGCCTGGACGAAGCCTGCATCACAAACTGTATTACGCACTGTTCAGCATTCCGACCCTGATTGCCCTTGTCTTGCGGCCCAGGGAGTTCAGGGACATCTTGCGCGAACCGTTGATCGCAGGTTTTCTGCTGTTTGCCGCCTGGGCCATGATCAGCCTGATCTGGAGCAATACCGAGGACCACTTTCTCGGCCTGCTCAAACCCCCGCTGCACCTGTTCATGCTGTTCGCGGGCTGTACCCTGCTGGTCAAGTACCGTAGCGACAGCCTGCAACCGCTCATCTTTGGTGCCGCCGTCATTGCCCTGGTCGCCACCCTGTACAACCTGTACATGTTCTTCCCCATCCAGGACCCGCAATTGCGGATGATCGGTGCCGGTGCTTTCGACAATCCGCTGCTCAGCTCCCATGCATTCGGGTTTTTCTGTATCTATTGGCTGACTTTGGGCATGACCTGCAAACGCCCGCCGGTCCTGCTGGTCGCCATTCCCGGCTTTGTCATCATGTTTGCGGCGGTGATCGCCACCGGCTCCCGAACCCCACTGGTGGCCATCGTCATGGCCATGGTCTGGCTCAGCTTTATCTGCTGGAACCGTCGCTCACTGGCCCTGATCAGCATGCTCGCCGCAGGAGGCATTGTGGTGGCCACGCTGTTCTGGGACATGCTCGTCAGCCGCGGCAGCTCGTTCCGCTTTGAACTGTGGCAGATGGCGCTGGATCTGATCGCACAACGGCCGTGGATCGGTCATGGCTATGACGCGCACTTGTCTCTGGCGCTGTCGGAGTATCCCGACTACCCCCTGAGCGAGCCCCATAATTTTTTCCTCGGGGTACTGTTCTACGTCGGTTTGCTCGGCCTGCTGCCCTGGTTGTTCATGCAGGCCTGGGGCCTGTACAGCAGCTGGCGTCACCGCGTGCAGCCATTGTTCATTCTCGCCTCCGCCTGGCTGATGTACGGCATTGGCGCCGGCCTGACCGAAGGCGGCGGGATCATCTCGCGCCCCAAGGAACACTGGTATCTGCTGTGGATCCCACTGGCGCTGATCGCCGCGCTGAACATCGGCCTGCGCCTCAAGACCCTGCGTGACAGACCGGTTCACCGCCTGTCCGATGCGGCCTTCAACGCCCTTGCCAGCCATGCCCAGGTGATTGAAGAAGATGGCCTGGGGCCCAAGGTGTTGCGCCTGCAAAATGGCAACTTCCTCAAGTTGTTCCGCGCACGCCGCTGCTACACCTCAGGCAGCTTCAATCCCTATTCGGAACGTTTTGCCGTCAACAGCGAGCGCTTGCAGGCGATGGGTATTCCCGCGCCGAAAATCCTCGACCTGTTTCAGTTACGCAATGGCAGCACTGCCGTGCTGTACCAACCACTGCCCGGCCAGACCCTGCGCCAGGTGATGCAGTCGATGGGTTCGCCGGCCATGCGCCAGGCCCTGGTCGAGCGCTTCGGCAAGTTCCTGGCGGTCCTGCATGACAAGGGCGTTTACTTCCGCTCCCTGCACCTGGGTAATGTGTTGTTGATGGACGATGGCGAGTTCGCCCTGATCGATATTGCCGACCTGCATCTCTATCCATCAGCACTGCGCATTGCCTTGCGCCAGCGCAACTTGCGGCATATGCAACGCTACCCCGAGGACCGTCGCTGGTTGTTCGAAGAGCAACTTCCAGAACTGCTGCAAGGTTACGCCACCCTGGCCCCCGCCCCTGCCGTTACCAGCCTGCGCACCCAGGTTATGGCACTTGCGCAAACCAACGCGCCTTGAGTCTGGACAGCAGTAACCCCTTGTGGGCGGTGCTGGCCTATGGCCTGGCGATCATGACGTCAGCCTTGCTGCTGCGCTGCTCGCCGACCATCCAGCGCAACCTGGAGCATTCAGCTCAAGGCCGCTACAGCAGTGTTGATGGTTTGCGCGGCTATTTGGCCTTTGGTGTATTTATTCACCACACCGCCATTACCTGGGTGTTTCTGCATACCGGGGCCTTTGAAATGCCCTCAACCCGGTTCTACGCCCAGATCGGTCTGGCCAGCGTGGCCTTGTTCTTCATGATCACGGCCTTTCTGTTCTGGGGCCGCCTGCTTGAAAAAGGCCGTCAGTACGATTGGCTGGCCTTCGCTGTGTCCCGGGTTTTCCGCCTGTATCCGCTGTATTTGCCACTGATGCTGCTGGTGATTGTCAGCGTGTTCTACATCCAGGGCTGGACACTCAAGGACAGCCCGCTTGAAGTCGCGGGCCAGATACTGGCCTGGTTGATCTTCGACCGCCCGGATATCAATCAATACCCGCAAACCGGCGGGCTGATTGCCAACGTCACCTGGACCCTGAGCTACGAAGTGTTCTTCTACATGGCGTTGCCACTGTTCGGGATGGTGTTTCTGTACCGTAGCGACTGGCGCCAGACTGCACTGTGCCTGGTTGCCATCTACGCGCTGTATCAGGTGGTGGGTTGGGAGCACTCATTGAAAAAGCACATCCTGATGAGCTTTCTCGGTGGCGTGGCGGCGGCATACTGGGTGCGCACGCCCAGGCTCCTGGCCTGGAGCCGGACACCCGTTGCGGGGGTCATTGCCCTGGTTGTGCTGATAGCCGTACTGACTTTGTTTCGCAAAAGCTTTGCGTTCTTGCCGCTACTGCTGCTGACCCTGGTGTTCTCGATCATCGCCTCGGGGCATACGCTGTTTGGCGCATTGGCACTGCGCAGCATTCGCTGGATGGGGGAAATCAGCTACAGCACTTACCTGCTGCACGGGTTCCTGATCTGGTTGATGTTGCAGCGCCTGCCTTTGGCGCTGCCACTGGACACCAAGGAGCCCCTGGTATTCCTGCTGTTGGCGGCCCTGAGCAGCGGCCTGTTGATTGCCATCAGCAGCCTGAGCTTTCTCTACATCGAAAAACCCGGCATGGCCGCAGGCAAAAGGCTTGTGCGCCGACTGCGCCAGCGCACCCGGACGACCTCACAGGTCGAGCCGGAATAACCCCTTACAAACTATCAGTCTTTTTCCAGCGGTGAGAAATACAGCCGCCCCAGGCCACGCCAGGTCTTGCCCGTCCAGTGCTTGAACGGAATCTGCGCCAAGAGCTCACGGGCCAGGGCACGATTGCGGTTGGCCGTTTTCAGGAACATGGAATTGAGAAATTTGTAGCGCACCTCGTCGTACAGCGGGTGATCACTGAACTGGGCATAAATGCGCAGGATGCTGTCGATCATGAACCGGTGGTTCTTGTACGAGTTGGTCGCGTGCTTGCGATAGCGCGCCATCACCACATTCAGGCCGTCGATAAAGTACCCGGCATGGGTGATCTTCAGCTCGATATACAAGTCTTCCAGGCGAATGCTCGGGTCAAAGCCCCCTACCTTGTCCAGCGCTTCACGGCGGATCATCAGGGTGGGCGCAGGCGGATACGGCTTGCGCTCGAGGAACATGTCATCGAAGTCCAGGCGCCGGAACGGCACATCGCGGCGCTGGCGCTTCTCCGGGAACAGGTTGCCGTCAGCATCGATCAGCTCGATATTGCCCGCGCAAATACCCACTTCAGGCTTGCCGTCCATATAGGCGACCTGCACCGCAATACGGTCCGGCATCATGATGTCATCGGAGCCGAAAGGCACTATCAGGCTGCCCTTGGCCCGGGCAATCGCGCCATTCAGGGTGTTGGTCAGCCCCTGGTTTTGTTGCACCCGAAAGTCGAAACCATGCACCGCCTGCAAGCGCTGGATGCGCTCAACGCTGTCATCAGGCGAACCGTCATCGATCACCAGCAACTCGATATTGGGATAAGTCTGATCCAGAACGCTCTGGATGCTTTGTTCGATATAGGGCCCGTGGTTGTAGGAGGCGATGATCACCGTTACCAGTGGTTGCGAGTCAGTCATGGGTGTTCCTTGCGAGCCTGGCGCAGGCCCGAGTCGATCAGATCCAGGTACTCCTGACGGAATACCTCAATGTCGTGGTTTTGCTGCAAGTAGCGGAACGCCTGCTCGCCCTTGGCTCGCAAAGCGTCGTCCGGCAGAGCCAGGTACTCGTCCAGCGCGGCGGTCAGGGTTGCCACATCGCTTGGTTTCACGGCCAGACCGCCCGCCCCTTCAATCAGCGGCAACATGGCTGGCACATTGGTCGCGATCACCGGCAAGTGTCCGCTCATGCCCTCAAGCAGCGCCAGCCCCAGACCTTCGGCCAGCGAAGGCATGGTCCAGATATCGAACGCACGCACATACTGCAGGGCGTTCTCCTGGAAGCCCAGCAGGTGCGCACGACCTTCGAGCCCCAGTTGCCCGATCTGCTCGCGCAGGCGCGACTCTTCGCGACCGGCACCAATAATGGCCAGTTGTGCGTTCGGGTATTTGTCTTTCAAAGCGGCGAACGCTTGCAGCAAAAAGCGATGGCCCTTGATCGGCACCAGACGCCCCAGCGCGCCGATCATCCGCGCATCCTGATCCAGGCCAAGCTTTTCACGCGCCTGCTGGCGTGGCAGCTGCAGGGCTTCGGCCTGCTCGATATCGATGGCGTTGGTGATGGCATAGGTATTGGCGTCAGTGAAACCGCACTGGCAGTCCAGCAGGTATTGCTTGACCGCAGGCGACACACCGACAAAGCGCCAGTGCTTGTCGATCAGGCGCTTGGCCTGGCTGCGCCGGTAAAAGCGGTCGTACTCGCCAAACCCGTGGGAAATGCCCACGCACAGCGGGATTTTCAGCCAGCGGTTAAGCTGCAGCAGCATGTTCACCGGTTTAAAGCGGTTGCAGATCACCACATCAAACTGTTCTTTGCGGCAGAACTTGTACAACGCCCACATGGCGCGCAGACGCATACCCTTGAGCGACTTGTCGCTGAACTCGAAGTACACCGAATGATCAGCTTTGCTCACTGGCTCGCCCGGCCCCGGACGCCCACGCAAAAAGGCCGCCGTGATTTCGTAACGCTCACGGGGCAGCGCGCGCACGATCTGCTCGGCAAGGTCGGCAAAGTCATGGGATTTGACGTTGTAGTCGGGCTGCAATTGCAAAACCTTGGTACGTTTCATAACTCTCCCCGGTGAAAGCCGGTGGCATCAATAGTCCAGGCCGGCTCTGCCGCCAGACGCTGGATTGCAACTGGGTCGGGAGCGGGCAGTTTCGACCACTCGTTACGCTTCCAGCACACGAAGTGAAAGTAGGGAAAGGTGTGATCGCCGTCACGATCATTCTTCAATATGCCGTTTTTCCAGAACCACTTGCCCGGGAAGTTCTCCGTGCCGTCATGCCACTTGATGCAGCCGCCGGGCGTACTGAAGGCCTCGGTGAATTCACTGGTACGGCGCAGCGGGTTGAACTTGCCCACCAGCTCGAACAGCGGCTTGGGCAGGTTCTTGCGCCACAGGAAGATCCGGCTGAAGGCCCCCTCATCCAGCGCATGGTGCTGGTCGTCAGTAAAGCGCTGCTGCCAGTCCTTTATCCGCATGAACAGCTCGCGCTTGCAAGGCGTATTGCGCATCAGGCACAAATGCCCCGCGACCCGGCGTTCGTGGGTTGAAAACAGGTCATAACGGGCCAGCCGCTCTGCGGTGAAATAACTGCGCAGGTCCCCATACACCAGATCGATATCGCCGAAGGCCCAGAAATCATAGCCCTGCAGACGGTCTTCGTGGATATAGCCCAGCGCCGGCTTGATATCGCACAGCTTATAAGGCTCTTTAGGCGCGAAATCGATCTTCAGGCGTTCAGAAACCTTGCGGCAATAGTCGGTAAAGCTGATCGGCTCAACGGTCACATTGGCCGGCAGATTTTCAGGTACCCCACAGTCGCTGAAAAAAAGCCAGTCAATATCAGGATTGTGCCGACAGCTTTCGAGGAAAAACGGCATCCAGAACGGCCATCGGCCGAAGTACGGGATCACAAATAAAATACGCGGTGATGGTTTTATCACTGGGAACTCAATGTAAAGGTCGAGATTAGGGTCAATGCTATGACCACTTTTTATATGTACTTATTATTTTAGTTGCCAGAACAGCTCATGACGCCGGACCGCTTTGCGGAAAAACTCGTTCTCGCCATAAGGAGATGACTTTCTGCCAGCCAGGAGTTGCTGTATCGATCGTCTAAGCCTGCGCTTGAGCGCAGCCCGCGGCTGCAGGTCGTGCATCATGCCCAGCGCCATCGCCTTGTCACGCTGCTGTGCCAGGGTCAATGGCAGGCTGCAGGGGCGCAGGCTGAGCGCGGGGTCGAACACTGGCGGCAAGGCAATGCCGTCACCGCTGTTGCCCATCGGCCAGCGGTCGTTGTCATGCAGGTGGTTGGCGTAACCGAGCACGGTGGTCGGCTGCCACTCCAGGCCCTCCAGAGCCTCGATGACTGCGTCATGGGCACTGATATGGTCAGGGTGCGGGTCGATTGAAGGATGCGGAAGCACAATGACTTCGGGGCGCGCGCGCAGGATCAACGCGCGCAGGTCGGCCAGCAGGTTATGCCAGGTTGGCGCACCATCCTGATCGGCGGGCAACGCAAACGGGTTGAACTGGCGGAATACGCGGATATCGCTCAAGTCCGCCTCGCGCGAGGCCATCGGCTGATCGGGCGCGGCCTGCATGGCGGGCAATTGCAGACAGAAGTAGCCCAACTGCGCGCAATGGGCCTCAGGCACACCGGCCCAACGCGGCACGGCCATGCTGTCCCAGGCGCGCAAACGGCCTTTGAGGCGCGCAGCTTCTGCCCGTGGCAGGCCCATCTTCTGATAATGCTCGGCTTCGATTTCGCCAGCAGTCAGGGTCACGATCCAGGCTTCCCTGGCCTGGCTGTACAGACCAAACGCGGCCAGTTCGGCGTCATCGGCGTGGGGCGCAACCACCATGACCCGCTGCTGGCGGTAATCAGGTTGGCGGAAAACCTGCAGTACAGGTTGACCCATGACGCGGCAAAATTGCCCGCGTACACGCAGCTGCCCCGCGACCAGCGCCTGCGCACAACCACTCAAGTTAAGGTAGCGCTGGCCATTGACCCCACGCTCGAAGGTTTGCCGATCCGCCGACTCGCCACCCGACAGTTGCACATACGGGTCGAGAAAACGCCCCAGCCAGCCACTTTTGACCTTGATCGCCAGGATCAGGGTTTCATCGCCCGCCAACTGCAGCGGTTGTTGCGCTACCAGCCTGTCGCCTTCAAGGCGCACCGCCAGTTGCTCGCTGTCAGCCGCAAAGCGGTACTGGTAATCGTCCTTGGGCGAATAGAACAGATGGTCGGCAAACCATGCCTCATGGGCCACCCAGCCCAGCACTGCCAACACCGGCGGCAACCACCAGGCCAGCAGCACGCCACTGGCCAGCAGCACCAGCAGGCCGATCAGCAGACCCATACGCTTGTTGCGCCGATGACGCTTGAGAAGTTGCTGCTTGCGCGAGGCGGGTTGGCTCATGATTTGGCTCTTGTGATTCTGTAGGAGCGGGCTTGCTCGCGATGCAAGCGCTGCGGCATGCCAGAAAAGTCGCAGTGATACCATCGCGAGCAAGCCCGCTCCCACAAGATTTGTGTTTCAGACTTTGAACACGGGCACCGGGTTGCACCAGCGCTCTTTGTACTCACGGTCGGCGCGGCCAAACGAGAAGCGCAGCGCCTTGTTCACACTGCGCGCCTGCTCCCATGCGGCCTGGGTGTTGATAAAGCTCAACACGCTGCCGGGGCTGAATTCACGGGTTTCGGGATCCACACCGCCATTGACGTACTCGACGCTGATCCACTCGGGGGATTCGGCGCGGTACACCAATTGAATCGCAATCGGCGCATCGTTGAGGAAAATCACCGAGCCAATCAGCAAATCGCGCAACAATTCGATCACTTCAGCCATGCGTTCGGCACCAGTGGCCACAAAGCCCCAGCGGCGTAAAAACAGATCGCAATATATGCTTGCCAGCTCAACGCTGGAAAACTGCGCAACCGGACGCACAACGCCGCCCGCCTCCTCCAGCAGACGCAGTTCGCGGCGCTGGTTGTAGCGGAATTTTTTCGACAGCTCTTCGGGCGTGCGGGCCATCGCCAGCTGCTCGGTTTGCGGCAGCAGATTGCTGAAACGGCCTTCATTGAGCTGCGACAGATACCGCCCACGATGGCGCAAAGGCGCCGCCGCATTGGCAGCAGCCGGCAGAATCAGCTCGGCATTACCCAGGTCGAAGAGGCCTTTCTTGCCATGACGCTTGAGCACATCCTTGGACAGGGCCAGGTCGCGGCCCCAGGTCGGAATCGCCGCTTGCAACTCGCCGCCCTGCTCCCAGGCCAGGTAGCGCACCGGGATACCCGCCAGCTGCGCCAAACGCTCAACCACCATTGGATGGGTGGCGACGCTGCCGCCAAACCGCTGCCAGGCATCGGCATAAGTGGCCGAATCAACAACGCTCCAGCCGCGCTCGCGCCAGCCTTGAAATCGATTGAGCATCAGGACTCCGCAGTCAGGTCGGTGACTTGCGCCAGGTGCCAGAACGTATTGCGCACCGCCTGATCACTGAAACGCTCGTGCAAGCGTTCAAGCATCAGTTCGGCGCAAGCCATACGCTGTTCATCATCGAGTTGAGCCAGGTGCTGCAGGCCTTGGGCCAGATGCTCGGCATCACCCAGCGGGAACAGGATGCCCACGCCTTCGACCACTTCCTTGGCCCCCCCACAGGCCGTCGCCAGCAGCGGCACGCCTGCGGCCATGGCCTCAAGCAGCACCATACCGAACGGCTCGTGGTCGGAGCTCAGCGCAAAGACGTCAAAGGCCCGAAAATAGCGGCGTGCATCGGGCACCTGGCCCAAAAACAGCACCTGCCCTTCAATACCCAGCTCGACGGCCAGCGCCTTGAGCGACTGCTCCAGACGCCCCTTGCCCATGATGACCAACTGACTGTCAGCGGGCAGACCGGGCAAAGCCTTGGCGAAACCACGGATCAGCGTGGCCTGGTCCTTGTCCGGGTGCAGGCGGCCAACGTTGCCGACAATAAAGCCATCCACTGACAGCCCCAGCGCTTCACGCGCCGGAGTGCCGGACAATTGCCCCGCCTGCACGGCGTCGATATCGATGCGGTTGTACAGCGTGTTGATACGGCCAGTGGGCCACTTGGGCAGGCACTTGCGCATGTCATCACGCACCGCATCAGAGACCCCGAGCAGGCTCAGGCGCTTGCGGAACAGATGGGCGAACAGCTTGCGGCTGCGTCGCTCATAGTCGCCAAAAGCATGATGCACGCCGATCACCGGCAAACCGGTGGCCAACAAGGCGACATAAATCGGCTTGAAGCGATGGGCGATGCAAAAACTGAAGTTGCGCGAGGCGGCAATCTTGCGCAGCCTGGCGATGGCGCCCAGCTTCAGGCCACGGATGGCCTTTGAGCTGAACTCCATGAAAATCACTTCATCGGACGCACAACCTGCGGCCACGTCGGGGTCGGCCGCCCCGGTCAAAAAGACCGTGGTGACCTTGTACCCGGTGCCGGCAAACAGGCTGGCGTACTGGCGCGCACAGTCCAGAAACGGCCCGTCATAGCCGTGGCAGAACTGCAGCACATGACGCTCAGTCGAGCGATTCATAAGTCTCGGCGCCGTCTTTAACTACCAGAATGTCTTCCATGATCAGGTACTGCAGATCGGAACCGAAGAACATGTTCAACGCGTCCGTCGGCGAGCAAACCATCGGTTCGCCGCGGCGGTTGAGCGAGGTGTTCAGCGATACACCGTTACCGGTCAGTACTTCCAGCGCCTTCATCATGTCGTAGTAGCGCGGGTTGTATTCGCGCTTGAGCACCTGGGCACGGGAGGTGCCATCTTCATGGACAACCTCCGGCACGCGGGTTTTCCACTCTTCAGCCACTTCAAAGGTGAAGGTCATGAACGGTGCCGGGTGATCGACCTTGATCATCTGCGGGCCCACGGTGTCGAGCATCGACGGGCAGAAAGGCCTCCAGCGCTCGCGGAACTTGATCTGTTCGTTGATGCGGTCAGCCACGCCTTCGCTGCTCGGGCAACCGATGATCGAACGGCCACCCAATGCACGCGGGCCGAACTCCATGCGCCCCTGGAACCACGCCACCGGGTTGCCATCCACCATGATCTTGGCGATGCGCTCCGGGGTGTTTTCGATTTTGCGGTACGCAGGCTTGCCCGGGTGACGGGCACAGGCTGCGATCACATCTTCGTTGCTGTACGCAGGGCCGAGGTAGACGTGTTCCATCTTCTCGACCGGCACGCCGCGGGCGTGGGACACATAGGCCGCTGCACCGACTGCGGTACCGGCATCACCGGACGCAGGCTGTACGAACAGTTCCTTGACTTCCGGGCGGGCGATGATTTTCTGGTTCAGCTTCACGTTCAACGCGCAGCCGCCGGCAAAGGCAATCTTGCCCGTCTCTTTGAGGATGTCGCCCAGGTAGTAGTCGATCATCTGCAGCGACAGTTTTTCAAACAGCGCCTGCATGCTGGCCGCGTAGTGGATGTACGGCTCGTCGGCGATATCGCCTTCGCGCTTTGGCCCCAGCCACTCGATCAGTTTTGGCGAGAAGTAGAACCCCTTGCCCTTTTCCTTGTAACGGCGCAGGCCGATCACGTTGGCGTATTCGGTGTTGATCACCAGTTCGCCGTTTTCAAACGAGGCCAGACGCGAGAAGTCGTATTTGCTGGCGTCGCCATAGGGCGCCATGCCCATGACCTTGAACTCGCCATCGAGCATCTCGAAACCGAGGAACTCGGTAATCGCGCCATACAGGCCGCCCAGGGAATCCGGGTCAAAGAATTCCTTGATCTTGGTGATCTTGCCGTTTTCGCCGTAGCCGAAGAACGTGGTGGCGTACTCGCCCTTGCCGTCGATGCCCAGGATCGCGGTTTTCTCTTTGAAACCCGAGCAGTGGTAGGCGCTGGAAGCGTGGGCCAGGTGATGCTCGACCGGCTCAATCTTGATTTTCTTCGGGTCGAAGCCCAGTTGCTCAAGGCAGAACACGATCTTGTTGCGATAGCGCTTGTAGCGCCGGTTGCCCATCAGGATCGCGTCAAGGGCGCGGTCCGGGGCATACCAGTAGCGCTTGGCGTAGTGCCAGCGGGCCTTGCCGAACAGGCTGATCGGGGCGAACGGGATCGCCACCACATCAACGTCCGAAGGTTTGATACCCGCCTGCTCTAGGCAGAATTTTGCGGATTCGTAGGGCATGCGGTTCTTTGCATGCTTATCGCGTACGAAGCGCTCTTCCTCAGCCGCCGCTACCAGCTTGCCGTCGATATAGAGGGCTGCGGAGGGATCATGGCTAAGGGCGCCGGACAGGCCAAGAATCGTCAATGCCACTGGATTAGCCTCTTTTGAATGCAGGCAGGCGGCGGGCGCCTGAAAAAATGATGCGTTCCTCGCAGTTCGAGAAACAGCTAAAGAGCGGGATTATAGCGTAAAGACACCCGCAATGACCCAGTGCGATTTGCCACGCCCCGAGCGGGCCCTCGATCCGCGAAAAACATCGCAGGCCATATATATGTAATGCCAATGCCGTAGCGCTTTGGGATTTGCTGTGGGCATACCGGCGCATATGCCAACCGACAGGACATCCAACATGCCCACCGCCCTCGAAAACCTCAAGAACGCAGAGCGCGACCTGCTAGTGCTGGTCAATGCCCTGCCCGGCCTCGACCTCTCACTGGACCATCGCTTGCGGGTGTTTTTCCCGCAATTGCCCGCCGACGCCTGCACGGACTCTCTCTTCCTCAATGAAGAAGTTGCCGCCGAGGCCGGCCAGGCCCCTACCATCAGCAGCCAGTCAGTCACGGCACTGATCGACCAGTGCTACCTGACCGGCCAAATACCGACCTTCGTGCAGGGTGCTGCACGTATTTACAACTACGCCTACACCCTCGACAACCGGCACCTGGCCGCCGGCATTTCGGCGCCGGCGCTGGAAAAGTACCTGGAGTTTGTCGTGCGTTTCCCTGAGATGTGCGTGCGTGATGCCCTGAGCGACTTCTGGCAAACGCCGCACCAGGGCCTCAACGGGCAGCCTCCCAAAACCTGGCTGTCGCAGTTTGCGCGCAGCCTGATCCGCAATGAAGCCAGCGTGCGTCATGCCGACACCAGCTTGAGCGCCACCGCGATGGAGGTCATCAATCAGGCCATGCCTGATCCCGACACCGTGGTGACCTCACCTCTACCCAGCCCTTACAGCTTTTATACGCTGGCCCTCAACGGCCATGTTTCACAGCCCGCTGTGGCCCTGTACGGCGCTTTCGTGATCACCACCGCCAACCTGCCCCTGATCTACGGCGATACGCAACGCCAAACCGTGGTTCAAGACGCAACCCCGCGACCTGTAGTGCTTTATCTGCCCGGCAGCGGCCTGGAGGCATTTGACTCAATCGCCGCGCTGACCCTCGAGTTACGCGAGCGTCTCAAGGACCCTTACCAGCGCGACAGCCTGCTTGACTGCGCTCTGGCAGGAGAGCGGGTGAAGGCCCAGAGCCATGACCACATGGATTACAGCCCGGTCACCCGAGAAAACGTATCAACGTTTTATAGCGAACAGTTGATCCACAAGCAGGCACTCGACATGCGCCATGCCTGGTCGCAGGCACGGGCCCAGAAACAGGATTCCTCCCTCGACGAACTAACTGAATGCGTGGATCTGTCACTGGCCTCAAGCCTGCCCCTCAAGCCGGCCAATATTTTACGCAACCGCTATACCCGGCTGGTGGAGAGCCAATTACCCGGCTGGCTGAAAAACGCCTCTGATGCCAATAAAAGCCAGTGGCGGCTGGCCGTTGAGCGCTTGAACCATGAGCGTCTGGCAGCCGAGAGCGACGATACCCACAGCCTCAGCGAGATCGGGCGCAAACACACACTGCTGGGTTACGCCCGCCGCCAGTTGCAGCAACAGATCAAAAAGGATCACGGCATAGACGTCGATCCCGATGGCATTTTCATCTCAACCACCGAGGCCGTACAAACAGGCCCCTTGATATACCCCATCGGCGGATCTGCATACCCGGCTGGGGCCAGTACCGGCAGAACCGGTCCGGCGATCAGTTATCGCACCACCCGTCACAGCCTCAGCGAACTGGCGCTGGCCAATGTCGGCATCTGGGACGTCACCTTCGCCCTCACTGCCCAAGTCAAGGATAGCGCAGGCAATAAGCACACCGTGCTGACCAGCAACTACCTGAAAAGCCTGGTACGCCAGCTGGACGTGGGCGAAACCTACAAAAAAAAGCTCAACGACCTGCTGGTCAACTCCCCCCGAGCCCAGTGGCGCAAGGAGCGCTACGCCGCCTTCAAGCAGGCACAGATGCGTCTGGACCTGCTTGAAGCCAGATTGTCCGGCGCGCTGACCGCCGAGCAGGCGACCTGGGTCCAGACTGCACTGGATTTCCCTCTTGAAAGCACCCGGCCACGGGTCAACGGCGAACAGATCAAGATTCATCTGCTGATGCTGCGTTACAAACCCCTGCCGGGCCTGCTGGTGCTGAGTACCACCGGCTCACAGCAGTTGCTGTGCTACACCCCCGACGCCCCGGAAAATCGCTGGTTCCTGATTGCCCATTCCCGCAGCGAACTGGGCCGACTGCTGTCGCGCCCCCAGTGGCACGCCTATGTACTGCACCGTGTCACGCCAGCCCAGCAACCCTATATCAGGCCACTGCTGGAGCAGGGGCTGAGCGACACCAACCTGCAACTGCAGGGCATCAGCCACAACCTGTTCGAAGCGTCCTACGACACCGAAGCCTTGCATGCGATTCGCGATGCCGACGAGCAATCGACGTCCACCTGGGAAAGCAATGTCAACACGGCCAAGGAGGCAGTGCTGACGGCGATCGATATCCTGTCGTTCGCCCTTCCCACCCGCATACTGTTGCCCATCGTGCTGGCGCGGTTTATCGCCCAGATCCTCAGGGGCCTCGACGCCCTGCAGCGGGATGAAAAACACGAGGCACTGCTGCACTTCATGGAATCCATCACCCACCTCACCGACGGGGCCTCTGATTTCACCGGCTCGGCCATATTCCGCACGTCCATACGCCAGCGCATCCCGCAGCCCACACCGACCTTGAGCCCTGCAGCAGCCAGCAGCCTGCCTGGGGCCCAGCTTCGGCTGCGCACCGGGGACAAATACGCCTCGGGGGTCTATGAACTGCCCGGCCACAATGGCCAGACCATCCATTACAGCAAAATCGCCAACGGCAAACTCTACCGCAGCCGCTATGACAACCTCGATGAGGCCTGGCGGGCGCTGGATCAGCGCAAACCGGACGCAGCCTACAGCATCATCCTGCGTGAACTGTCGGCCGGGCTATGGGATGTCGACCCGACCACCCCCCTGCTCAAACAGAGGTCAGGGATTGAACGGGTGATTGACAGTGCCCGGGTGCGCGGCGTTGACCTGAGCAACCGTACCCCGGACGAACAGGGCATCTACCGCATAGATAACCTGCAATACATCCAGCAGGACGGCGTGGTGTTCGAGGTGTACAGCGGCTGGCTGGGGCGCAACCTGTACCTGCAGTTGCCAGCAGGCTCCAGCAGCGGCGCCGGCGCCAGCTACAAGGTGCGGCGAACTTCAGGCTACTGGGAAGTCAAGCATCGCCTGGCGGACGGTAACAAGCGCTGGGAGCCCCTGACCGCCGACAGCTCGGCCCTGCCTGTGGATATCCCGGCGGGCAGATACAGTGACTACGACATCCCCGCCGAACACAAGGAAACCCTGCAGAACATCATCACCTATGCCCCCTCGACGCTGCACGGCCACACTGATTTTCCGGGCACAATCTCTCGCCACAGCAAGGCAAGCCAGGCATTCAAGGAGCTGAGGATCACACTGCTGACACACGCCCAGGCCTGGTTCCTGACCCGGCCTGCACGGCCCCGCGTCACCCGCCCGCAACTGCCGGCGAACATCGCGCAGCAAGACCTGATAAAGCGCCTGTTCGAACACACGGACGGCATTATCTGGGGTGAAACCCACGCTCACCAGTCGGGCAAACGGATCCTGATCGACAACATGCGCGAACTGTCCCGGCACAACGTAAAAACACTTTATATGGAGCACCTGCAGTCCGACATGCATCAGGGCCTGCTGGATGAGTATCATCAAACCGGCAAGATGCCCCTGCGCTTGAACAAGTTCCTCGAAATCCAGGACGAAGGCCATCAAGTCAGCCTCGCCAATGACTGGACCTTCAGCCACCTGGTACGCGAAGCCCGCAAGCACGGCATCAAGGTGGTTGCCATCGACTGCTCGGCCAGTTATCACCCCAAGGGCACCCCCAGCGAAACCCCCGGGATGACCCGCTATGAAATGTTCAGCTACTTCGCCTCGCGGACCATCCGCGCCCACCAGGCCCGAACTGGAGGGGGCAAATGGGTGGCCCTGATGGGCAACTCACATGCCAATACCTTTGAAGGCATCCCGGGGCTGGCCGAACTCGAAGGCGCCATCGGCGTGCGCATAGCGGACTCTGCACCAGGTACCAGCCGGGGCCTGCGTCAGGATATCGGAGCGGTCGTCGCTTCAGACCACGAACATCCGCACTACCGCTTTCTGAAAAACGACTACTGGCTGCAGGTCGACATCCCGGGCACCAAACCCAAGCCACCGGCGCTCTCGCCGGCGCAAAACAACCAACGGCTGAGCACTCCGGGGTTCTTTCGCCTTGAAAGCGCCGGGGGGCAGGGTGCGGAGCTGATCCACCGCTCCAGTAACCACGAGATTGTGCATACCCCCTTGCAGACCGACCCCGGCGGCCAGTTCTTTATCGAGCGCGAGAGCTGGCCGACGATCCACCAGAAACGCTACGACCAGCTCAGGGACCTGATTGCCGACCTGCAGGACATCAACATGACACAGGTGCAATAACTGCCAACTGGCCGGCAGGGGCAGCTTCGGGCCGCCCTTGTCGGCTGTTTTGCTGGATATCTGCACATCAGCCGCTAAACTGCGCGCCCTCTGCTAGCCTCATCCCCCGTTGCCCTGCACGGGTCGTGTCACACGGAAGCCCGATTTGCCCATGAAATATTTCACCCCTGCTCACCTTGCCCTGCTATTGCCCGGCCTGTGCCTGCCCCCCGTCGTCAGCGCAGCCCCCCTGGAACTCGACCCCAGTGTCATCACCGGCTCACGCAGCACCAGCCCGAGTTTTGACCTGCCGTATTCGGTCGACAGCATCAACCAGGAGCAGATCCAGGATGGCCAGTTGGGCATCAATGCTTCAGAAGTGCTGTCCCGCGTACCCGGACTGGTGGTGCAAAACCGACAGAACTACGCCCAGGACCTGCAGATCTCGTCCCGCGGCTTTGGCGCCCGCTCGGCATTTGGCGTGCGTGGTATCAAGCTGATTGCCGATGGCATCCCGGCGAGCACCCCGGACGGCCAAGGGCAGGCGGCGACGTTCAACCTCGACACCGCCGAGCGTATCGAAGTGTTGCGCGGCCCGGCAGCCACCCTGTACGGCAGCAATGCCGGCGGCGTGATCCAGATGTTCTCCCGCGACGGCGAAGGCCCGCCGCGCATTGGCGCCGAGACCCTGGTGGGCAGCGACGGCATGAGCAAGAACCACCTTACTGCCGAGGGCGCGACCGACGACGTCGGCTTTGTGCTGGATGCCTCGCGCATGGACACCGACGGCTACCGCGAACACAGCGCTGCGCGCCGCGACCAGACCTTTGCCAAGCTCAACCTCAAGCCGGATGAAGACAGCAAACTGGCGCTGATCTACAGCAGCCTTGAACAGAACGGCACCCAGGACCCGCTGGGCCAGAGCTGGGAAGCCTATAAAGCCGACCCGCGCTCGGTAACGCCAAACGCCATTACCTATAACACCCGTAAAAGCATCGACCACCAGCAACTGGGCCTGAACTACGAGCGCTATATCGGCGACGCGACCCTGCAGGTCAATGCCTATACCGGCACGCGCAGTGTGATTCAGTATTTGGCGATTCCACCCACGGCGGCCAGCAACAAACAGGGTGGCGGTGTAGTGCAATTCGATCGCAAATTCTACGGTGGCAGCCTGCGCTGGATGCAACCGGTGTTCGGCGTACCGGGTGATCTGACCCTGATCGGCGGCCTGGACTTCGACCAGAGCCAGGACAGCCGCCACGGCTATCAGAACTTCATCGGCAGCGAACTGGGGGTCAAAGGCGCACTGGTGCGTGATGAAGTAGACACCGCCCGCAGCCTCGACCCGTATGTGCAGGCCAACTGGGCGCTGGACAACTGGACCGTGCAGGCCGGCTTGCGCTACAGCACGATGGAAATGGATGTCGATGATCAATTTTTGAGCAACGGCGACGCCAGCGGCACCAAGCGTTATGAAAAGGCCACGCCTTCCGTCAGCGTGATGTACGCCTTTACCCCCGAGCTGCATGGTTATGTCAGCGCGGGCAAAGGCTTTGAAACGCCGACGCAGGCCGAACTGGCGTACTCGCCCAGCGGTCAGGGTTTCAACTTCGGCCTAAAGCCTGCCGAGAGCACCCAGTATGAAATGGGCCTCAAGGCTCAACTCAACAACACACGAATCAACGCGGCCATCTTCCAGATCACCACGGAAGATGAACTGGTGGTGCTGAGCAATACCGGTGGCCGTACAACTTATCAAAACGCCGGACGCACCTTGCGCCGGGGCTTTGAACTGGGTGTGGAAAGCCAGCTCGCCGAACACTGGACCTCAACCCTCGCCTACACCCGCCTGCAGGCAACGTATGACAGTGACTTCGCCAGCACCAGCGGTACCGTGGACAAAGGCAACTACCTGCCAGGCGTGCCGCAGACCACACTGTTTGCGGAAGTAAACTGGAAGCCGACCGACTGGGTCAGCACGGCCATTGAAGGCATGTACCGCAGCAAGGTGTATGTGGAAGATACCAACACCGCCAAGGCGGCACCGGCTTATACCGTGTTCAACTGGCGGGCGAAATTTGAACAGAAGATCGAACACTGGACCTTCCACCAGACCTTGCGTCTGGACAACCTGCTGGACCGTCAGTATGTGGGCTCGGTGATTGTCGGCGACTCCAACAGCCGCTACTACGAAGCGGCACCGGGCCGCTCGTGGTATGCCGGGGCCGGGGCGCAGTACAGTTTCTAAAAGCCCCAGCACCCTCCCTGTGGGAGCGGGCTTGCTCGCGATGGCATCAATGCGGTTTACCTGGCCGACCGCAGCGCTTGCATCGCGAGCAAGCCCGCTCCCACAAAGGCCTAGCCCGAAGCTTTGGGCAACCGCCCGTCAATCACCTGATACAACGCACTGCCCACCGGCCAGTTGCGCATAAAGCGCGCCCGGTCGCGGGCATAGGCCGCAGCAAAGCTGCTTGCCGAGCGGTGCTGGCACATCGAATCCAGATCAATCAACGCCCAGCGGCCATCCGCCCAGAATACGTTATGGCCCTTGAGGTCACCGTGGCTGATGCGTTCACGCAACAGGTCGGCAAACAGCCGGTCCAGCGCCGCCAGCTCGGCCTCAGGCGCATCCCCCTGCTCAACATACGGCGCAAAGCGCTCGATGATATCTGGCCCCGGCAAATGCTCGGTGACCAGATACGCCTTGCCCCGCAACCACAAGAACCGGGTCTCCAGCAGCGCCAGCGGCTTGGGCGTGGCAATGCCCAGAAACGCCAGTCGATTGCCTTCACGCCAGGAATGCCAGGCCCGGCTCGGGCGCCAGAAGCGCTTGAGCCAGTGAGCAAAGCCCTTGATGTTGTAGCGCTTGATAACCAGCGTGCGGCCATCCACCTCAACCTTGCCGACACTGGCCGCGCCGCCGGTTTTGTACAGATGCCCATGATCGAGCAAGGCATCGGCCCGGGCCAGCACCGGCAGCATGGCCGGCTCTTCTTCGCGCCGAACGGCACGCAGGGCAAAGGCCCCCTGCTGCACGCTGAACAACGAACAATCGCGGCCGGTCTTGTTCAAGAAGTCATGCAGGCGCCAGGCCCGGACTTTTTCGACCTGCTTGAGCAACGCTTCCAGCGGCAAGGCGTGTTCGCCATTGCTCAGCAAGTAGTGCACCAGCAACTCTTCAATAAATGGCTCAAGGCTGATGGGCAACTGGGCGAAAAACACCCCGAGGTTTTCCAGCACCTTTTGTCGCGACAGCGGTTTACCCGCCTCGTCGACACAAATGCCCGCGCCGTCGATCAAGTACAGCTTGCCGCCCTGGCGCAGCAGGTTGTCCAGGTGCAGGTCTTCCTGCCACAGGCCCTTGAGGTGCATCTGGCCGATGGCCGTTAGAGCCTCGGCGAGCACGGCCACTTGTTCGTCAGCCAGTACCGGCAACGACGCAACGGCATCCCAGGCATCACCCAGGCTGTGCGCGCCCTCAAGAAACTCGAACAGCAGCCAGCCACCCTCACCTTCTTGCAAGCCATCGGCCAGCAACTGCGGCGTGGTCAGGCCCTGCTCAGCCAGCAGGCGCACCCCGTTCAACTCGCGCTGAAAGTTGCGCGCCGCCTTGGCACCCACCATCAGCTTGGCCAGCACGGTACGCCCGCGCCACACCCCGGCGCCGACATAGCGCTGGCCCGGCAAGACTCGCAACAAGCTCAGCAGTTGCAATTGCGCAGGCCCGGCCGCGTCGGCCAGTTCAATGCTCAGTGGCAAGCCCGGCGCACGGCCAGACTTTTGCAGTTCGGACAAACGCATCAGCGGGCTCCCTTGTGATTGCGCCGCAGATTCAGGCGCGCCAGCCAAGCGTCGACCAGGCCACTGTCCATCGGCTGGTCCAGATAAGCCGCGAGCAAGGCCCGCACCTCAGCTTCGCCCCAGGCATGGGCCCGACGCAGCAACGGCTCGATATCCTTGACCCGGTCACGCTGGCCCAGCAGCAAGGGCCGGGTTTTCTCCAGGTCGATCAGTTGCGCGCGATAACCCGCGCCATCGGCCTGCAAGAAGATGTGCTTGGGGTAAAAACAGCCATGCACCTGGCGTGCAGCGTGAACACGCCGGGCCAACAGCCCGCACTCGTGCACAATCGCCTGCTGTTGCGCAGGGGTCAGTTGCGGCCATTGCTCCAACAATGAGTCAAGGTCATGCCAACCGTCGAGCGCCCGGGTCAGCAGCACTGCACGACGCTCGCCCGGCACTTTTCGCTCGCCAAAAAACACCGCTTCCAACGCCGGAATACCCATCTGCTGATAGCGCTGAATATTACGAAACTCGCGGGCAAAGGTCGGCTCGCCCAGCGGGCTGTGCAACGTGCGGGTCAGGTAGTTGCTCTGGCGCTTGAGGTAAAACCCCCGGCCTTCGAGGTCCATGCGAAACACGCTGCTCCAGCCACCACCACTGGTGTTGGGCTCGTCCACCGCTTCCAGCTGCACGGCCCACAGCGCATCGAAGTCAGCCAGGCCATTGCGCTCAAGCAATGCCCGGTCAGCTTCGGCGATAAAATCAGTCATTCCCGGCCCTCAAAAAAACGCACGATATGACGGACACGTTCCTTGTCCGCCGCATTGAGCGTCGTGCGCCCGGTGTATTGGAAATAGAAACGCAAACGCTGGGTCCAGGACAAATGGTACTTGGCCACTTTGTCGAGGCACGCCAGGTCTTTGGTGATGCGGTATTTAAGCCAGAAACCGCGCCAGAAGTCGCCGTTGGGGCAGTCGATCAAGAACAGCCTGGACTGGTCGTCGATCAGCAAATTGCGCCACTTCAGGTCGTTATGGGTAAAGCGGTGGTCATGCATGGTCTTGGTGTAGCGCGCCAGTTGGCGGCTCACGCAATCGACCCAGGCACGGTCCTTGAGCAGCGGATCATGGTTGTCTGCCAGCTCCGACAGGTCGCGGGTGTTGGGCAGTTCGCGGGTGATCATGGCGCCACGGGAATAGGCAAAGCCACTGCGCTCAAGGCCCCAGGCCACCACTTCGGCCGTGGGGATGCCCCACTTGGCGAAGCGCTTGAGGTTCTGCCATTCGGACTTTACCCGCGGGCGGCCCAGGTAACGACGCAAGCCCTTGCCCGCGCCGGTGTAGCGCTTGACGTAATAATTCACACCATCGCGCTGCACGCGGATCACTTCCGACAGCGGGTCACGGGTCAGGTGTTCACCCTGCAGGGCAAACACCGCTTCCAAACTGCCAAAATCAGACGCCAATGCACTGTAAGCAGGATCCAGATTCCAACCCGCCATTACAATGCATCCCCATAACGCTGTTTGCGTTCGTAGAGTTTGCTCGCCTTGCCTTCGAGCCACGCCAGCAGGCGGGCTTCTTCACGCAGGATCTGGCGCAGGGGCATCTGGAAGTAACCGCGCAAAAAGCGCAGTTTGTCCCGCTGGGTCAGGCCGATATCCAGTGCCGAAAAGTACAGCGCCGCCAGGTCCTTGTTGCGCCAGCGTTTGCTGATCACGGCCCGGGTCTGGGCGCGGTGCAGGTCGATCACCGACAGACGAAAGTTGTCCGCAGTCACCGGTTTGTCGGTGTGCAGCAAGAAATGGCAGATATAGCAGTCGCGGTGGTTGACCCCGGCGCGGTGCATCATGCCGGTCATGCGCGCCACTTCGGCGATCAGTGCATGCTTGAGCCTGGGCTGCGGTGGCTGTTTGACCCAGTTGAGGCTGAAGTCTTCAAGGCTGACCGTAGGCGCCAGTTCTTCAGTGATGATGAACGAGTGCTGCGCCGCCGGGTTGCTGCCCTTTTCGCCGTAGGCCACAGCGGTCATGGTCGGCACCCCGACTTCGTGCAGACGCTTGATCGCCCGCCACTCCTGGCCCGCACCGAGTACTGGCAGCTTGGCAGTCAGCAGGTTCTTGAACACTTCACCCCAGCCGATACCACGGTGGATTTTCACAAAGAAACCGCGCCCGTCGACTTCGGTACGCAAGGTACGCCGGCCTTCCAGTTCGCGGTAAACCTCGCCTTCCAGGCGCTCGACTTCGGCGAACGCATCGCGCCCGGCCCACAAGCTCTTGAACGGTTCGGCAAGAATCAGTTTCATCAGTGTTGCTCCGCCAGAATCACATCCGCAGCGTGCTGCGGCATGCTGTAGAGGTCGGCCGTCTGCGCGTAGGCCAGGCCGTTTTGGCTCCAGGCCGCGCGCGCAGTGTCGTCGGACAACATGTGTGTCAGGTATTCATTGAGTTGCGCCTGCTCGAACGGTTCGTCCAGTACGCGGCCGCAATCGGCGTCGCTGATGTAGTGGGCGTAGCCGCAAACAGCGCTGACCAGCACCGGCAAACCTGCAACCAGTGCTTCAAGCAGTACGGTGCCGGTGTTTTCGTTGTAGGCCGGATGAATCAGCAAGTCGGCGCCCAGCAGGAAGCGCGGAATATCACTTCGCCCCTTGAGGAACTGCACATGGTCACCCAAGCCCAAAGTGGCACTCTGCAATTGAAAGACTTTGGGGTCGTCCTGGCCGATTACAAACAGTTTGGTGCGTTTTTTAAGCTCACCCGGCAAGGCCGCCAGCGCTTTGAGGCTGCGATCCACGCCCTTGGTCTTGAAGCCCGAGCCGATCTGCACCAGCAGCAAATCGTCGTCGGCCAGATTGAATTCACGGCGGAACTCGGCGCGGATCTCGGCCGCATTGGCCGGCGCGCGGCGGTCCAGGGCAATGCCCGGCGGCAGCAGGTGGAAGCGCTCCAGCGGGGTGTCGTAATGTTTGATAAACAGCGGCTGCTGGACTTCGGAAATCATCAGGATTTCAGTCTTGGCATCCTTGGCGAACACCGCGCGCTCGTACTCGGCAAAGTGCTTGTAGCGTTTGAAGAAGCGATAAAACGAGTGACGCAGGTTTTGCGCCTTGTCTTCAAAGCAACCGTCGGCCGCGTAGTACACGTCCAGGCCGGGCATCTTGTTGAAGCCGATCAGGCGGTCCACAGGGCGCTTGGCCAGGTCGGCCTGCATCCAGGCAAGCATTTTTTCGTTGCGGGTGTGGTTATGGAACGCCTTGACCGGCGCCACCAGCACTTCAAAGCCGGGGGGAATATCGCCTTCCCAGATCATGGTGTAGACGCGGATTTGATGGCCGCGCTTTTGGCATTCCAGCGCAATGCGCATGAAATCCCGTTGCAGCCCGCCAAACGGAAAGTATTTGTACAGCACAAAAGCCAGTTGCATCAGCGCAGTTCCTCAGCCAGTAACAACGTGCTTAATCGACTCGCGACACGCTCAGGGTTCAAACGGGTGAAGCACAGGGGCCACTCGTTTTTCAGGTCAAACCGCTGCTGGTCCTGGGCAGTCGGAGTGTAGGTGCATTTTTTCTGCAGGCACGGCGCGCACGGAAAATCACTGGCCAGGTGAATTTGCACCTTGCCATAGGCGCCGGTCAGGCCCGGGTTGGTCGGGCCAAACAGAGAGATGGTCGGCACATCCAGTGCGGCGGCCAAATGCCCGAGCCCGGTATCGACTGCCACGCAGGCACTGGCACTGGCCAGTACCTTGGCGACACCGGCCAGATTCAATTTGGGCAGTACCACGGCATTATTCAAGCCATTGGCAATGCGTTCGGCCCGGGCCTTTTCGGCCGGGTTGCCCCACGGCAGGCGCACTTCGACACCCAGATGGCCCATGCGCTGGGCCAGATCGCGCCAGTAGACTTCAGGCCAGTGCTTGGTGTCCCAGGTGGTGCCGTGCAAAAACAGCACGAAGGGCTTTGTGCGCGGCAGTTCCACCAGCCTTTCAACATCCAGGCCGTAATCGCCCAGCCCTTTGGGCAGGTCGTAGCCCAGCGCAACGGCAAACAGCTGGCGCAGACGCTCGACCGCATGCTGCCCACGGGCCACCGCCAGGCGCCGCTGATAAAAACGGCTGGCCAAGGGTTCACGGGCAGAGTCTTTATCCAGGCCGGCTACCGGGGCTTTTACATAACGGGTCAGCCAGGCACTTTTGACCAGGCCCTGGGCGTCGATCACCAGATCGTATTTTTCCGCGCGCAGGCTTTGCTTGAAACGGCTCCACTCGCCACTTTTGAGGGTTTGCCAGATATTTTTGCGCCAGCGGCGGATCGCCACAGGAATGACTTTACCCACCGCCGGGTGCCAGGTCGGGATTTCGGCAAAGCCCTCCTCCACAACCCAGTCAAAGGTGATACCCGGAATCGCCCGCGCCGCATCGGTCAGCGCCGGCAAGGCATGGATCACATCGCCCAGGGATGAGGTTTTGACCAACAGAACTCGCACCTAGTTGACCTCGACCGGTGAACCCTGCAAGCGCTGCAAGGCTTCCACCACCAAGTGCGGCATCAGCTCGCGCAGGCAGTTGTAGTGGCCAAAACGGCAGGTGCGGTCAAAGCAGGGGCTGCAATCGAGGCCCAGACGCACGATTTCAACCTTGTCCGCCAGGGGCGGGGTAAAACCGGGTGACGTGGAGCCGTAAACGGCCACCAGCGGGCGGTTCAGCGCAGCCGCAACGTGCATCAGCCCCGAGTCGTTGGACACCACGGCGTCGGCACAGGACAACAGGTCGATGGCCTCGGCCAGCGAGGTTTCGCCGCTGAGGTTGACCGACTCTTCGCGCAGCCCCGGGATCAACCGCGAGCGGATCTCTTCGCCCACCCCGTGATCGTTTTTCGAGCCAAACAACCACACTTGCCAGCCTTCACGGATCTTTTGCTCGGCGACTTTGGCGTAGTGCTCGGACGGCCAGCGCTTGGACTCGCCGAATTCGGCACCCGGGCACAGCGCCAGCACCGGACGGTCCAGCTCCAGGCCAAACTTGGCCAGGGCGCCGGCTCGGCTTTGCGGGTCAATCTGCAAATCGGGGCGCGGGTATGGCTTGGGCAGGTCAGCGCCCGGCTCATAGGCCAGGGCCATAAAGCGCTCGATCATCAACGGGTAACGTTGTTTGTCGAGCTTGCGCACATCGTTAAGCAGGCCGTAGCGGAACTCGCCGCGCCAGCCGGTACGCGTGGGAATGCCCGCAAAAAACGGCACCAGTGCCGATTTCAGCGAGTTGGGCAACAAAATTGCCTGATCGTACTGGCCCTTGAGGGACTTGCCGATCTTGCGTCGCGTGGCCAGTTCGAGCGCGCCATGACCGAGCGGGAAGCTCAAGGCCTTGCGGACTTCAGGCATGCGCTCAAGGATGGGCCGGCTCCACTCGGGAGCCAGCACATCGATTTCGCACTGCGGGTGGCGCTGTTTGAGGCACTGGAACAGTGTCTGCGCCATCACCATGTCACCGACCCAGCTGGGCCCAACGATCAAAATATTCATAAGTTTCCATAAACAAGCAAGGGAGGCATTCGCCTCCCTGCTGTGATGCTATGCCGACATTACTTGACCAGTGTACGCCACTCTGGATGGTCCGTAGTCTTGCCGGTCACCAGGTCAAAGTAAGCCTTTTGCAGTTGTTCGGTGATCGGGCCACGGCGGCCGATCCCGATTTGACGCCCGTCGACTTCGCGAATCGGCGTCACTTCAGCGGCAGTGCCGGTAAAGAACGCTTCGTCGGCGATATACACCTCGTCGCGGGTGATGCGTTTTTCAACAAACTTGTACCCCAGCTCAGTGGCCAGGGTCAGGATCGTGCTGCGGGTAATGCCGTTCAGGCAGGCCGTCACGTCCGGGGTGTAGATCACGCCATCCTTGACCAGGAATACGTTTTCGCCCGAGCCTTCAGCCACAAAACCTTCGGGATCGAGCAACAGCGCTTCGTCGGCACCGCCGGAAATCGCTTCCTGCAGGGCCAGCATCGAGTTGATGTAATGACCGTTGGCCTTGGCCCGGGTCATGGAGATGTTCACATGATGGCGGGTAAAGGAGCTGGTACGCACCTTGATCCCGACTTCCAGGGCTTCGGCGCCCATATAGGCACCCCAGCTCCACGGCGCGATGATCACATGGACTTTCAGGCCGGTAGCACGCAGCCCCATCGCTTCGGAGCCGTAGAACACCATCGGGCGGATGTAAGCGCTGTCGAGGTTGTTTTCACGCACCGCAATGCGGGTCGCTTCGTTGATTTCGTCTTTGCTGAACGGGATCTTCATGCCCATGATGTGGGCCGAATCGAACAGGCGGTCAGTGTGCGCCTGCAAGCGGAAAATCGCCGCGCCCTGCGGGGTTTCGTAAGCGCGCACACCTTCAAACACGCCCATGCCGTAGTGCAATGTATGGGTCAGCACATGGGTCGTGGCATCGCGCCACGGCACCAGCTTGCCGTCATACCAGATCACACCATCACGATCAGCCATCGACATCATTACGCTCCTCAAAGAATCCAGCACCCGCACCACAAGGCGTCAGGCAAATTGGACGGGGCTTATGGACCCGCCGGATACGTTCTTACAGCTTTAACTCTGTGTGTGAGCCAGCAACCTAGCTCAATCCTAGCTCGGACCAGATGCGTCGCACGTGTTGACGCTCGACGACAAATTGATCCCCCGTGACCACCCCGGCCTCCTTTTGCAAGGCTTGGCGGTGGGCGACGGCGCGAAAGGCCTTGTACGCCTCGCGCAACAGGCTGGCATCGGTGGCGGGCATCAGCCCGACCTGTTCCAGCCCTTCCAGAATGCGGATATTGTCGGTGTAGCGCAGTAACGCCGGGTGTTCCCTGGACCACGCCAGGGCCGCGTATTGCACCATAAATTCAATATCGACGATACCTCCGGCGTCCTGCTTAAGGTCGAATGGCACAGTGGCCTCATAGGCATTTTCGGCAGTACCTGCGGCGGTTATCCGCGTGCCCAGGTTGTCGCGCATCTTGGCGCGCATCTCGCTGACCTCCTGGCGCAAGGTCGGCAAATCCCGCTCGCGGCCCAACACACTGGCACGCACCTGCTCAAACGCCGCCCCCACCTGCTTGCAGCCCACCAGCACGCGAGCACGCACCAGTGCCTGATGCTCCCAGGTCCAGGCTTCGTTTTCCTGATAGCGCTCAAAGGCACCGAGCGAACTGACCAGCAACCCCGAAGCGCCTGACGGGCGCAGGCGCATATCAACGTCATACAGCTGCCCGGAGTTGGTTTGCGCCGTCAGTAAATGGATGATCCGCTGGCCCAGGCGGGTGAAAAACTGCGCGCCGTCGATGGGCTTGGCGCCGTCGGTTTCGGCATTCGGGTCGCCATCGTGGATAAACACCAGGTCCAGATCCGAGCCATGCCCCAGCTCGATACCGCCCACCTTGCCGTAGCCGACAATAATAAAGCCGGGGTCGCACAGGCTGCCGTCGGTACGCTGCGGGGTGCCGTACTTGGCCACGGTCTGGCGCCAGGCCAGGGCCAATACTTGTTCCAGAATGGCTTCGGCCAACCACGTCAGGTAATCGCTGACCTTCATTAAAGGCAGGCTGCCGGAGATTTCCGATGCCGCGACCCGCAAACGGTGGGCCAGCTTGAAGTTGCGCAGGGCTTCCATTTGTTGCTCAAGGTCGTCCTCGGGAATGCGCGTCAAGCGTTCGCACAACTCGGCGGCCAGCTCAGGGGCCAGCGGTGGCTTGAACAGGCGGCGTTCATTGAGCAGCTCATCGAGCAGCAACGGGAAACGGGTAATCTGCTCGGCGATCCACGGGCTGGCCGCGCACAGCGTCAGCAAGCGGCGCAGAGCGTCGGGGTTTTCGGTCAGCAACACTAAATAAGCAGAACGCCGGGCTACCGCCTCGACCAGCGGCAACACCCGCTCCAGCACCAGATCGGGGTTGGCGTGCTCAACGGCCTGGGCCAGCAATCTCGGGATGAAAGCATCCAGACGCTCGCGGCCCAAGCGCTGCATGGAGCGCAGCTGCGGACTGGAACGCAGGGCAGCCAGTTGCTTGAGGGCTTTGGGCGCATCGACAAACCCGGCTTCTTCAAGCTGGACACAAGCGGCGGCATCGTCCTGAACTTCTTCCCACAGCGGCAACCACTCCCCACCGACAATCAGCTCGCCTTCGTCGATGACCTCTTCTTCATCCGGGTCGGCAATGACCTGACGGAAGTGCCAGTCGATACGCCCACGCCATGCCATCAATTGCTCATGGAATGCCGCCCAGCTGTCAAAACCCATCATAAAGGCGATGCGAGCCTGATCCTGCTGATTGTCGGGCAGCATTTGAGTCTGGCGGTCGGCAATGGCCTGAATCGCATGCTCGGTGTACCGCAGGAACTCATAACCTTCGCGCAGCTCGCTGACCACCTCTGCAGGCAAATAACCCTGGCCTTCCAGAATGGTCAGGACTTTGAGCAGCGGTCGTTGTTGCAGGCTGAGGTCTCGGCCGCCGTGGATCAGCTGGAAAGCCTGGGCGATAAACTCCACTTCACGGATGCCGCCCGCCCCCAGCTTGATGTTGTCGGCCATGCCTTTGCGTCGCACTTCCTGCTGGATCAGCTGCTTCATGGTGCGCAGCGCCTCAATCGCCGAGAAATCGAGGTAGCGGCGATACACAAACGGACGCAACAGGCTGAGCAGCTGTGCGCCCATGACCTGATCACCGGCCACGACCCGGGCCTTGATCATCGCGTAGCGTTCCCAGTCGCGCCCCTGATCCTGGTAGTACTGCTCCAGCGCATTGAAGCTGAGCACCAGCGCACCGGACGAGCCATAAGGACGCAGGCGCATGTCGACGCGAAATACAAAACCGTCGACGGTCATCGGGTCCAGTGCCTTGATCAGGCGCTGGCCCAGGCGGATAAAGAACTCCTGATTGTCCAGCGGGCGCTTGGCCCCTGCGGTTTCACCACCCTCAGGGTAGGCAAAGATCAGGTCGATGTCCGAAGACAGGTTCAACTCCACGGCACCGAGCTTGCCCATGCCCAGGATCACCATCTCCTGTGGCTCCCCACTGCGGTTGCCGACGGGGGTGCCAAACTGCTGGCAATGCCGTTGATACAACCAGCGATAGGCCTGGTCGATGCTGGCATCGGCCATGTCCGACAGGTCGCGGCAGGTTTCGATCAAGTCTGCCTGGCGGTTGAGGTCACGCCAGATAATCCGGATTTGCTGGCGAGTACGCTGGCGGCGCAGCGCCCGGCCCAACTCATCATCGCTGCTGGCTGCCTGGGCGGCAGCAGCAATCTGCCCACACAGTTCACCGGGGCCGAAGCTGCGGTCCAGCTCGCCGGAGTGCGCCAGTTCGAGCAACATCAAAGGGTCACGCAAAGATTGTTCTATAAAGAAGTCGCTCGCCGCACTGACCCGGTTGAATGCCGACCAGCGCTCGGGTGACCAGGCGTCGAGCCCCTGCCCGCCCTCAAGCCCGGCGACTGCTGCGCGCCACGACTGCTCGGCACGGCTGGCCAGGGGCTGTAAAAGGGCAGGAATTGGAGCAAGCGACGGAAGGCTCATGGTCTATCCTTGATCGGCGATGGTGTTGCCGAGTACGGTGACAGGAAGAAACAGCGGTTTAATCCGACTGTCGAACAAAGGTTATAAATAGCTCGAAGATCACTTTGTTTAGCATCCAGCCCGCATATTCAGGGCTGAAAACTGATAAACGCACCAACAATATCGATTTTTCGCACAACGAAACAGGTGGCCATCAGGACCAATCCTGTAGTTTTACTACTGGCTCATGCACTCGAAAGGCTGAAATGGCCGACGATTTGTAGTAAAACTACACGCCGCTGGAATCAACCTCCGGCCATCCAAGAATTTATGTCGTCTGCCCACAAGGCCAGTCGCAAACTCAGGCAACCGATTCTGGAAGCCTATCCGCCCTGGAGCAAGCCATGCAAGACCTCGATCCCGTCGAAACCCAGGAATGGCTGGACGCCCTGGAATCGGTTCTCGACAAAGAAGGCGAAGACCGCGCTCACTACCTGATGACCCGTATGGGTGAGCTCGCTACCCGCACCGGTTCGCAGCTGCCGTATGCCATTACCACGCCTTACCGCAACACGATTCCCGTAACCCACGAAGCACGCATGCCTGGCGACCTGTTCATGGAACGCCGCATTCGCTCGCTGGTTCGCTGGAACGCGATGGCCATGGTGATGCGCACCAACTTGAAAGATTCGGACCTGGGCGGTCACATTTCCAGCTTCGCTTCCAGCGCAACCCTGTATGACATCGGCTTCAACTACTTCTTCCAGGCCCCGACCGACGCACACGGCGGCGACCTGATCTACTTCCAGGGTCACACCTCGCCAGGCGTTTACGCCCGTGCGTTCATGGAAGGCCGCATCAGCGAAGAACAAATGAACAACTTCCGCCAGGAAGTGGACGGTCAGGGCCTGTCGTCCTACCCGCACCCTTGGCTGATGCCTGATTTCTGGCAGTTCCCGACCGTATCGATGGGCCTTGGCCCGATCCAGGCGATCTACCAGGCGCGCTTCATGAAGTACCTGGAAGCCCGCGGCTATATCCCTGCTGGCCAGAAAGTCTGGTGCTTCCTGGGCGACGGCGAGTGCGACGAACCGGAATCCCTGGGCGCAATCTCCCTGGCCGGTCGTGAAAACCTCGACAACCTGATCTTCGTCATCAACTGCAACCTGCAGCGCCTCGACGGCCCGGTTCGCGGCAACGGCAAGATCATCCAGGAACTCGAAGGCGTATTCCGCGGTGCTCAGTGGAACGTGACCAAAGTCATCTGGGGCCGCTTCTGGGACCCGCTGCTGGCCAAGGACGTCGACGGCATCCTGCAACGTCGCATGGACGAAGTCATCGACGGCGAGTACCAGAACTACAAAGCCAAAGACGGCGCGTTCGTGCGTGAACACTTCTTCAACTCGCCGGAACTCAAGGCGATGGTTGCAGACCTGTCCGACGACGAGATCTGGAAGCTCAACCGTGGCGGCCACGACCCGTACAAGGTCTACGCGGCGTACCACGAAGCGGTCAACCACAAAGACCAGCCAACCGTGATCCTGGCCAAGACCATCAAGGGTTATGGCACCGGCGCCGGCGAAGCAAAAAACACCGCGCACAACACCAAGAAGGTTGATGTTGAAAGCCTGAAGCTGTTCCGCGATCGTTTCGACATCCCGGTCAAGGACGACGAAATCGAAAACCTGCCGTTCTTCAAACCTGAAGAAGGCAGCGCCGAAGCCCGCTACCTGAGCGAGCGCCGTGCTGCACTGGGCGGTTTCGTGCCTCAGCGCCGCGCGCAGAGCATCAGCATCCCGACCCCGCCACTGGAAACCCTCAAGGCCATCCTTGACGGCTCCGGCGACCGTGAAATTTCCACCACCATGGCTTTCGTGCGCATCCTGGCGCAGCTGGTCAAGGACAAGGAAATCGGCCCGCGCATCGTTCCGATCATCCCGGACGAAGCCCGTACCTTCGGTATGGAAGGCATGTTCCGCCAACTGGGCATCTACTCGTCCGTCGGCCAGCTCTACGAGCCAGTCGATAAAGACCAGGTGATGTTCTACCGCGAAGACAAAAAAGGTCAGATCCTCGAAGAAGGCATCAACGAAGCAGGCGCCATGAGCTCCTTCATCGCCGCCGGTACTTCGTACTCCAACCACAACCAGCCGATGCTGCCGTTCTACATCTTCTACTCGATGTTCGGCTTCCAGCGTATTGGCGACCTGGCCTGGGCCGCTGGCGACAGCCGCACCCGTGGCTTCCTGATCGGCGGCACCGCCGGGCGTACCACGCTCAACGGCGAAGGCCTGCAACACGAAGACGGTCACAGCCACATCCTGGCCGGCACCATCCCGAACTGCCGCACCTTTGATCCAACCTACGGCTATGAGCTGGCGGTGATCATCCAGGACGGCATGAAGAAGATGACCGAAGAGCAACAGGACGTCTTCTACTACATCACCGTGATGAACGAGTCCTACCAGCAGCCAGCCATGCCGGCCGGTGTCGAGGAAGGCATCGTCAAGGGCATGTACCTGCTTGAGGAAGACACCAAGGAAGCGGCGCACCACGTCCAGCTGATGGGCTCCGGCACCATCCTGCGTGAAGTCCGTGAAGCGGCGATCATCCTGCGTGAACAGTTCAACATCGGTGCTGACGTCTGGAGCGTTACCAGCTTCAACGAACTGCGTCGCGACGGCCTGGCCGTAGAGCGTCACAACCGTCTGCACCCAGGCCAAAAGCCTCAGCTGAGCTACGTTGAAGAGTGCCTGACTGGCCGTAAAGGTCCGGTTATTGCCTCTACCGACTACATGAAGCTGTTCGCCGAGCAGATTCGCCAGTGGGTACCGGTCAAGGAATTCAAAGTGCTGGGCACTGACGGTTTCGGCCGCAGCGACAGCCGCAAAAAACTGCGTCACTTCTTTGAAGTAGACCGTCACTTCGTGGTGTTGGCAGCCCTGGAAGCATTGGCTGACCGTGGCGATATCGAACCGAAAGTGGTGGCAGAAGCCATCGTCAAGTTCGGCATCAACCCGGAAAAACGCAACCCACTGGACTGCTGAGGAGAATATTTGTGAGCGAACTCATTCGAGTACCTGACATCGGCAGCGGCGACGGTGAAGTCATCGAGCTGTTTGTAAAAGTTGGCGACCGTATCGAAGCCGACCAGAGCATCCTGACCCTGGAATCGGACAAGGCGAGCATGGAAATCCCTGCTCCCAAGGCCGGTATCGTCAAGAGCCTGAAGATCAAGCTGGGCGACCGCCTGAAAGAAGGCGACGAACTGCTGGAACTGGAAGCCGAGGGCGCCGCTGCGGCGCCTGAAGCACCAGCCCCTGCGGCTGCCCCGGCTGCGGCTGAAAAGCCAGCTGCCGCCCCTGCTGCCGAGGCCCCAGCGGCCCCGGCTGCACCTGCCGCAGCTACCATCCAGGACATTCACGTCCCGGATATCGGCTCGTCGGGCAAAGCCAAAATCATCGAGATCCTGGTCAAGGCCGGCGATACCGTTGAGGCTGATCAATCCTTGATCACCCTGGAGTCCGACAAGGCCAGCATGGAAATTCCATCGCCAGCCGCCGGTGTGGTTGAGAGCATTGCGGTCAAGCTGGATGACGAAGTCGGCACTGGCGACTTTATCCTCAAGCTCAAGGTTCAAGGCGCTGCTGCCCCTGCTGCCCCGGCTCAGGCCGCTGCTGCTCCAGCACCGGCCAAAGCTGAAGCCCCTGCTGCTGCCCCTGCGCCAGCCGCCAAAGCCGAGGCACCTGCCCCGGCCGCCGCGCCTGCGCCAAAGGGTGGCAAGGTTCACGCCGGCCCTGCCGTGCGTCAACTGGCCCGCGAGTTCGGCGTCGAGCTGAGCGCGGTGAACCCGAGCGGCCCGCACGGCCGTATCATCAAGGAAGACGTGCAGGCGCACGTCAAAGCCATGATGCAGAAAGCCAAGGAAGCACCGGCCGCCGGCGCAACCGGTGGTGCTGGCATTCCGCCAATTCCTGCAGTCGACTTCAGCCGTTTCGGTGAAGTGGAAGAAGTGGCCATGACCCGCCTGATGCAAATCGGCGCGTCGAGCCTGCACCGCAGCTGGCTGAACATCCCGCACGTGACCCAGTTCGACCAGGCTGACATCACCGAGCTGGAAGCCTTCCGCGTCGCGCAAAAAGCCGTCGCAGAAAAAGCCGGCGTGAAGCTGACTGTACTGCCGCTGCTGCTCAAGTCCTGCGCCCACCTGCTCAAGGAAATGCCGGACTTCAACAGCTCGCTGGCGCCAAGCGGCAAAGCGATCATCCGCAAGAAATACGTCAACATCGGCTTCGCCGTTGACACCCCGGATGGCCTGCTGGTGCCTGTGATCAAGAACGTTGATCAGAAGAGCCTGCTGCAACTGGCTGCTGAAGCGGCTGCACTGGCTGCCAAGGCCCGTGACAAGAAGCTCACCGCAGACGACATGCAAGGCGCGTGCTTCACCATTTCCAGCCTCGGGCACATTGGCGGCACCGGCTTCACGCCGATCGTCAACGCACCGGAAGTGGCGATCCTCGGCGTTTCCAAGGCCACCATCCAGCCAGTCTGGGACGGCAAAGCCTTCCAGCCGAAACTGATGCTGCCTTTGTCGCTGTCCTACGATCACCGTGTGATCAACGGCGCGGCTGCTGCACGCTTCACCCAGCGTCTGAGCCAGTTGCTGGGCGACATCCGCACTATCCTGTTGTAAGCCACACGCCCGGCCTTCTTCACCGAAGGCCGGGGGTAGCGCACTGTTTTCCGAGCGCCACGCTCGTACCTCAACCCCGCCATTTGGCGGGGCTTTTTTTTGCCTGCGATTTGAAGAGCCCCTCACCCCAACCCTCTCCCGGAGGGAGAGGGAGCTGATTGGCGGTGCTCTTGAAATCGCGTGCGGTCAATCCCCTCTCCCTTTGGGAGAGGGGCTGATTGGCGGTGTTTTTGAAATCGCAGGCGCTCAGTCCCTTCTCCCTTTCGGAGAGGGCCTGATTGGCGGTGCTCTTGAAGTCGCGCGCGGTCAGTCCCCTCTCCCTTTGGGAGAGGGCTAGGGTGAGGGGCTTTTCTGACACTCACTGCCCTTCAAGCACTACACCCAGCGCTGAATCCATGAATGGGTCAACCACCCAACCACTTCTACCGTTAACCAAAGGACTTGAATCACGCGATTGCCATCGCCCAAACATCAGAAAGGATTTCGATGTGATCTCACCTACAGTTGGCCCGATAGTAGGTTTTACCACCGCACAACACGCCCGTATTTTCGTGCGCGGCGACTCCGATAAAAACAACGCCGTATTCGCCGGTATCCGGCACCGCAAGGCTGGAGACAGCCAATGGTCAGCCGGTGTGTTTTCCAGGCTGAGCCCTGAATTCGACATGTCCGACACGCTGGTCCTGCACAATCTGCGCAGCGATACCCTCTACGAATACCAGGCAGGCTGGTTCGCCACCTCAAGCCCGGGGCATACGCCTGAAACAGTCAAACAAATTGCACTGCAATGGCCAGCCACGGTTTACACCTTCAAGACCGACTCTACCGCGCGCAACCGCACCCGCCGGTACGTTACAGGATCCTGCCGCTACCTCAGGCTCACGGCTGGCATCCCTTCGGCTGCGCACCTGGGTGATGAGATCTTCGCCAGCATCCACGCCCTGGCCCGCCAGCAAGGCCTTGATGCCGTGGTCATGACCGGTGACCAGGTGTATGTCGACGACCTGAATATCATCGCCCCGGACAGCGACTACCCGGCCATCACCCGCAAATACCGTGCAGCCTTCAGCCAGCCCAATATCCGCTCACTCATGGCCCGCACGCCGACGTACATGATCCTCGACGACCACGAGATCGAAGATAACTGGCCAGCCAATCGCAGCAACGGCGACACGGCGCTCTATAACAACGCCATGCGCGCTTATGAGGCTTACCAGTGCAGCCACGGCCCGGCTCACGCGCTACAGCCAGACGGGCGCATCAATCGCAACTTGAGCCGCTACTGGTACATGTTTGCCAACGCCGATATCGACTGGTTTGTCATGGACTGTCGCACCGAGCGAATCCTGGCCGGGCGCGACAAACGCATGATTGGCGTCGCGCAGGAGCAGGCATTGCTCAAATGGCTGGTCAACAGCACGGCCAGGGTCAAATTTATCGTCAGCAGCGTCATGTTCATGCCTGACCAACGGCGTGACAGCGACGGCTGGAAAGCATTCACGACACAGCGCAACCGGATCCTGGAGACCATTCGTTCCAACGCCGTCAAGAACGTGGTGTTTGTGTCCGGCGATATTCATGGCTCGCTCTGCTGCCAACTGACCCACGACAAGAGCCCCGACTTTATCGTTCACAGCGTGGTCTCTTCGCCCCTGTGCAACACCCGGCTGCTGCCGTATGCCAATGTTGGCGATCTGCTCGTCAACACCCCCCTGACGACCGTCGGCACCGGCACCTACTCGCTCACGCTCAACAGCCGCGTGGTCAGCGAGGACAACTTCGCCTGCCTGACCATCACCGGCCAGCAGTTGAAGGTCGAATTTCACAATAAAAAGGGCCGCATCATCGAGACAGCAACTATTGCACTCAAATAAGCTCCAAAGCTTATCGATCGACCTGTAGAAAATCGCCGGCCGGCCGATAAGCCCTTATAGCACTTAGCCTTTATGTTCACTTGTCAGCACGTTGAGCATGATGCAACCTTGCCGCCATCCACAGAAACAGGGTGACAGCCCGTGCGCAAACCGCATTTGTGAAGCGAGTGCCCCAATGAAAAGCCAACCTGATGCTGCCCCGCGTTTGGCAGCCGAGGTCGTCACCCAGCTCCCCGTGCCCTCCCGGCTCGGCATGCTGCGTTTCGAACGGCTTAATGAAGCCAGCTGGGCCATGCTCTACCTCGACCCCCATTGCGAGCGCCAATTTGGCATGCCCGCCGCGGATCTGTGTGCGCTGGTCGGCTCGCCCTACGCCAGCCTGATGGAGCCCCAGGCACGCTATCGCCTGCACGATGCCATCGAGCAGCAACTCAGGTCCCGCCATCACTACGTCGTGCACTACACCCTGCACACCGCCCTGGGCCCACTGAACCTGATGGAACTGGGCGAGGCCTACAAGCAACACAACCGGCATTTTTTGCGCGGCTACCTGCTGGCCATTGAAGACAGCGCTGCCAGCCCTCTACCGGCCCCGGTGGCTGAACTGGAAACACAGAACAGCCGCCTGCAGATCGCCCTTGCACTCAACCAGCGCACCCAGGCCGATCAACTCCAGCATCTGGAACGCGTGCGCGCCCAGCAGGATCTGATCCTGCGCCTGGCCCGCCACCGCTACAGCCAGCACAACTCGCTGCAAGAAGCCGCCGAGCTGATCACCCGCAGTGCCTGCGATATCTATCAAATCGATGGTGCCAGCCTGTGGAACCTTGAAGGCAGCCAGTTGCTGCCGGTTTCAGCCTTCCAGCGCGAGGCCCAGGCGCATATTGCCCAGGATACCTTCGACGCCAGCCTGTTCCCCGACTACCTCGAAGCCCTGCACACCAGCCGCTCGATCGATGCGACGAACGCCAGCCGCGACCCACGCACCCGCGAGCTGGTGGCCAGCCTGGGGCGACACGATGCCAATGCCATGCTCGACGCCGGCATCCGCATCGACGGCCAGGTGGTCGGCGTCCTGTGCCTTGAGCAAGTGGGCAGGACCCGCGCCTGGCAGGCGGATGAAATCGCCTTTGCCGGGGAACTGGCCGACCAGTTTGCCCAGGTCATCAACAACCACAACCGCCGTGCTGCCACCAATGCCCTGCACCTGTTCCAGCGCGCTGTCGAGCAAAGTGCCAACGCCTTTTTGCTGGTCAACTGCGACGGTGTGGTCGAGTACGCCAACCCCAGCTTTACCGCCATCACCCAGTACACCACCGAAGAAGTCCGGGGCCACAAGCTGTCGGAACTGCCGGCACTGGAAAACCTCAGTGACCTGCTGTTCGACGCCCACTCAAGCCTGAGCAAAGGCAATAGCTGGCAAGGTGAATTCAAGAGCCGGCGCAAAAACCTGGAGCCCTACTGGGGCCAGATGTCGATCTCCAAGGTGTATGGCGATAACCGCGAGCTGACCCATTACATCGGCATCTACGAAGACATCACCGAAACCAAGCTGGCGCAGCAGCGTATCGAACGCCTGGCCTACACTGACAACCTGACCAATCTGGGCAATCGCCCGGCGTTTATCCGCAATCTCGACGAGCGTTTCGCCCGCAACAGCAACACCCCGGTGTGCCTGCTGCTGGTGGATATCGACAACTTCAAGCGCATCAATGACAGCCTCGGCCACCAGACCGGCGACAAGCTGCTGATCAGCCTGGCCCGGCGCCTGCGCAACAGCCTGAGCGTCAGCGATGGCCTGGCGCGTTTTGCCAGCAACGAATTCGCGGTCTTGCTCGACGACACTGACCTGGCCACCGGGCAACAAATTGCCAGCCAGTTGTTGATGACCCTCGACAAGCCGATGTTCGTCGACAACCAGTTGATCAGCGTCACCGGCTCGGTCGGCGTGGCCTGTGCGCCCTTGCACGGTCGCGACCCGCAAACCCTGATGCGCAACGCGGGCCTGGCGCTGCACAAGGCCAAGGCCTGCGGCAAGCATCAGGTGCAGGTGTTTACCGAAGCCTTGAACGCCGAGGCCAGCTACAAGCTGTTTGTCGAAAACAACCTGCGTCGCGCCCTGACCCAGAACGAACTGGAGGTGTTCTACCAGCCCAAGCTGTGCCTGCGAACCGGGCGCCTGCTGGGCATGGAAGCGCTGTTGCGCTGGAACCACCCGAAAAACGGCATGATCCGCCCCGACCAGTTCATCAGCGTGGCCGAAGAGACCGGGCTGATTATCCCCATCGGCAAGTGGGTTGCCCGCCAGGCCTGCCGCATGAGCCGGCAACTGAGCATCGCCGGGCTGGGCAACCTGCAAGTGGCGATCAACGTATCGCCCAAGCAGTTCTCCGACCCGGATCTGGTTGCCTCGATTGCCAGCATCCTCAAGGAAGAACAGCTGCCGGCGGCGCTGCTGGAGCTGGAACTGACCGAGGGCCTGCTGCTGGAGGCCACCGACGACACCCGCCTGCAACTCGACCAGCTGAAAAAACTGGGCCTGACCCTGGCCATGGACGATTTTGGCACCGGCTACTCGTCGCTCAGCTACTTGAAAAAATTCCCGATCGACATCATCAAGATCGACCGCAGCTTTATCAAAGACATCCCCGACAACCAGAACGACATGGAGATCACCTCCGCGGTGATCGCGATGGCGCACAACCTCAAGCTCAAAGTGGTTGCCGAGGGTATTGAAACCGCTGCACAGTTGGCCTTCTTACGCCGCCATCGCTGTGATGTGGGCCAGGGCTATCTGTTCGACCGCCCGATTCCCGGTAGCGAACTGATCGAAAAGCTCAAACGCTATCCGCGCGGCCCCTTGGCCTGACAGCGCCGCAACACTCGGGCACACTATTGGCCTGACTTCCTACACTCTGATTGAGAGGACTTGAATCATGGTCTTGCGCTCGGAAATTCTGGTGAATAAAAACGTGCTACCCACTAAAGAACAAGCCCTGCCGGGCCGCGACACCCATGTACAGCTGCCGGAAACCCACTACGTTACCGGTCAGCCGCTGCTGGGCCCATTCCCGAAGAATGTCGACTTTGCGATTTTTGGTCTGGGCTGCTTCTGGGGTGCGGAACGCAAGTTCTGGGAACGCGAAGGCGTGGTCAGCACCGTGGTGGGTTATGCGGGCGGCTACACCCCGAACCCGACCTATGAAGAAGTCTGCTCGGGCCTGACCGGCCACACCGAAGTGGTGCTGGTGGTCTACGAACCGGAAGTGGTCAGCTACAAGCAATTGCTGGCCATGTTCTGGGAACTGCACAACCCGACCCAGGGCATGCGCCAGGGTAACGACATCGGCACCCAGTACCGCTCGGTGATCTACTGCACCACGCCTGAGCAGCTTGAACAGGCACTGGAAAGCAAGAAAGTGTTCCAGGCCGAGCTGGACAAGGCCGGGCTGGGCACCATCACCACCGAAATCGACCAGGCGCCAACGGTGTACTTCGCCGAGGCGTACCACCAGCAGTACCTGGCGAAAAACCCGCAGGGCTACTGTGGCATTGGCGGTACAGGCGTGACCTGCCCGATTTGATGTAGCACAAAAAACTGTGGGAGCGGGCTTGCACGCGATGCAAGCGACTCGGTGTTTCTGTTACACCGCATCGCCTCGATCGCGAGCAAGCCCGCTCCCACATTACAGTTTTCAGCTATTACTCAGCGATCAACCATTCCATCTGCCAGCCGCCCTGGGTTTGCCCCAGTTTCTTGGCCAGCCACGGCAGCAGTTCGCGCAGCTCTTCTTCCAGCCCCCAAGGCGGGTTGGCAATCGCCAAGCCTGAACCATTGAGGCTGTTGGGCGTGTCCAGCGGGTGTACGAACAATTCCACCTGCAGCAACTTCGGAGCACCTGAGCCCGCAAGGTCCTGGTAAAAACGGCGCAACTGGCGCTTGTCCTTGATCGGATACCAGATCGCTACCACGGTCTGGCGCATGCGGCTGATCGCGTCTTTCAACGATTCAGCGCAGCGCTTCATTTCGTCGAGTTTCTCGAACGGCGGGTCGATCAGCATCAAGCCACGCTTTTCAGCCACTGGCAGCAATGCCCGCGGCACATGCCAGCCTTCGCCCAAATGCACCGCTACGCGGCGATCACCTTTCATGTTGTCTTTGAGCAACACGCCGTCTTCGGGGTGTTTTTCGTTCAACAGTACACGGTCCTGGGAACGGGTCAGGCGTCGCGCCCACTCCGGCGAGCCCGGGTAATAGCGCAACTCGCCATCCGGGTTCATCTTGTGCAGCACTTGCATGTAGTCATCAGTCACTGCAGGCAGGTCTTTCTGCCCCCACAACCGCGCAATGCCTTCCAGGTACTCGCCCGTGCGGTTGGCCTGATCGCCCTTGAGGTCGTACAAACCAATACCGGCATGGGTATCGAGGTAGGCGAAAGGCTGCTCTTTGCGCGACATCAGGGCGATGAGGCGGGTCAAGACGATATGTTTGAAGACGTCGGCATGGTTGCCGGCGTGGAAGGCGTGACGATAGTTCATGGTTGCTCCTGCGCAGGAGGCGAAGTTTACCTTGTACGCAACCTGACGTCAGGTGGCGGGCGGTTTTTCCGAGATACGGTGAGCAACACCCAGGCAAAAAAAACGGCCCGTCTCACCTGGAGACGGGCCGTTTCTGAACACTTCAGACTCAGCGCATGCGCTTGCCCGATCAGTGGTTTTGCTGGAAGTCTTTCTCAGCAGCGTTGAAGCGCTCAACCATTCCCTGGGTCGGGCCCTTGCCAGCCAGGCTCGCCAGCACGATGGCCAGGCTGCCCAGGATAAAGCCCGGGATGATTTCGTACAGACCGAACAGTGCGAAATGCTTCCACACGATCACGGTAATGGCACCCACCAGAATACCGGCCAATGCGCCATTACGGGTCATGCCCTTCCACAGTACCGAGATCAGGACAACCGGGCCGAAAGCGGCACCGAAGCCTGCCCATGCATAGCTCACCAGGCCCAGTACACGGTTTTCCGGGTTGGAAGCCAGCGCGATGGCGATCAGCGCAACCACCAGCACCATGATCCGGCCAACCCACACCAGTTCCAGCTGGGAAGCATTTTTGCGCAGGAAAGACTTGTAGAAGTCTTCAGTCAGGGCGCTGGAGCACACCAGCAACTGGCAGCTCAGGGTGCTCATCACGGCAGCCAGGATGGCCGACAGCAGGACGCCCGCAATCCACGGATTGAACAGCAGCTTGGCCAGCTCGATAAACACGCGCTCTGGGTTTTCGGTCACAGGCCCGGCTACTTCCGGGTGCGCCGAGAAGTAAGCGATACCGAAGAAGCCCACCGCCACGGTACCCGCCAGGCACAGGATCATCCAGGTCATGGAGATGCGACGCGCCTTGGCGATCGACTTGACCGAATCAGCGGCCATGAAACGCGCCAGGATGTGCGGCTGGCCGAAGTAGCCCAGGCCCCAGCCCATCAGCGAGATGATGCCGATAAAGGACGTGCCCTTGAGCATGTCGAAGTTGCTCGGGTCGTTGGCTTCGATGGCCAGGAACGTGGTGTCCACGCCGCCGGTGGCCAGCAGCACGATGATCGGCGTAAGGATCAGCGCGAAGATCATCAGGGTGGCCTGTACGGTGTCGGTCCAGCTCACGGCCAGGAAACCACCGATAAAGGTGTAGGCGATGGTAGCCGCAGCACCGGCCCACAGGGCGGACTCGTAGGACATGCCGAAGGTGCTTTCAAACAGACGGGCACCCGCCACGATGCCGGAAGCGCAGTAGATGGTGAAGAACACCAGAATCACGATGGCCGAGATAATCCGCAGCAGGCCGCTGTTGTCTTCGAAACGGCTGGAGAAGTAATCCGGCAGGGTCAGCGCATCACCGTTGTGCTCGGTTTGTACCCGCAGGCGACCGGCAACGAACAGCCAGTTGAGGTAGGCACCGGTCACCAGACCGATGGCAATCCAGCTTTCCGACAGACCGGACATGTAGATCGCGCCCGGCAAGCCCATCAGCAACCAGCCGCTCATGTCGGAGGCGCCAGCGGACAAAGCGGTTACAACGCTGCCCAGGCTACGGCCACCGAGAATGTAGTCAGAAAGGTTGTTGGTGGAGCGATAAGCCATCAGGCCGATCAGCACCATTGCTGCGATATAGATCACGAACGTGATCAGGGTTGGGTTACTAACACTCATTGATAAAGCCCTGGCATTGTTTTTATGTTTAGCGGCGGTCTGGCCGTACGCTCACAAACGTCCTGTTTGAGACGATTAACCTTGCCGCGCATTTATGACTGATGTTTCCCCAGGAAATCCATCAGCCGATGAACCAATCTTCTGTAGGAGGTTGCACCTTGGGCGCGAATGCTATGCAACAAAGCAAATCGGGTGCAACCAGTTTCTGCCGGGCAAGTTGCACCTTGTCGCCTTTTCGTCTCAATTCAGGGTTTTTGCGCCTTTTCGGAGCAAAGACCCCGCCAAACCGAAGAAAAAGCACCAAGGAAGAGCAGCCATCCAACCCGCGCAAAAGATTCCTGACGAAGCGTCGACCAATCGACACAAAAACGGGTTGCACCTAGTTGCACCCGTTTCAGCGCAGCGCTAATCTTGCCGCCAGCTGCTGCCACGCAAATGTGGCACCCATGAGGATAAAAAAATGGCTACCACCACCCTTGGGGTCAAACTTGATGACCCAACCCGCGAGCGCCTCAAGGCCGCCGCGACCTCGATTGATCGCACGCCACACTGGCTGATCAAGCAGGCAATCTTCAATTACCTGGAAAAACTCGAGGGTGGTGCAACCCTGACCGAGTTGAGCGGTATCCCTGGCACTGCCAGCGATGACGCCGACGACGTACAAGCCGACCATGCGCATCAGTGCTTCCTGGAATTCGCCGAAAGCATCCTGCCGCAGTCCGTACTGCGCGCTGCCATCACTTCGGCGTACCGTCGCCCGGAACCCGAAGTGGTGCCCATGCTGCTGGAGCAGGCTCGCCTGCCCGCCCCGATGGCCGAAGCCACGCAAACCCTGGCCGCCTCGATTGCCGAAAAACTGCGCAATCAGAAGAGCGCCGGTGGCCGTGCCGGCATCGTGCAAGGTTTGCTGCAGGAATTTTCCCTGTCGTCCCAGGAGGGCGTAGCCCTGATGTGCCTGGCCGAAGCGCTGCTGCGTATCCCGGACAAGGGCACCCGTGACGCCCTGATCCGCGACAAGATCAGCACCGGCAACTGGCACCCGCACCTGGGCAACAGCCCGTCGCTGTTCGTCAACGCCGCCACCTGGGGCCTGCTGCTGACCGGCAAGCTGGTGTCGACGCACAACGAAGCCGGCCTGACCTCCTCCCTGAGCCGCATCATCGGCAAAAGTGGCGAGCCGATGATCCGCAAGGGCGTCGACATGGCCATGCGCCTGATGGGTGAGCAATTTGTCACCGGCGAAACCATCGCCGAAGCCCTGGCCAACGCCACGCGCTTTGAAGCCAAGGGCTTCCGTTACTCCTACGACATGCTCGGTGAAGCCGCACTGACCGAGCATGACGCACAGAAGTACCTCGCGTCCTACGAGCAAGCCATCCACTCGATCGGCAAGGCTTCCCACGGCCGTGGCATCTACGAAGGCCCGGGCATCTCCATCAAGCTGTCGGCCCTGCACCCGCGTTACAGCCGCGCCCAGTATGAACGCGTGATGGACGAACTGTACCCGCGCCTGCTGTCGCTGACCTTGCTGGCCAAGAAGTATGACATCGGCCTCAACATTGACGCCGAAGAAGCCGACCGCCTGGAAATCTCCCTCGATCTGCTTGAGCGTCTGTGCTTCGAACCACAGCTGGCGGGCTGGAACGGCATAGGTTTCGTGATCCAGGCCTACCAGAAGCGTTGCCCTTATGTGATCGACTATGTGATCGATCTGGCGCGCCGCAGCCGTCATCGCCTGATGATCCGCCTGGTGAAAGGCGCGTACTGGGACAGCGAAATCAAGCGCGCCCAGGTCGAAGGCCTGGAAGGCTACCCGGTGTACACCCGCAAGGTGTACACCGATGTGTCCTACCTCGCTTGTGCGAAAAAGCTGCTGGCCGTGCCGGAAGCCATCTATCCGCAATTCGCCACCCACAACGCCCAAACGTTGTCGGCGATTTACCACATTGCCGGTCAGAACTACTACCCGGGCCAGTACGAGTTCCAGTGCCTGCACGGCATGGGCGAACCCCTCTACGAGCAGGTTGTAGGCAAAGTTTCTGAAGGCAAGTTGAACCGCCCCTGCCGCGTGTACGCTCCGGTCGGTACCCACGAAACACTGCTGGCTTATCTGGTACGTCGCCTGCTGGAAAACGGCGCGAACACCTCGTTCGTCAACCGCATCGCTGACCACACCATCGCGATCCACGAGCTGGTGGCCGACCCGGTGAGCCAGATCGAGCAAATGGCCACGGCCGAAGGCGGCTTTGGCTTGCCTCACCCGCGCATCCCGCTGCCGCGTGACCTGTATGGCAGCGAACGCGCCAACTCCAGCGGCATCGACATGTCCAACGAACACCGCCTGGCATCGTTGTCCTGCGCCTTGCTGGCCACGGCCCACAACGACTGGAAAGCCGCACCGATGCTCGGTTGCGATTCCAGCAGCGAAACCCCGGCAGCGGTGCTCAACCCGGCCGACCTGCGTGATGTGGTCGGGCATGTACAAGAAGCCACCGTTGAGGACGCTGACAACGCCATCCAGTGCGCCCTGAGCGCTGCACCGATCTGGCAGGCCACCCCGCCCGCCGAGCGTGCTGCGATCCTGGAACGCGCCGCCGACCTGATGGAAGGCGAGATCCAGCCACTGATGGGCCTGCTGGCCCGCGAAGCCGGCAAGACCTTCGCCAACGCCATCGCCGAAGTGCGCGAAGCCGTGGATTTCCTGCGTTACTACGCGGTACAGGCGCGCAACGACTTCACCAACGATGCCCACCGCCCATTGGGCCCGGTGGTCTGCATCAGCCCGTGGAACTTCCCGCTGGCCATCTTCAGCGGCCAGGTGGCTGCAGCACTGGCAGCCGGCAACCCGGTACTGGCCAAGCCTGCGGAACAAACGCCGCTGGTTGCTGCACAAGCCGTACGCATCCTGCTCGAAGCCGGCATCCCGCAAGGCGTGCTGCAATTGCTGCCGGGCCGTGGCGAAACCGTCGGCGCACGTTTGGTGGGCGATGATCGCGTGAAAGGCGTGATGTTCACCGGCTCCACCGAAGTTGCCCGCCTGTTGCAACGCAACATCGCCGGCCGCCTCGATGCCCAGGGCCGTCCAATCCCGCTGATCGCCGAAACCGGCGGCCAGAACGCCATGATCGTCGACTCTTCGGCCCTGACCGAACAAGTGGTTATCGACGTGGTGTCCTCGGCGTTCGACAGCGCCGGTCAACGCTGCTCGGCACTGCGCGTACTGTGCCTGCAGGAAGATTCGGCAGACCGCGTCATCGAAATGCTCAAAGGTGCCATGGCCGAGTCGCGCATGGGCAACCCTGAGCGTCTGAACGTGGACATTGGCCCGGTAATCGACGCCGAAGCCAAGGCCGGGATCGAGCAACATATCCAGGGCATGCGCGACAAGGGCCGTACTGTTTACCAGATGGCCATTGCCGATATCGAAGAATGCAAACGCGGCACCTTCGTCATGCCGACCCTGATTGAACTGGAAAGCTTCGACGAGCTGGAACGTGAGATCTTCGGGCCGGTGCTGCACGTGGTGCGCTACAAGCGCAAGGACATCGACCAGCTGATCGCACAGATCAACGCTTCGGGTTACGGCCTGACGCTGGGCGTGCATACCCGCATCGACGAAACCATTGCCAAGGTGGTCAACAACGTCAACGCCGGTAACGTCTACGTCAACCGCAACATCGTGGGTGCCGTGGTCGGCGTGCAGCCGTTCGGCGGTGAAGGCCTGTCGGGCACCGGCCCGAAAGCCGGCGGTCCGCTGTACCTGTACCGCCTGCTGTCGACCCGCCCGGGCAATGCGATCGAGCAATCGTTCGCCAAGGTCGATGCCGTAACAGCTCCTGATACCCAGGCCCGCGAAGCCATGAGCAAACCGCTCACGGCCCTGCAAGCCTGGGCCAGCAACAACCAGCAGCCAGCGCTGGCCGAACTGTGCAGCGAATACGCCGCTCACTCGCAAAGCGGCATCACGCGCCTGCTCAACGGCCCGACCGGCGAGCGCAACAGCTACGCCATCCTGCCGCGTGAACACGTGCTGTGCCTGGCCGAGGTTGAAAGCGACCTGCTGACCCAACTGGCTGCCGTTCTGGCCGTGGGCAGCTCGGCCGTCCTGCCGCAAAGCGAACTGGCCAAGGCTTTGCTGGCACGCCTGCCAAAAGAGGTGCAGGCGCGCATCACGCTGGTGGCCGACTGGACCAAGGACGACGTGATCTTCGACGCCGTCCTGCACCACGGTGATTGCGACCAGCTGCGTGACGTGTGCCAGCAAGTGGCACAACGGGCTGGCGCCATCGTTGGCGTACAGGGCCTGTCCCAGGGTGAAACCAATATCGCCCTGGAACGCCTGGTGATCGAACGCGCCTTGAGCGTCAACACCGCTGCTGCGGGTGGCAACGCGAGCCTGATGACCATCGGTTGATGGGGTGATCGGGCACTGAAAAACCGGGCTCCCGAAAGGGTAGCCCGGTTTTTTTACGACACGATTTCAGCGCTGGCCCGTGAACGCCACATAGGCAACGGCGGCCATCAACAGCGCACCGACCACCATCCAGGCAATATTGATGCCGTTCAAGGCCTTGTTAAGGCTGCCCTGCGGGTCACCCGCCAGGGTGTTGATTGCGCGCTGGGCAGCCACCAGCATGGCGCAGCAAACGGCAATCAACGCCACATTGGCAAACAACACGTAGGCCTCATCCGAGGGCCGGGTAAAGAACGTGTTCACCAGCACCGAGAACATGACCAGCCCCATGATGACCAGCCCCCTGGTCTCGGGCTGCCAGAAATAGTAGCGCCCAGACCTGTCCAGACCGTTTTGCACCACTTCAAACAACGGCAGGATAAAAAATGGCCAAAGTACCCCGCGCACCCCCGGCGTGATTGACGCCCCGCTCACTGCTTTGTAGGACGCCCAGTTGCGATATGACCAATAGACCATGTACCCGCCTGCCGTAAACCCATACAGCAACAGAAACTTGCTGACAGACACGACATAGAGGTTGATCCGCTTGTCGTCGCACTGCGATGGGGTGTTCGATAGCCTGTTGCCAGCCTCGGTTGCGGGGTTCATAGCCTGTCCATGCATAAATGGGAGGCTGCAGTAGACACAAATTGCCCAATATAAAAATGCAGTGAAAATCTGTTTTTTATGTAAGAAAGACCTTTCAACCCTACTAAACAGGCCCAAATACGCTCAGGGCGAAATTCATTCAAAACCTTTTTGACAGCCCGCCAATCGCGCAGGTTAGAATCGATGGCACGCAGGCTGCATGTTGAGTCTGCGCCCTGTCTTTTGAGCTTTCTGGAGTACTGCCTTTGAATGCGACGACCATCAACAGCCTGTTCTTGATCGGCGCGTTGCTGGTAGGTGCAAGCATCCTGGTGAGTTCCCTGTCTTCGCGCCTGGGCATCCCGATCCTGGTCATCATCCTTGCGGTGGGCATGACGGCGGGTGTCGATGGCGGCGGCATTATTTTTGACAACTACCCCACGGCCTACCTGGTGGGTAACCTCGCCCTGGCGGTGATTCTGCTCGATGGCGGCTTGCGCACCCGGGTTTCCAGTTTTCGCGTGGCGTTATGGCCCGCGTTATCGCTGGCCACGGTGGGGGTGATGATCACCACCGGGCTGACCGGGCTGATGGCCGCCTGGCTGTTCAATCTCAACTTGATCCAGGGCCTGCTGGTCGGCGCCATTGTCGGCTCCACCGATGCCGCGGCGGTGTTCTCGCTGCTGGGCGGCAAGGGCCTGAACGAGCGGGTTTCCGCCAGCCTTGAGATCGAATCAGGCAGCAACGACCCGATGGCGGTGTTCCTCACCGTCACTCTGATCGACATGCTCGCCAGCGGCGAAACCGGCCTGCACTGGAGCCTGTTGTTCAATCTGGTGCGCGAATTTGCCATCGGCGGCGCAGTCGGCCTGGCAGGCGGCTGGCTGATGCTGCAGATGGTCAACCGGATCAACCTGGCCAACGGCCTGTACCCGATCCTGGTGATCGCCGGCGGCCTGGTAGTCTTCTCCCTGACCAACGCCCTGCACGGCAGCGGCTTCCTCGCGGTCTACCTGTGCGGCCTGGTGATCGGCAACAGCCCGATCCGCAGCCGTCATGGCATTTTGCATATGCTCGACGGCATGGCCTGGCTGGCCCAGATCGGCATGTTCCTGGTGCTGGGCTTGCTGGTCACGCCACACGACCTGCTGCCCATCGCCATTCCCGCGCTGGCCCTGGCCCTGTGGATGATTCTGTTCGCCCGCCCCTTGTCGGTGATGGTCGGCCTGCTGCCCTTCAAGGCCTTCCACGGCCGCGAAAAAGCCTTTATTTCGTGGGTAGGCCTGCGCGGCGCGGTGCCGATCATTCTCGCGGTGTTCCCGCTGATGGCCGGGCTGCCCAATGCGCAGCTGTATTTCAACCTGGCGTTCTTTATCGTGCTGGTGTCCCTGTTGGTGCAAGGCACCAGCCTGCCGTGGGTTGCCAAGCTGCTCAAGGTGACCGTGCCGCCAGACCTCGCCCCCGTGTCCCGTTCAGCCCTTGAAGTGCATGTCACCAGCGAGTGGGAACTCTTTGTTTATCGCCTCGACGCACAAAACTGGTGCATCGGCGCTGCCCTGCGCGAGCTGAAAATGCCTGACGGCACCCGCATTGCGGCCCTGTTTCGCGACAAGAAACTGCTCCACCCGTCGGGCAGCACCACCCTTGAAGTGGGTGATCTGCTCTGTGTCATCGGCCATGAACATGACTTGCCAGCCTTGGGCAAACTGTTCAGCCAGCCTCCGAGCCGTGGCCTGGACCTGCGCTTTTTTGGCGATTTCGTACTCGAAGGCGACGCCCAGCTGGGCGCTGTAGCCGCCTTGTACGGCCTCAAGCTCGACGGCATCAACCCGGACACCTCGCTGAGCAGCTTCATTGCCCACAAGGTCGGCGGCGCGCCAGTGGTCGGCGACCAGGTGGAATGGAACAACACCATCTGGACGGTTGCGATGATGGAAGGGAACAAGATCGCCAAAGTGGGCGTCAGATTCCCCGAAGGAAGTGCACCGGGCCCCGGGCTGTTCCTCTAAACTGCAACTTTCTGCCCCTTGTCTGACCGGTATCTATGCCAACTCTGCGCACGTTCATCGCAACCGTCCTGCTCGGTCTGAGCCTTTGTGTCGGCCCGCTTCATGCGGCCGAGCCGCCTACCGCCGAGGCGGTGCAGCAAAGCCTGGACAAAATTGCCGACCGCAAGCTGCCGGATGCCGATCAAAAAGCACTGCAGGCGGTGCTCCAGCAGACCCTGACCCTGCTGGAAAGCAAAGCTGATTACGAACAGCGCCTGAACGACGTCAAGCAGCAGCTCAATGATGCCCCGCGCCAGACCGGCGAAAACCAGCGCGAACTGGCCCGGCTCAAGGCCAGCACGCCGATTCCGGTGGCACAGCGCTATAAAGACCTGTCGGTGCCGCAGCTGGAGCAGATGCTGGCCGAGCGCACCACGCAACAAGGTGAGTTGCAAAAAGCCCTGGCCATTGCCAACAGTCAAAGCATTGCCGCACAGACCCGCCCGGAACGGGCCCAGGCCGAAATCAGCAACAGCCAGACGCGCATCCAGCAGATCGGCAACATCCTGAAAACCGGTCGCGACAATGGCAAGTTGCTAACCCCTGACCAGCGCAACCAGCTCAATGCCGAGGCCGCCTCGCTTACCGCGCTGATCGCCCTGCGCCGCCAGGAGCTGGCCGGCAACAGCCTGCTGCAAGACCTGAGCGGCAGCCAGCACGACCTGCTGCTGGAAAAGACCACGCGCCAGGACCAGGAAATCCAGGACCTGCAAACCCTGATCAACCAGAAGCGCCTGGCCCAGTCGCAGCAGACCGTGACCGAACAATCCATCGAGGCGCAAAAATCGGGCAGCAGCAGCCTGCTGGCGACCGAAAGTGCCATCAACCTCAAGCTTTCCGACTACCTGCTGCGCAGCACCGACCGCCTCAACGAAGTCACCCAGCAGAACCTCGAAACCAAGCAGCAACTGGATAACGTCACCCAAAGCGATCAGGCCCTGGATGAGCAGATCAACGTGCTCAAGGGCAGCCTGCTGCTGTCGAAAATCCTGTACAAGCAAAAGCAGGCCCTGCCGCGCCTGCAAAAGATGGACAAGAACCTGGCAGACGAAATTGCCGATATCCGCCTGTATCAGTTTGAAATCAACCAGCAGCGCGAGTTGATCAGCAACCCGACGACCTACGTCGATAACCTGCTGTCGACCCAGCCCGCCGACCAGGTCACCCCGCAACTGCGCAAAACCCTGATCGACCTGGTCAACACCCGCAGCGATCTGCTGGACCGCCTGAACCGCGAACTCAGCTCGCTGCTTAACGAATCCATCACCCTGCAACTGAACCAGAAGCAACTGCTCAGCACCGCCCAGAGCCTGCGCGCAACGCTGGACGAGCAGATGTTCTGGATCCCCAGCAACAAGCCGCTGGATCTGGAATGGCTGGAAACCGCACCGCGCCAGCTTGAACAGCAAGTCACCACCCTGCCGTGGGGTTCCAGCGTTAGCGAGCTGGCAGAAGGCCTGGTGCAGCGGCCGCTGCTGTTTCTGCCGTTTTTGCTGGTGGTGGTAGCCCTGCTGTGGAAACGCCGCTACCTCTACAGCAAATTGAACAAGATCCACCAGGACATCGGCCACTTCAAACGCGACAGCCAATGGCACACGCCGCTGGCGATTCTGATCAATATCCTGCTGGCGATGCCCATTTCACTGGCCCTGGCCCTGTGCGGCTACGCCCTGCAAACCGATGCCCGGGGCATGAACGCCAATACTGGCGCGGCCTTGATCCAGATGGCCGAGGCCTGGCTGGTGTTCTACACCGCCTACCGGATTCTGGCCCCGGGTGGCGTGGCCGAACTGCATTTCCGCTGGGAAAAACCCCTGGTCGCGTTCCTGCAGAACTGGATTCGCAAGCTCGGCTTCGTCGTGCTGGCCCTGGTAGCCGTGGTCGCCTTTGCCGAACAACAACCGGCGGCGCTGGCCGACGACGTGCTGGGCATCCTCGTCGTGTTGAGCTGCTATGCCGCGATGGCCTGGCTGCTTTGCCGCCTGCTGCTCAATGACTTCGAGACCGCGACAAAAGCCTATCGCCTGCGCAAGTTGCTCGGCTTTGCTTTTGCCCTGCTACCGCTGGCGCTGTTCGTGGCGGTGTGTTTTGGCTATTACTACACCGCGCTCAAGCTCAGCGACCGCCTGATCAACACCCTCTACCTGCTGATGTTCTGGCTGGTGGTCGAGGCAGCTTTTGTGCGCGGCCTGGCCGTGGCGGCACGGCGCCTGGCCTATCAGCGCGCACTGGCCAAGCGCCAGGCCGCCAAGGAAGCCGGCGAAGGCAACGATGCCATCATCGAAGAACCGACCCTGGATATCGAACAGGTCAACCAGCAATCCCTGCGCCTGATCCGTCTGGCCCTGCTGGCGGGCTTTATCGGTGTGCTGTATTGGGTGTGGGCCGACCTGATCTCGGTGTTTGCCTACCTCGACAACATCACCCTGTACGAATACACCAGCGGCACCGGCGCCAACATGAGCATGGTGCCCATCAGTATTGGCGACGTGATCGGTGCGCTGGTCATTATCGGCATCAGCATCGCGCTGGCGCGCAACCTGCCAGGTCTGCTGGAGGTGCTGGTACTGTCGCGCCTCGATCTGGGCCAGGGCAGTGCCTACGCCACCACCACGCTGCTGACCTATGTGATTATCGGCATCGGCTTTGTCTCCACCCTGTCCACCCTGGGCGTGAGCTGGGACAAGCTGCAATGGCTGGTGGCGGCGCTGTCGGTGGGCCTGGGCTTCGGCATGCAGGAAATCTTCGCCAACTTTATCTCCGGGATCATGATCCTGTTCGAACGCCCGGTGCGTATCGGCGACACCATCACCATCGGCAACCTGTCGGGCACCGTGAGCAAGATCCGCATTCGGGCCACCACCATCACCGACTTCGACCGCAAGGACATCATCGTCCCGAACAAGACGTTTATCACCGGGCAACTGATCAACTGGTCGCTGACCGACACCATCACCCGCGTGACGCTCAAGCTGGGGGTCGATTACGGCTCCGACCTGGACCTGGTCAAGCACTTGCTGCTCAAGGCTGCGCAAGAGAACCCGCGGGTGCTCAAAGACCCGGAGCCGCACGTGTACTTTCTCAACTTCGGGCAAAGCACCCTCGACCACGAACTGCGCATGCATGTGCGCGACCTGGGCGATCGCAACCCGGTGATCGACGAGGTCAACCGCTTTATCAACCGCGAGTTCAAGAACCACAACATCAACATCTCGTTCCAGCAGATGGAGGTGTACCTCAAGAACCTGCAGGGGCAAGAATACAAGCTGGTGCCCGTAGGGCCGGAAGTCCCGCCCGAGCCGACACCACCACCGCAAAAGCCGCAGTTGGGCAAGCTCGACTGACTCAAGGCTGATGCAACCTCTGTGGGAACTGGCTTGCCTGCGATGCAGATGAATCGGTTTAACTGGCCAAGCCCGCTCCCACCTTAGACATGCATTTACTGGAGACGGTCATTGAAAGCCCTCGACGAACTGACTTTTGATAACCGCTTCGCTCGGCTGGGTGACGCGTTTTCAACTCACGTGCTGCCCGAGCCCATCGACGCACCCCGCGTGGTGGTGAGCAGCGACGCCGCTATGGCGCTACTCGATCTCGACCCGGCTGTCGCCCAGGACCCGGTCTTTGCCCAACTGTTTGGCGGCCATACCCTGTGGGCCGATGCCGAACCCCGGGCGATGGTCTACTCCGGTCATCAGTTCGGCTCCTACAACCCGCAACTCGGCGATGGCCGCGGGCTACTGCTGGGCGAGGTGTATAACGACGCGGGCGAGCATTGGGACTTGCACCTCAAGGGCGCCGGCATGACCCCTTACTCGCGCATGGGCGATGGCCGCGCGGTACTGCGCTCCTCGATCCGCGAGTTTCTCGCCAGCGAGGCCCTGCATGCCCTGGGCATTCCCAGCAGCCGCGCCCTGTGCGTGATCGGCTCCGATACCCCGGTGTGGCGTGAAACCCGGGAGCGCGCCGCCATGGTGCTACGCCTGGCGCCCAGCCATGTGCGTTTCGGCCATTTCGAATACTTCTACTACACCAAGCGCCCCGAGCAACAAAAGCTGCTGGGCGAGCATGTGCTGGCGCTGCACTTCCCCGAGTGCCTGGAGCAACCCGAGCCGTACCTGGCCATGTTCCGTGAAATTGTCGAGCGCAACGCTGCACTGATCGCCAAGTGGCAGGCCTACGGCTTTTGCCACGGGGTGATGAACACCGACAACATGTCGATTCTGGGCATTACCTTCGACTTTGGCCCGTTCGCTTTCCTCGACGACTTTGACGCCAATTTCATCTGCAACCACTCCGACCATGAAGGCCGCTACTCCTTCAGCAACCAGGTACCGATCGGGCAGTGGAACCTCAGCGCGCTGGCCCAGGCATTGACGCCGTTTATCAGCGTTGAAGCCTTGCGCGAAACCCTTGGGCTGTTTTTGCCGTTGTATCAGGCCCACTACCTGGACCTGATGCGCCGCAGGCTGGGCCTGACCAGCGCCGAAGACGCTGATCAGCAACTGGTCGAAACCCTGCTGCAAAAGATGCAAGGCAGCAACATCGACTACACCCTGTTTTTCCGTCGTTTGGGCGACGAACCCGCCGAGCAGGCAGTGGCCCGATTGAGGGAAGAATTTGTCGACCTCAAGGGTTTTGATGACTGGGCCGCGCAGTATGTGGCCCGCGTCGCCCGGGACGGCGCAAGTGATGAACAGGCACGGCGTGAGCGCATGCACGCGGTCAACCCGCTGTATATCTTGCGCAACTACCTGGCACAAAAAGCCATCGATGCGGCCGAGGCCGGGGATTACAGCGAAGTGCAGCGCTTGCACACGGTATTGACCCAACCGTTCACCGAACAGCCGGGCATGGAAGGCTACGCCGAGCGCCCGCCGGAGTGGGGCAAGCACCTGGAAATCAGCTGCTCGTCGTGATTCACAACCGGCAAATATGCCTCCTGTGGGAGCGGGCTTGCTCGCGATACAAGCGCCGCGGTGTTTCAGTTGAATCGCGTCGATTCAATCGCGGGCAAGCCCGCTCCCACAGAGCCGAGGCCAGCCTCTGACTCCTGACCAGATCATCTGGCCACACACCAGCCACGGCGTGGCGCAGCCGTCAGCCTCAGATAAACATATCCACAGGCACTTTGAAGTAATCGGCCAGCCAACGAATCTGCCGAACGTTGAGCTGGCGTTTGCCGCTGAGGATTTCAGACACCACAGACTGGGTGCCCACACCCGGCAAATCGCTTTGCGTCAGCCCGTGCTCCTGCATTACCGAGCGCAGCACATCGACGCCACTGACCTTGGGCATCGGCCGATGCTCAAGGTCGTAGGCCTCAACCCAGTCACCGAGGATGTCCACCAGGCTCATCAGGGGGTTGCTCTCATCATCGCCAATCAAGTCGGTCAGCTCATCAAGGGCGGCGACCAACTCGTCGTAATCGGCTTCGTTCTTCGGTTTTCGCAACAGCGGCGCCACGAATTGCCAGTGCTGCGCTGCCTGTTCGATCAATGGGTTCATGATGCTTACTCCTTCCATTTGCCCTTGTCATAGTCACGGTGATCCAGCACATGACGGATGTAGAGGCGCTGTACCCGATAACGCACCACAGCGATCAGCCGCAGTTTGTTACCGCCTATGTTGAAAACGTGAAACGAACCGACCTTGTCGGCAGTCGGGAAAAACGCCCTTAACGCGGCAAAGTCCTGAGGGTTGAGGACCTTGATCTTGCGATACCACTCATCCAGGGCGCTCGCCGATTGCGGCCATTGTGCTTTCGCTTGCCAAATTCGTTTTGCTGTAATCACTCGCATGCAATGTCCCTATCGCATCTTGCTATGAAGGCTAAACCCGGGCGTTCTCTATCGCAACTTGCGATACTGACCACCTGACCAGTGGCACAAAACCCGGGGGGTATTTACAGACTAGATAGAGACCTGCGAACCGGTTTCGGCACATTGTGAGCAGATACGTCATGGAGGGTGGCGGCCCGGGTGTTCATCTGCTGAACTGCACGCCATCAATCTGGAGTCGCTGCGACAGGCGGCACCCACGACCCTTTTCGAGGAGTTTTCCATGACCGAACCGCTGCTGATTCCCTGCCCCCACTGCAACGGCCTTAACCGCATCCCCGGCGATCGCCTGGGCGAGCACCCCAAGTGCGGGCGTTGCAAGAATGAAGTGCTGCAAGCCAGGCCCTTTGAGTTGCAGCAAACCGACTACGCCAGCCAGATCAAAGGCGATCTGCCGCTATTGGTGGATGTGTGGGCCGAATGGTGCGGGCCGTGCAAAGCCTTTGCGCCGGTGTTCGAACAGGCTGCCAGCCAACTGCTGGGCAAGTGCCGGCTGGCCAAGCTCGACAGTGAGGCCAATCAGCAACTGGCCGGGCAACTGGGTATCCGTTCGATCCCCAGCCTGATCCTGTTTAAAAATGGCCGCGAAGTGGCCCGCCAGAGCGGTGCGCTGCCTTTGCAGCAACTGACCGCCTGGCTGCGCAGCCAAGGGATCAGCGCTTAAGCGTTCTGGTCCAGGTAATCGTGCAAGTCCACGAACTGCCGGGTCAGCTTGTGCCGCGGGTCGAAGTGGATCAGGGGCTGTGAAGCCTGGTGCGATTCGCGCATACGCACCGAGCTGCTCAGGTACATCGGCAGCACCGGCAGCCCCTCCGCGACCAGCTCATCGAGCATTTGCTGGGGCAAACTGGCCCGGGCCTGGAACTGATTGACCACAATGCCTTCAACCAACAGGTCTTCGTTGTGGTCTTCTTTCAGGTCAGCGATCTCGGACAACAGGCCATACAGCGCCTGCCGGGAGAAACTGTCGCAATCAAACGGGATCAGCACACGATCACAGGCGATCAGCGCCGAAACGGCGTAAAAGTTCAAGGCAGGCGGGGTATCGACGTAAATCCGGTCGTAGTCTTCAGATAGCTCATCAAGCAACTTGCGCAGCTTGTTGATCTTGTGTTTTGCCTCAAGTTTGGGCTGCAGATCGGCCAGTTCGCCGGTTGCGGTAATGACGTGCAAGTTTTCGAAGGGCGTTTCGTAAATATCGACCCGGTTCTTCTTCGAACCAACGCCGGCAGACAAGCTGTGCTTGAAGAAATCGGCAATCCCCATCGGGATATCGTCGCCCGTCAGGCCGGTCAGGTATTGAGTGGAGTTGGCCTGGGCATCCAGGTCCACCAACAACGTGCGATACCCTTCGCTGGCACTGACCGCAGCCAGGTTACACGCGATGCTGGACTTGCCCACACCGCCTTTCTGGTTAAACACCACGCGACGCATTTCAAAACCTCCGTGTACCAATGAGTACCCGAGTGTAGATGGCCTTTACGCGGCTTAGCTACCTTGCAACGAAATGAACTACAGCCATTGAGCCCTTATCCGAGAAAACAAATAAACGCCCCTCACACACAAAGGGCGCAGGTCTTATTTTTTCCAAATTACAAACAAAACATACTCCAAATGTAAGCAAAATTTGCTACGAACCAACTGCACCGGGATAATGTCGCCATTCTGTATCAAGTGTGGCGCCGATCGGTGCCCACTGTCGCATCAAGGAAGCCCGCAAGGGCGGGATGAAACTCCAGTGATCAATTTCAATATCGCCGCGTGGCGTGCCTGGGCACCGGGCCTCGACAGCGTGGCCGATTGGCAGGCCTGGAGCCAGCGACCCGGCGTACTCGCGCCCAGCAACGCAGCCCCCGACGTCTCGTTTTTGCCCGCCATGCAACGCCGCCGCCTCAGCCGCCTGGCGCGCATGGCATTCAGCGTCGGCTGGCCACTGGCCGAAGGCCATGAAGCGTTGCCACTGGTCTTTGCCTCGCGTCACGGTGAAACCCCGCGCACGTTTGACATCCTCAGCGACCTGGCGGCCGACCAGCCCTTGTCTCCCACGCAGTTCAGCCTCTCGGTGCATAACGCCGTGATCGGCCTGTGGTCGATCATGCGCGGCGAAACCAGCGAAATGACCGCAATTGCCGCCGCCGGGGACGGCCTGGAGCATGGCCTGATCGAAGCCTGTGCCTTGCTCAATGAAGGTGCGCCTGCCGTACTGCTGATTGTTACCGAAGAACAGCCGCCCGACGCCTATGCCCACTGGATCGATGACGTGCCCTTCGCTTATGCCGTAGGCCTGCTGCTGACGCCGGGCGAGCAATGGCAGGTTTCACTGGCCAGCGGCGGTGCAAGCACCGACAAGGCCCGGTGGCCCCATGCCCTGAACCTGTTGTGCCATCTGTTCGATGAGCAGACGTCATTCCACCACACCTGGAAAAACCGCGTGTGGAACTGGCAACGCAGCCTGTGAGCGCCCGTCGGGATGCTTACGCCTGGCGTTTGATCGCCACAGCCATCAGCTTTGCCCTCTTCGGCATCGGTTGCCTGTGCTTGCGCCTGGTGATTTTCCCGCTGCTCAGTTGCCTGCCGGGCGATGCCATGCGTCAGCGCGAGCGCGCCCGTTTTACCATCAGCCGCCTGTTCTGGCTGTTTATCCAGACCATGACGCGCATGGGTGTGCTGACCTACGACGTACAAGGTGCCGAACGGCTCGGGCGGCCCGGCCAGATGATCATCGCCAACCACCCGTCGCTTATCGACGTGGTTTTCCTGATTGGCCTGGTGAGAAATGCCAATTGCGTGGTCAAACAAAGCCTTTGGCAAAACCCGTTTACCCGCAGCCCCGTGCGTGCCGCGCAATACATCAGCAATGATGGCAGCGTCGACATGCTCGACAACGCCGCAGGCGCATTGCAGCAAGGCCAGACCCTGGTCATTTTCCCGGAAGGCACGCGTACCCAGCCGGGCCAGGCACCCGCCTTTCATCGCGGGGCCGCCGCGATTGCCCTGCGGGGTGCGAAGATCCTCACCCCGGTGGTGATCAAGGTCAGCCCCACCACGCTGACCAAGGCCGAACCCTGGTACCGCATACCCGATCGGCGCGTGCACTTCAGTTTTCGGGTAGGTGCCGATATAGATCCACAGACCTTTAGCGCGCTAGGCCCGCCGCCCAAAGCTTCGCGCCTGCTCAATGACTTCGTGCATGACTATTTTATTAAGGAGCTCGCCACAGATGAGCGATCTGAAAAACGACATTAAACAGCTGATCATCGATGCCCTGGGCCTGGAAGACATCAGCGTCAGCGACATTGGCGACGAGCAGACCCTGTTTGGCGACGGCCTGGGGCTGGATTCGGTCGATGCGCTTGAGCTGGGCCTGGCGATTCAAAAAACCTACGGCATCAAGATAGATGCCGACGCCAAAGACACACGCAATCACTTTTCCAACGTGGCCAGCCTTGCGGCTTTTGTCACCGCCAAACAGGCAGCCTGAGACCGAACCATGCAAAACCGTGACGACATTTTCAACACCCTGCGCGACGCACTGGTCGAACTCTTTGAACTGGAACCCGAGCGCGTCACCCTGGACGCCAACCTGTACCTGGACCTGGAAATCGACAGCATCGACGCCGTCGATCTGATCGACCATATCAAGCGCAAGACCGGCAAGCGTATCGCCGCAGAAGAGTTCAAATCGGTGCGCACCGTCAATGACGTGGTCGAGGCGGTTTACCGTCTGGTTCACGCTGACGCATGAGTCGGCTGATTGGCCTTGGCCTGCTGCTGGCTGGCCTGCTGTACCCCTTTGCGGTGCATTTCGGCATGGCCCATTTCGCGCCGTGGCAGTTCGCCCTGCTGCTGGGCAGCCTGTGGCTGGCCCGCGCCCTGACCGGCGAGCGACGCCCCGGCGGGGTGTGGATGGCGGTGGTTGCACTGGTGTTTTGCGCCCTGCTGGCGTTGTTCAACAGCCCGGCATTGTTGCGCTGGTACCCGGTGCTTATCAGCACCTTCATGCTCGGCCTGTTTGGCCTGAGCCTGAAATTCGGACCACCGATGATCGAGCGCCTGGCGCGTTTGCACGAGCCGGTGCTGCCCGACATTGCAATTGTTTACACACGGCAGGTCACCAAGGTCTGGTGCCTGTTTTTCATGCTTAACGGGTTAGTCGCAGCGGGCCTTACGCTGTGGGCGCCGCTGAGCTGGTGGACGTTGTACAACGGCCTGATCGCCTACGCGCTGATGGGGCTGCTGTTTGCCATTGAATGGCTGATACGACAAAAGGTAAGAGGCCGGGCATGAATTGGATAAAACTTGAGCAGCTGTTGCTCAAGGGGTACACGGATCGCCGGGTCACGGTTGACCCCGAGTTGAACCACGCCACGTTGCGTGAACAGGCCCTGCGCCTGGCGGGTGGCCTGCGCCAACGCGGCGTGCAGCACATTGCCGTACACCTGGAAGACGCTGCCGAACTGGCCGTGGCCTTGCTAGGTGCGTGGCGGGCCGGGGTCAGCGTGCTGCTGCCCGCTGACCTGCAGGCGCAAACCCGGTTGCGCTGGGACAGCCAGGTCGATCTGTGGATAACTCAAGGCGACGCACTGCAAGCCTTGTACGCCGAGGCCCTGCCTGCGGCCGAACTGGATCTGGACCTGTGCCGGCTGAGCCTTTGCACCTCGGGCTCCAGCGGCGAGCCCAAGCGCATCGACAAAAGCCTGCGCCAGATGGCCAACGAAGTTCAGGCACTGGAGCAACTGTGGGGCGCGGACCTGGGTGATGCGTGCATTATCGCCAGTGTGGCGGCGCAGCATATCTACGGGCTGTTGTTCCGTGTGCTGTGGCCATTGTGCGCAGGTCGCAGCTTTGTGCGCACACAACTGGCCTTCCCTGAAGACATGCAACGCGCCAGCCGCGAGCACCCTGCTTTTGCCTGGGTCGCCAGCCCGGCCTTGCTCAAGCGCATGGCCGACAACCTCGACTGGCCAGCGCTAAGCCCGGTCCGCCGGGTGTTTTCCTCAGGGGGCGCCCTGCCGCAAGAGGCGGCACAAGCCCTGCACGAACGCCTGGGCCAGTGGCCGACCGAGATCCTCGGCAGCTCGGAAACCGGCGGCATCGCCTGGCGTCAGGGGCAGAACTTGTGGCAGCCCTTTGCCGATGTGCAATTGAGCCAAAGCGAAGACGGCGCCCTGATCATCGCCTCTGCCTACTTGCCCACAGGCCATGTGGAACACACGGCTGATGCGGCCCGCATTGAAGCAGATGGGCGCTTTGAGCTGCTTGGGCGGCTGGATCGCATCGTCAAACTCGAAGAAAAACGCATCTCCCTGCCCATGCTGGAACAGGCCCTGGTCAAGCATGACTGGGTCGCCGAAGCTCGCCTGGGCGTGGTCCATGACAACCGCGCCTCACTGGGCGCCCTGCTGGTGCTCAGTGCAAGCGGCCTGTTTGCCCTGCGTGAACAGGGCCGTCGCACCCTGACCCAGACTCTGCGCCAGCACCTGAGCCAGCACTGCGAAGCGTTGGCCTTGCCGCGCCGCTGGCGTTTGTTGCGTCAGCTGCCGCTCACCAGTCAGGGCAAACTGCCCCAGGCGCAGGTCGATGCATTACTGCTGGCACCGCGCCCGAAATCCCCCGAAATACTGAGCCAGGTCGAATGTGACGGGCAATGGACCGTGAACCTGTCGATTCCGCCGGATCTGGCGTACTTCAGCGGCCACTTCCCCACGACCCCGGTGCTGCCGGGCGTGGTGCAAGTGGATTGGGCGATCAGCCTGGGCCAGCAACTGCTCGACCTGCCGCCGCGTTTTGCCGGTATGGAAGTGCTCAAGTTCCAGCAACTGGTGCGCCCCGGCGACACCCTTGAACTGACCCTGAGCTTTGACCCTGAACGCAGCAAGTTGCACTTCGCCTACCGCAACGCCACGGCGCCCTGTTCCAGTGGCCGCATCGTCCTGGAGGCCGTCTGTGGATAATCCCGTAGCAGCTGCCGAAGGCGGCGTCCGGTTGCGCAGCAATCGTAAACCGGCTTGCACGATGATCCTGAAAAACCAAGGCACCAGACTTTACGGCGGCTACGCCACCGGACGCAGCCTTCGGCAGCTGCTACGAAGCGCCTGCATCGGCCTGGAGATATCTGCCCATGCATAACCCCTGCGCCGTGATCCCGGTGTACAACCACGAAACCGCCGTGCCCGCCGTGGTCGACGCCCTGCTGGCTGCCGGCCTGCCCTGCGTGCTGGTCGACGACGCCAGCAGCCCCGCCTGCGCTGCCGTGCTCGAACACCTGGCCCTGGGCGATAACATCTTCCTGATCCGCCTGGCCGTGAACCAGGGCAAGGGCGGGGCGGTGATGGCAGGGCTGCGCGAAGCCTCGCGCCTGGGCTTCACCCACGCCCTGCAAGTGGACGCCGACGGCCAGCACGACCTGCGTGACGTCGCCACATTCATACAAGTGTCGCAGCAAAACCCCGAAGCGCTGATCTGCGGTTATCCACAGTACGACGCCAGTGTGCCCAAGGGCCGCCTGTATGCGCGCTACCTGACCCATGTATGGGTGTGGATCAACAGCCTGTCGCTGCAGATTCCCGACTCGATGTGCGGCTTTCGTGTTTACCCGCTGGCGCCGAGCCTGGCACTGATCAACTCGGTCAAACTGGGCAAGCGCATGGATTTCGACCCCGAAATTCTGGTCCGCCTGGCGTGGCGCAACCAGCCCATGCGCTGGCTGCCGACCCAGGTGCATTACCCCCGGGACGGCCTCTCGCACTTTCGCCTGTTCCATGACAATGCGCTGATTTCCGGCATGCACACCAAGCTGTTTTTCGGCATGTTGCTGCGCTTGCCGAGCATCCTCTGGAGGCGCTGCAAAGCATGAGCGAATCCCGTGAGCATTGGGCCGACCACAAGGAGCGCGGCAGTTTCCGGCTGATGCAGCTCACCGCCTTCGGCATCAAGCTGCTGGGCCGGCGCGTACTCAGCCCGGTGCTGTACGCCATCGTGCTGTACTTCTTTTTGTTCGGCAAACGCGCCCGGCGCAGCAGCTGGCTCTACCAGCAGCGGCTGGCCGACTGGAGCGGGCGCAACGAACTGCGCCCTACCCGCTGGCGGGTGTTCGGGCAGTACATGGCGTTCGCTGATGCCCTGCTCGACAAACTCGATGTATGGAACGGCCGCCTCAAGATCGAAGACATCGAAATCGTCGACCCCGCCCTGCTGCGCAATCAGTTGCGCGGCGAACGCGGGCAGATGCTGGTGGGCGCGCACCTGGGCAACCTCGAAGTGTGCCGCGCCCTCGCCGAGCTGGGCGAGCAGGTGACCATGAACGTACTGGTGCACACCCGCCACGCCGAGCAATTTAACCGTCTGCTGGGCGAAGCCGGGGCCAGCCACTTGCGCCTGATCCAGGTCAGCGAGCTCAACCCGGCGGTCATGCTGCAACTCAATCAGCGCCTGGAAAATGGCGAATGGCTGGCGATTGCCGGTGACCGTGTGCCGCTGCATGGCGGGCGCAATATCGAGGTCGACTTCCTTGGCCATCCGGCGCTCTTTCCACAAGGCCCGTGGCTATTGGCCGGGTTGCTCAAGTGCCCGGTCAACCTGATGTTTTGCCTCAAACATGAAGGGCGTTACCGGGTGATCCTCGAGCCCTTTACCGACGCCGTACTCTGGCGGCGCAGCGACCGCGAGCAGGTGATCGCCCATTGGGCCACTCGCTACGCCGAACGCCTGGGGCACTACTGCCTTGAAGCGCCGCAACAATGGTTCAATTTCTACCCATTCTGGAAGACCGATGACGACGCATCCGCATGAGCCAGTAACCTTCGGCCAAACCCCGTTGCGCATTGAAGACGTGCTGGCCCTGGCCAATCGTCAGGCGCCGACCCGTTTGCAGGACGACGCCGACTACCGCGAGCGCATCGCCAAGGGCGCGCGCTTTCTCGACTCGCTGCTGGACAAGGAAGGCGTGATCTACGGTGTGACCACCGGCTACGGCGATTCTTGCGTGGTGGCCGTGCCGCTGGAGCACGTCGAAGCCTTGCCGCGCCACCTCTACACCTTCCACGGTTGCGGGCTGGGCAAGTTGCTCGACGCCCAGGCCACCCGCGCTGTGCTGGCGGCGCGCTTGCAGTCGCTGTGCCACGGCGTGTCGGGTGTGCGCATCGAACTGCTGGAGCGGTTGCAGGCCTTTATCGCCCACGACATCCTGCCCCTGATCCCCGAAGAGGGCTCGGTGGGCGCCAGCGGCGACCTGACCCCACTGTCCTATGTGGCTGCAACCCTGTCAGGCGAGCGTGAAGTGCTGTTCAAGGGCGAGCGCCGCCTGGCAGCAGACGTACACCGCGAACTGGGCTGGACGCCGCTGGTACTGCGGCCCAAGGAAGCGCTGGCATTGATGAACGGCACTGCGGTGATGACCGGCCTCGCCTGCCTGGCCTATGCCCGCGCCGACTACCTGCTCAAACTGGCCACGCGCATCACCGCCCTCAACGTGGTGGCGCTGCAAGGCAACCCCGAGCACTTTGACGAGCGCCTGTTTGCCGCCAAGCCGCACCCGGGGCAGATGCAGGTTGCTGCGTGGATCCGCCAGGACCTGGCCATCGACGCCCCGACCGCGCCGCTGCATCGCCTGCAAGACCGTTACTCGCTGCGTTGCGCGCCCCATGTGCTGGGCGTGCTGGCCGACAGCCTGAACTGGCTGCGCGGGTTTATCGAGATCGAACTCAACAGCGCCAACGACAACCCGATCATCGACGCTGAAGAAGAGCGTGTGCTGCACGGCGGGCATTTCTACGGCGGCCATATCGCCTTTGCGATGGACAGCCTCAAGACCCTGGTAGCCAACGTCGCCGACCTGCTCGACCGCCAGCTCGCATTGCTGGTGGACGTGCGCTACAACCACGGTTTGCCGAGCAACCTGTCGGGCGCCAGCGCAGAACGGGCGATGCTCAACCACGGTTTTAAGGCGGTGCAAATTGGCACTAGCGCCTGGACTGCCGAGGCGTTGAAAAACACCATGCCGGCCAGCGTGTTCTCCCGCTCCACCGAATGCCATAACCAGGACAAGGTCAGCATGGGCACCATCGCTGCCCGCGATGCGATCCGCGTGCTGGAACTGACCGAGCAAGTCGCCGCCGCCACCCTGCTGGCGGCCAATCAGGGCGTATGGCTGCGCAGCCGTGCCGAAGACGCCCGCCCGCTGCCGCCAGCGCTGGCGCAGATGCATGCCGAACTGGCCAGGGACTTCCCCCCGGTGGTTGAAGACCGCGCCCTGGAAGCCGAGCTGCGCCTGTGCCTGAGCCGGATCGCCCAACAACACTGGAGGCTGCATGCGTAGCAAAGGGGTTTTGCACGTTGATACCGAGGTGCTGGTGCCGTTTTTCGACATCGACACCATGCATGTCGTATGGCACGGCCACTACGTCAAATACCTCGAAGTGGCCCGCTGCGCGCTGCTCGACCATATCGGCCACAACTACACGCAGATGCTCGATGCGGGCTATGCGTGGCCGGTGATCGATATGCAGTTGCGCTATGTACGCGGGGCCACGTTTGGCCAGCGGATCAACGTGCGCGCCAGCCTGGTGGAGTGGGAGAACCGCTTGAAGGTCAATTACCTGATTACTGACCTGGCCACCGGCGAACGGCTGACCCGGGCCGTGACCGTGCAAGTGGCGGTCGAGATTGCCAGCAAGGAGATGCAACTGGTGTCGCCCAGGTGCTTTACCGAGGCGGTGGCGAGGGTGCTGGCATGAACGCGATCATCTGTGGGAGCGGGCTTGCTCGCGATTGCATCACCGCAGTGTGGCAGAAGCTGCGCAGCGCCTGCATCGCGAGCAAGCCCGCTCCCACATTGGGGTGTGTGCTGTTGCTCGGATTCACTCCCATGGCCCACGCCTTCGACCTGCAACAACTGAGCGAGCAACTGGCCAGGCCCCAGGTGATCCACGGTGATTTCATCCAGGAAAAACACCTGCGCGCCCTGCCCAAGCCCCTGACCAGCACCGGCACCTTTGTGCTGGCCAGGGACCACGGCCTGCTCTGGCAACTCAAGACCCCGTTGCAGCAGGACTACCGTATCACCGCCCAGGGCATCGCCCGCCGCGACGGGACAAGCTGGCAAATGCTGCCCGGCAAAAGCGCCGGCGCCGAGCAGAACCGCCTGTTTCTCGCCGTGCTGCAAGGCGACAGCAGCGGCCTGCAACGGGATTTCGACCTGCAACTGCAAGGCATACCCGATCACTGGACGCTAACGCTGACTCCACGCTCCCTGCTGCTCAAGCAAGTGTTCAAACAGATCAATATTGAAGGCGGCGAGTTGGTGCAACGCATCGAACTGCAAGAAGCCCAGGGCGACAGCACGCAGCTGAAGATGCACAACAGCGTCAGCAACCAACCGTTGAGCGATGCGGAGCAGCACGATTTTGCGCAGTGAACGCTGGTTGCCCCGTGGCTTTCTGATCCTGCTGCTGGCCGTGCTCGCACTCGCCGGCTGGCAGTGGCGTCACGGTGCACCGCTGTCGGCCAATTTGATGGACCTGGTGCCCGGCGACGCGCCGGACGCGCTGGAGCTGAGCGCCGAGCAACGCATGCAGGAGCCGCTCAACCGCGAAATGCTGGTACTGGTGGGCAGCAGCGACCGTCAGCAAGCCATCGCCACGGCCCGGCAACTGGGCACGCAATGGCAGGCCAGCGGCCTGTTTGAAAAGGTCCAGTGGGACCTGCAGGCCGACCTCCCGGCCCTGCGCGAACAGCTGCTGCGCGGGCGTGTGGCCATGCTCTCGGCCGCCGACCGCACCCAGTTGATCGAACACCCCGAGGCTTTTATCCAGCAACGTGTGCAAGCGTTGTTCGACCCTTTTAGCGGGTTCAGCCTGGTGCCCAGCCAGGACGACTGGCTGGGCCTCACCGGGCGTATCCAGAACAGTCAGCCGCAACGTGGCACGGTACAACTGGATATCGGCAGCGGCGCGCTGATCGCCGAGGCCGACGGCAAACACTGGGTACTGCTGCGCGCCCGCACCCGGGGCAATGCCTTCGACATGAAGCTGCCCGTGCGGGTCGCCCAACTGCTCGAAGACAGCCGCACCCAAGCGGCCAACAATGATGTGCAACTGCTGGCCGCCAGCGGCCTGCTTTACGCCGCCAGCGGCCAACAGCAAGCCAGCCGTGAAATCACCTGGGTCGGTGGCGGCGCCACCGTGGGTATTCTGCTGCTGTTGCTGCTGGCGTTCCGGCGCTGGCGGGTGCTGCTGGCCTTTGTGCCAGTGCTGGTGGGCATGCTGTTTGGCGCCGTAGCCTGCGTCGCGTTCTTTGGCAGCATGCATGTAATGACGCTGGTGTTGGGCTCAAGCCTGATCGGCGTGGCGGTGGATTACCCGCTGCATTACCTGTCCAAAAGCTGGAGCCTGAAACCCTGGCGCAGCTGGCCCGCCCTGCGCCTTACCCTGCCGGGGCTGAGCCTGAGCCTGGCCACCAGTTGCATCGGTTATCTGGCCCTGGCCTTTACGCCGTTCCCGGCGCTGACCCAGATCGCCATTTTCTCCGCCGCTGGCCTTGTCGGTGCCTACCTGAGCGCCGTCTGCCTGCTGCCCGCATTGCTCAAAGGCGTGGATTTGCGCCCTGCGCAATGGCCGCTGCGTATCGCGCAAACCCTGCTCAATATGCGCGAAGCACTCCTGAACAAAATCCCCACCCCGGCGCTGCTGGTGTTGCTGCTGGCGTTCTGTGCCGCCGGCGTGTGGCAACTGACCAGCAAGAACGACATCCGCCAATGGGTCAGCGCGCCGCCCCAGCTGCTGACTGAAGCCCAGGCGATTGCCCGTATCACGGGTTATCAGCCCACCAGCCAGTTTTTCCTGGTGCGCGCCGATAACGAGCAGCAGTTGCTGGAGCGTCAACGCGCCCTCAGCGAGCGACTTGACCAGTTGGTCGGCCTGGGCAAGCTGCAGGGTTATATGGCCCTCAACCAACTGGTCAGCCTGCCCGTCGAGCAACAGCAGGTACGCGCCGCCCTCAACGTCTTGCCACAGCACTGGCAGCCGCTGCTGGAGCTGGGCGTGCCCGAAAGCGCCCTGCAAGCCGAACTGGCGCAACTGCAAGCCTTGCCCGGGCAGTCGATTGACGATGCGCTGAGCGGCCCGCTGGCCGAGCCGTGGCGGGCACTGTGGCTGGGCAAGAACGCCGAAGGCGTGGCGGCAATGGTCAGCCTGCAAGGTTTGAACAGCGCCAGCCTGTTGCGCATACAAGCACTGGACTTGCCCGGCGTGAAGCTGGTGGATCGCCTGGGCGATTTGAACAACGTATTTGCCGCCACACAAATCAGCGCCGCCGAACTGAAACTGCTGTCCTGCGTGCTGATCGTGCTGCTGCTGATCGCTCCGTTCGGCTTCGGCGGCGCGCTGCGTATCGTTGCGCTGCCATTGCTGGCGGCCTTGTGCAGCCTCGCCAGCCTCGGCTGGCTGGGCCAGCCCCTGACCCTGTTCAGCCTGTTCGGCTTGCTGCTGGTGACGGCCATCAGCGTCGATTACGCGATCCTGATGCGCGAGCAAATCGGCGGCGCCGCCGTCAGCCTGCTGGGCACCCTGCTGGCGGCACTGACCACCTGGCTGTCGTTCGGCCTGCTGGCGGTTTCCGGCACCCCGGCAGTCAGCAATTTCGGCCTGGCGGTCAGCCTGGGCCTGGCGTTCAGCTTTATCCTCGCGCCCTGGGCCGGCAAGCAGGAGCACCGCCAATGATGATCGCCGCATTCTGGCTGCTGGTTCTGGCCCTGTTTGCCGTGGCTACCCGGGTGGGCCGCCACTTTGGCGTGATCCCGATTGTCAGCCAGTTGCTGCTGGCGTCCATCGGCCTGCCGTTGCTGATGCTGCTGTGGATCGAACCGCACTGGCAGCTCAGTGGCGCACAACTGATCGCGCCGGTCTGGCTAAAAAGCCTGTACAGCCTGGGTTTTGCCCTGTTGCTGGGGACCATTTTGAGTGATGTGATCGACTTGCGCCTTGATCGCCAGAGCCTGAAAATCGCCCTGCCCAGTTTCGCCGTGCCGTTTGCCTGCGGGCTGGCCTGCGCAGTCTGGCTGCTGCCGGAACAACCCTGGCTCAGTTCACTGGCCATCGGGCTGGTGTTTGCCATCACCGCGATCCCGGTGTTGTACCTGTACTTGCGCCATATCCATTACCCGCCTGCGGCCACCCGGCGTCTGGTGCAAAGCGCGATCCTTATCGACCTGACCTGCTGGAGCCTGTTTGGCCTGGCCCAGGGCAGCCTCGATTTCAACAGCCTGCTGCTGCCCATTGCCGCAGCCTTGCTGCCATTGCTGTTGCGCGCCCTGCAGATTCGTCAGCCGCTGTGCTACAGCCTGAGTTTTTTCGCCCTGCTGGTGGTGGCCGAGCATTACCGCCTCAATGCGCTGATTTTCGGTGTCGGCTACCTGCTGTGCATGGCGTGGCTCAAGGTCGCGTGGGTGATGCCGCTAAAGACCCTGTGGCTTGGGCGCTTGCAAAGCCACCTCGCGGTGCCGTTGATCCTGGCCTTCGGGATTGTGCAGATCGATGTGCATAGTGCCCTGAGCGACATCAACATGCTGCAATTGGCGGCGCTGTTGCTGTTGCCCATGCTCAGCAAAGTGCTGGGCAACTGGCTCGGCTTGAGCTGGGCCACGCCGTCGTTTGCCGGCGCCAGTAAATGGCGTGAAAGCCTGTTACTCAATATTCGCGGGTTGAGTGAGATCGTGTTTCTCAACCTGCTGCTGCAACAACAGCTTATCAGCCCGGCGCTGTACTTTGCGCTGATGCTGATGGGCCTGATCGCCACGCTGTTACCGGCGCTGGCGGGCATGAACAAACCCCCTTTGAAGTCGGCTGTAGTCCCCGGCAAGGAGCCTCTGTGTCAGTAGTAGAAATGGAATGTCGTCAGGTTGTGGTCATTGGTGCCGGGCCTTCCGGGGCCATCGCCTCGGCGTTGCTCAAACGCAAGGGCCACGATGTGCTGATCATCGAGCGCCAGCACTTCCCGCGCTTTTCCATTGGCGAGAGCCTGCTGTCCCATTGCATCGACTTTATCGAGGAAGCGGGCATGCTGGAGGCCCTGCAGGCCGCCGGCTTCCAACTGAAAAACGGCGCGGCCTTCGCCTGGGGCGAGCAGTACAGCGCCTTCGATTTTGGCGACACCTTCAGCAACGGCAAACCCACTACCTTTCAGGTGCAGCGCGCCGATTTCGACAAGCTGCTGGCCGATCAGGCCGCCTTGCAGGGCGTTGAAATCCGCTACGGCGAAACCGTGATGACGGTTGACGTTGAACGGGAAAAACCGCTGCTGCAGGTTGAACGCGAAGATGGCAGCCGCTATCAGCTCGAAGCCGATTTCATTCTCGACGCCAGCGGCTACGGCCGTGTCCTGCCACGCTTGCTCGACCTTGAAGCACCGTCGAACTTTCCGCTGCGTCAGGCGGTGTTCACCCACGTTGAAGACCGCATCGACCACCCGGGTTTCGATCGCAACAAAATCCTCATCACGACCCACCCTACCCAACGGGATATCTGGTTCTGGAGCATCCCGTTCAGCAATGGCCGTTGTTCGGTGGGCGTGGTGGCCGCAGCAGAACATTTCAAAGGGCGTAGTGAAAACCTCGACGAATGCCTGCGCAGCTTTATCGATGAAACCCCAAGCCTGCAACATGTGCTGGTCAATGCCATATGGGACACCCCGGCGCGCACCCTGGGCGGTTACTCGGCCAACGTCAAAACCCTGCACGGCCCCGGCTTTGCCCTGCTGGGCAACGCCGCCGAGTTCCTTGACCCGGTGTTCTCCTCGGGCGTCACCATTGCCATGCGTTCGGCGAGCATGGCCGCCGGTGTACTGCACCGCCAGTTGCAAGGCGAAGCGGTGGACTGGCAAAGCGAATTTGCCGAGCCGCTCAAGCGCGGGGTCGACACCTTCCGTTGCTATGTCGAAGGCTGGTACGCCGGGACCTTTCAGGACGTGATCTTCCACCCCGGCAGCTCGCCGCACATCCGGCGCATGATCAGCTCGATCCTGGCCGGCTATGCCTGGGACGAAACCAACCCGTTTGTCAGCGAACCCAAGCGCCGATTGCGCATGCTGTCGGATATCTGCGCCACGGAGCCCGCATGAAACCTCTGAGCGATACCTACGTCGAAGAAACCCGCATCGGGTTCTGGTTCTTGCGCAGCCACACCTGGCAGCACCATGTGCTGCGGGTGGCCATCAACGACCTGCGCAGCCTGTTCAGCGAGCCGCTGCCCACCGCGCCGGTGATCCTCGATGCCGGTTGCGGCCAGGGCAAATCGTTCCAGTACCTGTACAAGACCTTCGCCCCCCAGCGCCTGATCGGCCTGGATGCCGACCCGCTGAGCCTGCAGCTGAGCGGCGAAGAAGCACAGCGCCAGGGCTTTGATGTGGAACTGATCGGCAGCGACTGCGCCGAACTGGACGTGCCCGACGCCAGCGTCGACATCCTGTTCTGCCACCAGACCTTTCATCATCTGGTGCAACAGGACCGTGCGCTGGCCGAGTTTTACCGGGTGCTCAAGCCCGGCGGTTACTTGCTGTTTGCCGAGTCTACCGAAGCCTATATCGATACCTGGGTGATCCGCTGGTTGTTCCGTCACCCCATGCATGTGCAGAAAAGCGCGGCGCAATACCTGGAAATGATCCGCGACCAGGGCTTTGAATTCGAGGCGCAGAACGTCTCTTACCCGTACCTGTGGTGGAGCCGCTCCAAAGACTTCGGCCTGCTGGAGCGGGTTGGCCTGTTCAAGCCAAAACCGGTGGGCCAGCGCGAAGAAACCCTGGTCAACGTGGTGGCACGCAAGCCCCTGCCAGGCCAGGCCCAATGATCAATTCAAACCCTGTAGCCGCTGCCGAAGGCTGCGATGGCATGCGAAGCAGGCCCGTTTTCTTGAAGGCCCTGCGGGCCTTTTCGCAGCCTGTCGGCAGCGGCTACAGGCTAAGCGCAGCACTGTGGATGCTCTTGCTGCTCAGCGCCTGCACCAGCCTGCCACTGCCACGGCACACGCCAACCCTGGCCTTGCCCATGCAATTGCATATCCAGCGCCAGCAGGCCGATCAGCGTCAGGACTGGTTGCTAGTCATCCAGCAACAAGACACCGCGCTGCGCTGGTCACTGATGGACCCGCTGGGCATTCCACTGGCGCGCCAACTGCTGCAAGACGGCAGCTGGCACGCCGACGGGTTGCTGCCGCCCAACCCCGAAGCCCGCGAGCTGTTTGCCGCGCTGCTGTTTGCACTCACACCAGCAACGCAGCTTGCGGATAATTATCCACAGGCCAAAACGGCGCCTGACCTGCGCTTCATCGAACAACGCTGGCAAGTGCACTACCCGCAACCCGAGGTGTTTCGCATCGACATGAAGGGCGATCTGCATTACACCGTAAGCCCCCTGGAGACCGCCCCATGACGGCTTACCTCAATGCTCTTGGCGTGGTCTGCGCCCTTGGCCGTGGCGCCGATGAAGTGGCACGCAAGCTGTTTGCCGGTGACTGCTCGGGCATGCTGCGCGCCAGCGGCTGGGTGCCCGAACGCTCAGTGACCATCGGTGCGGTGAACGGTGAGCTGGCTGCAATCCCGGCCGAACTCCATGCGCAAAACAGCCGCAACAACCAGTTGTTGCTCGAAGCCGCCCTGCAGATCCGCGACGCTATCGAGCAGGCCATCGCAACCTTCGGCCGCGAGCGCATCGCCATCGTGCTGGGCACCAGCACCTCGGGCATTGATGAGGCCAGCCAGGGCATTGCCCACTACCTGCAGAACCAGCAGTTCCCCGCTGACTACACCTATCAGCAACAGGAACTAAGCGCGCCGGCCACCTTCCTGGCCGACTGGCTGGGCATCAGCGGCCCGGCCTATGTGATTTCCACCGCTTGCACCTCCAGCGCCCGCGCCCTGATGAGCGCGCAGCGGCTGCTGGAAATGAACCTGTGCGACGCGGTGCTGTGCGGCGGCGTCGACACCCTCTGCAAATTGACGCTCAACGGCTTTTCGGCACTGGAAGCCGTGTCGGATGAGCGCTGTAATCCGTTTTCGGTAAACCGCCACGGCATCAATATTGGCGAAGCAGCGGTGCTCTTTGTAATGAGCAGGCAACCTGCCGCCGACCACGCCATCGCCTTGCTCGGCGCGGGGGCCAGCAGTGATGCCCACCATATTTCCGCCCCAGAGCCTGGCGGGCGCGGCGCCGTTCAAGCCATGCAACAAGCCTTGAAGCGCGCGGGCCTGCAGGCAGACCAAATCGGCTATCTGAACCTGCACGGCACCGCCACCCAGCACAACGATGCGATGGAAAGCCACGCCGTGGCCCAGGTATTCCCCGAAGGGGTACCGTGTTCATCGACCAAACCCATGACCGGCCACACCCTGGGTGCCGCTGGCGCGCTGGAAGCCGCCTTCTGCTGGCTGAGCCTGAACCACGACGGTGCCTTGGCGCCCCACGTCTGGGACGGCCACGGCGACCCGGCGCTGCCTGCCCTGAACTGGGTAACCCCCGGCCAGACCCTGGCCCCGACCTCACAACGCTGCCTGATGAGCAACTCGTTTGCCTTCGGCGGCAATAACGTCAGCCTGATTATCGGAGAGGCTCCATGATCGATTGGCCGCTCGCCGAACTGCTGCCCCACGCTGGCGACATGATCCTCATCGATCAGGTACTGGCGTTCGACGAAGAACAGATTCAAACCCGCCTCACCGTGCGCGCCGGCGGTTTGTTCAACCGCGAAGACGGCAGCCTGCCCGCCTGGGTGGGCGTTGAGTTGATGGCGCAAAGCGTCGCCGCCTACGCCGGTTGCCGCGCCCGCGTGCAGGGCAACCCCGTGGCCCTGGGTTTTTTGCTCGGCACGCGTAAATTTGAATGCAACGTCGAACACTTCCCTGCGGGCACCGAGCTGCATATCCACGCTCTGCGCTCGCTGGAAGACGACAACGGCATGGGCGTGTTCGAGTGCCACCTCACCGGCCCCGGCATCCATGCCAGCGCCCGCCTGAACGTGTTCCGCCCGCCCCGGGCCGAAAACTACCTTGCCCAGACACCCCAGGAGACCCGCCATGACTGAGTCCATTTTGGTCACAGGTTCCAGCCGTGGCATTGGCCGCGCCATCGCCTTGCGCCTGGCCCAGGCCGGTTTTGATCTGGTGCTGCATTGCCGTAGCGGCCGCAGCGAAGCCGATGCCGTAATGGCCGAAGTACACGCCTTGGGCCGCAATGCCCGGGTGTTGCAATTCGACGTATCGGAGCGCGCCCAATGCAAGGCCATTCTCGAAGCCGATGTCGAGACGCACGGGGCCTATTACGGCGTAGTGCTCAACGCCGGCCTGACCCGTGACGGTGCCTTCCCGGCGCTGAGCGAAGACGACTGGGACGTGGTCATGCGCACCAACCTCGACGGTTTTTACAACGTGCTGCACCCGGTGATGATGCCGATGATCCGCCGCCGCGCGGCCGGGCGCATCGTCTGTATTACCTCGGTTTCGGGCCTGATCGGCAATCGCGGGCAGGTCAACTACAGCGCCTCCAAGGCCGGCCTTATCGGCGCAGCCAAGGCCCTGGCCATCGAGCTGGGCAAACGCAAGATCACCGTCAACTGCGTCGCGCCGGGTCTGATCGACACCGCCATGCTCGACGAAAACGTACCGGTAGAAGAACTGATGAAAATGATCCCCGCCCAACGCATGGGCACCCCGGAAGAAGTCGCGGGGGCTGTCAACTTCTTGATGTCGGCCGAAGCGGGCTATATCACCCGCCAGGTGCTGGCCGTCAACGGAGGGTTGTGCTGATGAAGCGCGTCGTCGTCACCGGCATGGCCGGCATTACTTCACTGGGCAGTGACTGGGCCAGCATCGAGGCCAATTTTGTGGCCGGACGCAGCGGTATCCGGCGCATGGACGAGTGGGACCGTTTTACTGAACTCAACACTCGCCTGGCTGGCCCGATCGATGATTTTGCAGTGCCCGCCCACTGGACCCGTAAACAACTGCGCAGCATGGGCCGCGTCTCGCGCCTGGCCGTCGGCGCTGCAGAACAGGCCTTGCAGGACGCCGGCCTGCTCGGCAACCCGATCATCCGCGATGGCCGCATGGGCGTGGCCTGCGGCTCGTCCACCGGCAGCACCGACGAGATCAAGGCATTCGGCAACATGCTGCTCAACTCCGTCGCAGACGGCCTCAACGCCAACAGTTATGTGCGCATGATGCCCCATACCACGGCGGCCAATATCAGCATCTTCTTTGGCCTGACCGGGCGCCTGATC